>JAYZFP010000146.1:0-8404 GCA_036336715.1 Planctomycetota bacterium
ACCTCGATCAGCTCCTTGGGCTGCGGACCGAACATCTCTTCAAACTGGGCTTCTCCATTGAAATCATCGCAGCCCTCGGTATAGACAAATTGCATTGCCACCCGTCGCTGTACCAGCTCGCCCAATTGTCGCCGCACGCGGTCCGGGTTTTCATCCACCTGGAAAAACTCACCCTGCGTTAACTGGCTGGCCGGATCGGAAGCTTCGTAACCACGAATTCCCAACGCCCTTCTCTTGATCGCGTTTCTTACAAAACGGTAGTTCAACCTGCGAGTCACTTCCCGTCGACGAAAACCGCCTGTCTCAAACGAAACCCCATCCATGGAGATCAGTCCGCGGACTCGGCGATCCCCCACGGCGACCTGAAAAGCGTTGAAAGCGCCACTGCAAAGACCGGCGGTAACAAAAGCGCTGGTCCCGAATTCCTCATGCATGAAACGGAACGCATCCTGGGCGTCCAGCAGTGCCCGTTCCTCCGCCTCCAATCTGCCACCTCGAAAATCACTTTCACCCAGTCCGGACAGGTCAAATCGCAGCACGCAGAAGCCCGCTTCGGCCAACTCCCGTGCCAGGTCGACGCTTAAGCGAAACGGCCCCACGCGATGAACGATCCCCGCGTTAAAAATGACGACCGCCGGCCTATCCGTTACGTAACCGCTTTGGTTTCCGGGTGTTGCAATCCCGATCAACCGTTGGCCGGCCCCAAAGCGGACCACAGATTCTACTGCGTGAGTTAATGGAGCATTCATGAAGATTCAATCCGACCTTTGTTGGGGGATCCCTTTTTCAGACTGCTGTTTGGAATTCGACTTTGGTCCGGAAACCGTATCAGAGGTAAAAAGCTTGACGATCTCAAGTGAAGCCTCGGTAGGCAGCCACGCCATCTCGATACGTGACAAATCCGACCAGTCACCCGCTTCACTCACCGAAACCGTTTCGTAGCCCCTGCCCTCCCATGCATCTGTCGCTTCCGAGGAGACGACCACCGCCCTTTGGCAGGCCAACTGATCGCGACGACCGAACTGAAACGATTCAAGTTCCTCGATCAGGCCGCGGGCATAGTGCCGAGCAATTCCTCCGTTTCCCCGTTATCAGGGGTTTGAATGCGGGTCACCCAAAGATCCAGCATGGTCCGATGCATCCTCCTCCACTGTTTTACGAAGGTCCCGGCGTCAATCTGGGGTTCCCAGAGAATCAACCGGCGAACCCGCCCCGTACCGGCAAGAGCGGCGGCCGGGATCCCCCCCGTTCTCAGGCCGATGACATCCAGTTTTTTTACGCCACACAGGTCAGCCAGTTCCTCGGCAGCAAGGTGGGCATCAAACATCCAGTCTTCGATCGTTTGCACCGAACCTGGCTTGCCCGCAGAATCGCCGCTACCCCGGTAATCGAATCGGAAAACCGAATTGGATTTCCGGCTCAGTACGGTTGCAGTCCGCCTCAGGCACCAATGCGTTCTGAAATATTCGTGTCCCACAGGTGGACAGATCAGGATCGGATTGGAATCCTCCACGCCACCGGTCGCAGGCTGAAAAAACCCGAATAAAGCTCCGGATTCGCCTTCAAAAAACCTGCCGCTCATTCATTCCCATCCTTTTCGCTGCTGAAAGGGGACCACCAGGATTGAATGGCGAGAAAAAGGCCTTCCGGTTTTTCCGTGGAAGGACTCACCTGCGGATCCCTGGAAATCAGATCCCGTTCCCCTGCGGTTCCAACCAGTTGCCACGACTCGCTGGCAACGGCCGTCGCAAGCAACCTTTCGCAATCAACGCCAATCCCGGCAACCTGCTGTTTCCTGACGACTGCAGCCGAGGCATATTCAGCCGTATGTGAGATCGACCCCAACAGACCACCGGGGCAGACCGGCAATCCCCGTTCGCAGCGGGCAACCAACCCATCGTATCCCATTGCCTGCAATGCTATTCCAGCCGCAAACCTCCCTGCCCGAAAGTCGGCCTGAAGTCGCGGGGCAGAACGCTCAATTTCAGGGGGCAGGCTGATCCTCTCAACCTTTCCGGAATTCACCAGATCCGATCGCTGCAACATCCTCCCAACGGCCCCGGTATCCGAGGCTTCGGGAAAGGCTCCGGCCGGAAGGCAGGACCCATTGAGCAGCCTGCAGTGCTGCCTCATCGGGTAACGGGTTGGATCATGATCTGGATTGACGGGAATCTGGTGGGCAGTGACTGTCCCGAATTCAATCAAAATTTGGGGTCTCTCTCATTTACGGGCCCTGGAAAAACACCATTCAGAATAAAAAAAGGACCAAATTTGCCGGCAAATGGACAAACAGGAGGCCCCCTTCCGGAAAGGGCATTCCTGGAGGATGAGCTGCCTGCTTTTCGATCGGGCCTCCCGGTTCCCCGTTCACTGACAAGTGGATGCGATAGCCACGGTGAAACAACCGGCCAAACCGATACGGTGAAGGGGCTGTCTACCATTCGCAGGACCGGATCAGGCTTCGACTCGAAATCCTGAATTCCAGGTCAGGGATTGGCACAAGCGTTTGAATTCCCGCACAACACGGAACGTCCGGTGGACAGCGGAGGGCAGAATTCCGCTGGACACCAGACGAACCTTGACCAATAACCGGGGATTCGCGCCCCAGTAGGGCTTGTAGGGGTGATTACCTCTCAAAAAATCGAAATACTGATAACCATTTTCAATCGCCTTGCGAACCGAGTAGGTGAGCAAAAGGTGCCCCGGTTCGAGGTGCATTTTGCTGGAACGAATCCCGGCCTGGTACAGCTGCACCCCCTCTTCGTTTTTGAGATAGAACTGGGCAATCAAGGGAGCCCCCTGTTCGTAGGCCACAACGATTTCCGTTCGGCCCTTGCCCGCCAATCGAGCGCCTGCCTCCCGAAGGAAACCCAGAAATCGGGTATCCGCAAAGACGCCCGGCTCCCCCTTGTTCTGGAAGCGATCCTGGTGAAGTTCAACCAGGATGGCAAAGGCCTCTTCAAAATCCAGGTCACCATCGGTGGACCGGACCGCAATGTCCCCCGATGAAAGCCTGGAATCCGCCCTCTTGATTTTTCGTTTCAATGACTTTCGCGAGTTGCTACGAAACTGATCCCAGTCCTCCGGCAGGTCCAGCACCCAGGTGGGTTCCAGTGGCTGGTAGTATTCCCAGTACCCGTTGGGCTGTTGTCGCAGTTGCCCGCAAAATGAACCGAACTGGTCCGTCGTGACCCCCTCCAACTCCAACATGTCAAACGCGAACTCTGCCGAAAAATAGCCAGCCACTTTTTTCTGAAAGTCGGCCGCGTGTTCCGGTTTGCAGATCAGCTGGGCATAGTCGGTGCAGGTACGGCCACTTCCAATAAATCGAAGGCGTCGCTGACCCAACCAATAGTCGATATAAAAAGGAGCGACCCCAACCAGCTGTCCCTCTTCGCGAAGGATGATCAGTTTCAGTTCCAGCCCTTCGCCAAAATGCTTCCACCAGGAAAAATGCCAGGCAAAACTGCGGAGCGGCTCACTGGTAAGCAAATCCCATTCAGCTTCCAACGCTGCAAAGGATTCCAGGGTGGAGATAATTTCAAGATTCATGATTCGGTTCGGATTCAAATTCAGGTTGATTTCTTTTCAGTCCGGGGGGCAGCGCCCTGTTCATTTGGGGTGGGAACATCTCCTGGCTCCCGGGCGAAACCGTCGAACCAGCCTTTGTGCGAGGGGAAGTGAGCGGATCACCCAGGTCGGCAATCCGGGCCGCAGGGCCACCACCGCGTGCTGAAACTTCACTCTTTCGCCCCACAGGCGATTAAGGGTCGAGTTGTCGGCTGCCGTGCAGGAGTCCGCAAATCGGATTCCGTCCCGGTGCAGGTAATCGATGTTCCTGATTTCGGCGAGCAACCCGGGAGAAAAATCGGCAAAGGACTCGTCGTAAGCTGTCTTGTAACACCAGGCCTGGTCATCAGCAGCCAGGTCGGAGAGCATGGCAATCGGACGACCATTCATCCGCAGGGCCAGGAAGCGGGCTCCGTTTTCCGGAACCGATCTGGAGATCAGTTCTTCATAGAATCTTGTTGTCGACTCCCGGGAACCGAGGGCTGTCTGGTGAAGCCCTTTCCAACCTGACTTTTCAAGCTCCAGAAACTCTCTCGCCCATGCCGAAAAATCACTGTCAGGTGTTGAGTAACTGACAGTCAGGTTCCCCAGGTTTTCCAGGCGTCTCAGCTGGCGACGTGTCGTTTTACGGAGGTTCTTGGATGCGTGTTTCTCCAGATATTCTGCAGCCCCCGTGTATGGCCGGATGGCTGCACGTTCAAAACGTTGCTTGCTGAACAGAGGCAAACCGGATTCCCGGCAGCAGGTCGACAGAATCGAATCAAATCGGGGTTCAGCATTCACAAGGTCGAGACTGAGAAGGCCGAGTCCTTCGGCATGCAGAAAATCAACAATTTGTTGCCAGACCTGCCCTGCGACTTCACGGCGAAGTAACGGTGTCGCATCAAAACACTGCTCATGCCTCCAGACTTCCATGGCGGCAACAGGCAGACGAAAGAGCGTTTTCTTTACCAAAGGCAACAGGGCCAACAACTGCTCACCGGATTGGACGACCAGGACGCGGACCTTCACGTCCGCCAGATGCTTCCAGGCCGGGACGAGGAACCGGGGTTCCATTGCCACGTTTCGGCAAATGGCCTTTTCGGCCAGCTCCTGCCACGCCGGAGAAAGGGATTCCAGTTCCCTGACCGAATCGATCCAGCGAACCTGCCAGGGTCCTGCCCCGGCAATCTCTCTGCCGATGCCTGCCTTTTCCTCAGGGGCGTGCACCTCCAGGGACATTTTGAATTCGCTGGTCGTTGGCAGGGTGGAGTGAATCATGAGTCGGGGAAGCTGTCGCTGATGTTTGAAAAAGGGATACCGGGAAAAACCCGGTTGCCAGTGAATCATTCGCAAAGCCTGTGCCGTTTTTCGAAAGGTCCGAAAATCCGGGAAATCCTGCTGGCAGATGTTTCGTTCGGTCCCCCGCTTGTTGCCTTTTTTCAACAGGATGATGAAAAACAACAGGCAGCCCCGACTGAAAGCAGGCAAAACCCCGTTCATTTAAGGGTTTTGCAATGTTTCCAACTGAATTGGTATCCAATCTGCAGTACTGATCTACCCTTTCAACAGTTGGAGACAGACCATGAGTGCAGATTTGCCAGCCAAACAGAAAACCGGGTCCGGACGCATCCTGGAACTGGATGCGATTCGCGCGCTGACCTGCCTGAATCTGCTCCTCTTCCACTTCACCTACGTTTATGCCAACAAATACGGATTTGCCTCCGACCTGGGCTTCAGCCTCCCCTATGGCAAATACGGCGTACAGCTGTTCTTCATGCTCAGTGGACTGGTGAATGCCATGACCCTGATCCAGAAGAGAAAACCGGGTGATTTTCTCGCCAGCCGCTGCATCCGGATCCTCCCTTCCTACTGGCTGGTGATTTGCTTGAACCTGGTGCTGTTTTCCACGCTCAGCATGTACAACCAGACGATCAGCTGGGAATCCACATTGGCCAACCTGTCCACCCTGCCCAACCTGCTGGGGCATGAAAACATGGAACCGGTTACCTGGACTTTGCAGGTGGAAATGCTCTTTTACCTGTTCCTGCTGGGACTTTTCCTGTTGGGGCTGCTCGAAAGACCGCTGCGCAGCATGATGATCGCCGTCACCTCGTGCGTTGCCTGCTGCCTCTTTTTTGACTGGTATCGGCAGGTGGAACCCCATTCCTCATGGAACGGTTTTTTCCACGTCGCTGACGAACTGCTGTTCATGAGAAACCTGCCGCTGTTCTCGATGGGAATCCTGCTCAATGAACTGAGGTGCAAACGGGGCAAACCCGTGAGGCTCTGGCTGGGGATCGTTTTCAGCGGCATGGCATTCCACCTGGTCGACCTGCGGGATCACAATCCCGCTGTGACGGTGCTGCTGATGGCAACTTTGACAGCGGCCGCGTATGGCAAACTTCCTTTCCTTCGCTTTCGCCCTCTGGTCTTCATCAGCGTGATCTCCTACCCGCTGTACCTGCTGCACAACAACCTCGGGTCCGCGCTGATGAAACAGCTTGAATCCCAGGGAATCGCGCCCCTTCCCACCGTTATCCTCGCCATCCTGTTTTCAATTGGGCTGGCAACGGGGGTGACCTACTGGTTCGAGCAGCCGATCACCCGCCGCCTGCGAAAGGTTTTCAACCCACGAACCAATACGCGATCCAAAGCAGATACGCCAGGATTGGTTTCGAAATCGGAAAAATTGTTTTTGCTGACCGAGCCGACCGCTTCCGGTTTCAACAGTCAACGACCGGGAAAAAACACGGACCCGAGGATAGCTTCCCCGCCCCCTGGGGGCCGGGGTGCTCATCCGGAACAATCTGCTGACCAGATGCTTCCTGCCTTTTCGACATCCGCTCCAACCCCTTGAACACCACCTGCCATCCACCCCTGATTGCCGAGTCAACTCCATCCGAAAGTTCGGATGACGGGCTGGATGTGCTGACCGATACGCTGAATCCCGATGCTACCGGTCCCAACCCCGAGGATTTGCAGTCACTGAAACGGGATGGGTTTGCCGCCAGCGTCTCGCTGCTGATCGTCCTGACGGTGATTCAGAAAGCCCTCGGGTTTCTCCGTTCCATTGTGATCTGTCGAAAGCTGGAGCCAGAGCAACTGGGACTGTGGAGCATGGCGTTAACCTTCATGGAAACCTTTGGACCGCTTTTGATTCTCAGTATCCCCGCCTGTTTCGGGAGGTACTTTGAACATTTTGAATCCCGAAGGCAGCTCAGGTCGTTTATTCGCCAAGCCGTTATCCTGATCGGGCTCTGTTTCCCCATCGGCATTGTTCTGCTGGGCCTTTTCCGGGAACCGCTCACCCGGTTGATTTTCGGCGGACCGGAACATGTGAACATGCTGATGACCAGCCTGCTGATCGTCATCCCTTTCTCCGTATTTGGTGTCTTGACCAACATGTTGACCGGGTTGCGGAAGAGCCAAACCCGAAGTCTTGGAGAATTCATTAACGGAATTTCTTTTACGGCTCTTGCAATCGGCCTGGTTCTGTTCGGAAAAGCGAACGCGTTTTCCATTGCTTATGCATTTGCCGGTTCCTACGCCATCGCCTCATTTTTCTCCCTGGTCCGCTTCCGCAGGATCTACCGGGAACTGCGGCCAGACTGCGGAAAACTCCCGTGGGGGGGAACCTGGAAAAAACTGGCCCCGGTGATTTTCGTCTTCTGGTTGTCAGATTTCCTCACCAACCTGTTTTTTACCGTAGACCGCTACATGATCATCAACCTGTCTGCCGTCGAGTTTGGTGAACCGCTTTACCAGGTGGGAAATTACGAAGCGGCCCACGTGATGCCGTTGCTGTTTTCATCATTCATGGCCCTGGTTGCCAATGTGCTTCTGCCCTACCTGTCCAGGGACTGGGAGGCGGGAGACCGGCAAACCGTGGCCAACCGGGTAAACCTGTCAGTCAAGTTGGGCGGAGTCCTGCTGATCGTTGGCTCGGTCTGCTTCCTCTGGTTATCGGAATCGCTGTTTGAAATACTGTTCAGGGGCAAATACGGAAGTGGCCTGGCGGTTCTCCCCTGCATCACTTTTTTCTACGTGGGCAGCGGCATGTCCTTCCTTTTTACTGAATTTCTTCTGGTGCAGTGAAAAAGGAAAATTTGCGGTCATTGCCCTGATCAGCGGCTTGCTGGTAAACGTGGTGATCAACAGCTGGCTGATCCATTCCTGCGGCATTCTGGGTGCAGCCTACGCGACAGCGACGGCGGTGGCGACACAATTCCTCGTCCTCTGGTTTTCGTCCGCCCTCTCCGGTCTCCGATTCGATTGGCGTGTTGGGATCGTCTACGCTTTCAGCGGTATCCTGCTGGCACCCTCCTTCATCATCCTGCCTGCAACCGCCCTGTTGATCCTCATGACCACTTCGGGGATCCTGTTGACCGAGGGAGATCAGAAGCGACTGTTTCAGCCGCTCCGTTGAAAAGCTCAGCTGAAAAATCCCCTGCCATCGAATCCACCCGGTCGCCCGATCCGCTTCCAGCTTCCGCTTGGATCGGACATCGCAATTGGATCTCGAGGCGGAAATCATGGCAGGAAATTTTGACTGGTTCAGGGCCTTGAAAGCCTCCCCGCCTGGCAGCCAGTGCCCAACGTTGCTACCTGGGTCAGCGCCACCTGCAAACCATCCTTTTGGTTTCAACTGGTTGTGAAAGATCACGATATCAAAGAGACTGGAGGATTGGTGTCGATCTCAATATTTGAAGGTAAAGACATGCGATCCATCCTCCCCGCCTGCATCCTGTTTTTTTTCCTCGGATTGACCGGCTGCCAGTCCGCCAGCCAAACCTCTGCACAGGAAGGGGAGCAGCAGAAAAACGGGAAAAAGGAAAAACCGGGAGCAACCGAC
>JAYZFP010000147.1:0-25816 GCA_036336715.1 Planctomycetota bacterium
CTTTTCCACTTTTTGGCGGATCGCCGGATTATCAGCCAGCAGCTTCCGGTAGGCTTTCTCCCAATCCGTTTTTTCATTCTCGTCATCCATCTCCGTTTCGGAATCGGCAGCCACCTGCTCCGGCGAGCGGGAATAGCCTTCAGCAAAGCAGTAAAGGTGCGTGGTGGAACGCATCAAGAGGTGGGAACCGGCGACGGCCGGCGAGGCGATAAAACTGGCATTCAGACGATTGGTAACCCTGTTTTCCGGGAGAGACGAACCGGCATCGACCACATGCACCTGCCCCCGCTTGGTTGAAAAGTACAGCTTGCCGTTGGCCAAAATGGGTGATGCCCAATGATCACCTCCGAGGCGGAGCTTCCAGGTCTCTTCTCCCGAACGGGCATCGAGGCAACGGAGCACTCCCCCTTTTTCGGTGACCAGGTACATCCTGTCACCCAGGATCACGGGAGACGGAATATGTGGGGTACCGCGGGTCGTCGTCCATTGCACGTGAGAACGGGTAACATCCCCGCTACCATCGGCCCGCACCGCCAGCAGATGCCCGGTCAGCCCACTGGTGAAAACATAAACCAGGCCATGCGCGTACAGGGGACGCGCTGCCACATTGAATCCGCCCGGGTGGTAGACACGCCACAATTCCTTCCCCGTATCCGGGTCATAGGCAATGGTCGCTTCCGCGGCAGGTGCGATCAACTGCCTGCGACCGTCGACCGTAATGATTTTCGCAGTGGCAAAAGCCTTCTTGTTATCATTCGGTTTTCCACCACCAGCTTTCGGTTTGAGCCCCCGCTCGCGGAGTGTCGCCTCCCAATCGGTTTCAATATTGCGATCGGTTTTCCAGACGGTATGGCCATCCCGTTTGTCCAACGCAACGAAAAACTGTTTGTCGATACCGTCAAAGGCCACGTAAAGGTTTTTTCCGTCGACAATGGGCGAAGATCCCTGCCGTACAGGCTGATAAATTCTCAGATCCCTTCGTTCCCAGATCCGCTCGCCCGACATGCGATCCAGGCAGGCCAAACCCTGCGAGCCAAAGGACACGTAGACGCGATCTTTTTCGACCACGGGCGTTGGTGTGGCCGGGCTGTTGAGATGTGGGGAATCATACCGGTACCCGGGGAAACGGGTTCGGGGAAGCGCATCAAAAACCTTGATGTTCTTTCGGGTCTTTCCGCTGGCAACATCGATACAGAGCAGCCGCAGTTCTTTTTTGTCGTCGCTGCCGGTTGTCAGCCAGACTTCATCCCCCCAAACCACTGGCGAAGACCAACCGCTGTCAGGAACCTGGATTTTCCAGCGTATGTTTTCGGTCTCACTGAACCGGACCGGCAACTGCTGGGCAGAAGATATTCCGTCGCCACCCGGGCCGCGGAACTGATTCCATTGCTCCTCTCCCCCGCAAACGGCCGATAAAAGGAAGATCCCCAAAAGGGCTGCTCCGAAACCGTTCTTTTTGATCACTTTTTTTCCCACGATTTTTATTCTCATCACTTTCAGATTGGTAACGATTTCCAGTCGATAACGTTGATAAAATGGAGACAGGGGCTGCCCGGAGAACCGGCAGGTGCCGCAACTCCACAGTATGGCAGAATCCGGGCCAAAGTTACCCCCTCAGCAACGGTTTTAAATTTTTCGGGATGGGTTCTTTCTTCGAGCCTTTTGTGTAAGTCAACTGCCAAGCCACCAACCACTGGAGCGGGAGCTTAAAAGACCTGGCCGATTTTCATAATGGCAGGCGATAAACCCCATTTTTTGCGTAAAACCGGTTTGTATTCCAATTTCATTCAACCAATTACGACATTCTGTTACAAATAGAAGTTGTCGGCCAATCAGCCACTTCATGTGTCCAGGAATTTCCATGGCTACGATTCCCAGAACAGTCCCGCCAGAGGCCTCCAGCCAGAGCGTGAGGGATGCCAAACGGCAGATTTTTCGAAAATTATTCCTGTTGCAGTTTCTCCGGCTTGCATTCCTGGGGACCACTGTCTTTCTGTTCCTGTTCGGGTTCGCCGTCCTGATCTCACGGTTCCTTCGCAGTGACCTGGCGATCACGGTCCTTTCCTGGACCTGGATGCTGGAATTCCTGCTGCTGGCTGGGGTCGGCTGGATCGCCTGGAACCGGGTTCGGCAACTGCAGAGCCGGTTTGGTGAGTGGATCGATTCCAAGGCGAAACTGGGGGGACTGCTGATGCTGCACGAAGAACTGCAGCAGGCGTCGCCGAAACAGGGCTTGCCTCCCACCTCTCCTGCCCTGCAGGTCGCCGCCGACCAGTTACCCCTGATTGGCTATCGATATTCAAGGCATCTCCTGTTCCTTGTTCTCGGGTTCTTCTTTTTGCTGGGAGCCTGCCTGTTCCCCATGCAGGATGTACTGGGTAGAAACCAGAACATGGATCTGTCCACCCAGGTCGACCAGTTCCAGAAACAGATCGACGCCCTGGAAGAGGAAAAGGCCATTGAGCCCGAAATGGCCGAGCAACTGGAAGAACAACTGCTGCAGATTTCCCGGCAGGCCAGCAAGCTGGACCCGGCCGAAACCTGGCAGGCACTTGAGCAGTTACAGGAACAGATCCAGGACCAGGCGGCGATCGCTACTCAAAAGATGGTGGAAGAAGGGCAGCAACTCGCAGAGGTTGAGGAAAAGGCAGCCGGAAGCTCCCAAGCAGCCAACGATCTTGGGACCATGCAGGATCTGAATGATCTGCTCCAGGAGCAGCTTTCGAATAATTCTGAATTCAAGGACGCTGTCGGGGAGGACCGGGAATTCGCCGAGCTGCTTGAAAAAATCAAAAAGAGTTTTCAGGATCTTCTCGATGCTCAAAAAACCAAGGCCAAACTTCTGTTGAGCGAAAAGCTGACCCCGGAGCAACGCGGTGAAATTGAAAAGGCCCTCGAGGAGCTGGGAATCGAGCCCTCTCCGGATGGAAAAACTATCGAAGAACTCGATGCCGAAAAAATGAAAAAGCTGGCTGAACTGCAGGAAAGCCTGAAAGGAAAATCCATCGAAGACCAGCTCAGGGAACTGGCTGAAAAGCTGGAAAAATCCGAATTGGCCGAAAGCCCCCCGATGGAATTGAGCCAGCAGCAGCTGGAACAGCTCAAGCAGCAACTGGACCAACTCACCCTGGATTCAGGAGATCTCCAACTCCTGCAACAGGAACCGACGCAATTGGCGGCTGCCAAAGAACAAAAAGTCATTTCCCAGGCATTCATCAACAATGAAATCGATCCTGACAACCTGAAAAAAGCGGCCCAGATTGTGGGTGAATTGAAAATCCCGATCAAACAGTATGGAGAAATCAAACTTGAGATTCTCGATGGCCTGAAGGAGATTCTGGCCGATGGCAAAATCGAAAACCGGGAACTCGATCCACTACGACCTGAAATTGATGACCATCTTTTCAGCGCCAATGAAATACCGGCCGTCGAGAACCAGACGCTTGATCAACTGAGGCAAAAATGGGAAGCAGCCGGAATTGCCGATGAAGACTACCTGATTCTTGAATCCTCTGATTGTGAATGCCAGGGTTCGGGTGGCTCTCCTTCAGACGAGGATCTGATTGGTCTGGCGAAAAAAGCCAAGGCACTCAGGGCGCAGATGCGCAAGAAACTGCAGAAACTTCAGGATTCTGGTGCCCTTTCCGAGAAACTTGCAAAACAGGCTCTGCAGGCACTTTCTTCGCCTGGAGGAGGAAGTATCAGCCGGGGCCGGGGCGACAGCCCGATGACCTTCCGGGAAGATCCCACCAACATCAAGGACAAGAAATTCAAACCCCTGATGCTGCCACTGAACAGGATCAATGAGGAACAGAGTCAGCTGCTGGCAATCCAGAAAGGAAGCGCGGAGGGTGTCGAACAGGGAGACATCGATGGGACCCGGGTGCTTGGCGGACAAAAATCCGTGGGAGAAACGGCCCGAACAACGTTACTGCCGGAACACCGTATTTATCTGGAGAAATACAGAAAAAACAGTCAACAGGAAAAGCAGTCCAACGAATGACGTTTGCGGTATACGTTAATTCAAATGGCATCACGCACGCTTCTCCTTACCTTGAGGCAGGTCCTCTAAAAACATGCCTTCACCAGACAATTGCATGAAACGGAGTGGTTCCTTTTAATCAACGTAACTGGAAAAGAAGCGATCTGCAAACGCTGGCGAACCATGACTTTACATCAGCGCAGGTCCAACATCACCGCAGCCGGGGATCCAATCGGATTGCCAGGCTGCATCAGAACCTCAGCCCCGATTGGTTTCCAAAAACATGTCAGATTCCTCCCAAAATGCTTCCTCCCCGGTCGCCCCTGATGAGCAGCCGGCAGCTGCGGGCCATTTTCAGAAACTGGGGGACCAGGAACTGGAAAGAGCCCACCAGAGCCTCGCCAGGGTCCTTGCCGAGATGGACCAGGTTCTCCTCGGAAACCACGAAGTCCATGAAATGCTGTTGGTGGGGATTCTGGCCAAGGGACACGTCCTGCTGGAAGGACAACCGGGCGTCGGAAAGACAACGCTCGCAAAGTCCTTGGGGCAACTGCTGAATCTGGAATTCAACCGGGTTCAATTCACACCCGACCTGATGCCGGCGGACATCCTGGGGGGACACATCCTGCAGCAAAACGCCGATCAGCAGGGAGGCGTGGAAAAAGAGATGGTCTTTCGGCCCGGTCCGATCTTCACCAACATTCTCCTGGCAGACGAAATCAACCGGGCGTCTCCCAAAACCCAGTCCGCCATGCTGGAGGCGATGCAGGAGCGGTGCGTAACGCTGATGGGTACGACCCATCCCCTTCCCCAGCCACTGCTGATCATCGCGTCCCAGAACCCGATCGAGTTGGAGGGAACTTACCCCCTGCCTGAAGCCCAACTGGACCGTTTCCTGTTCAAGCTGCAAATCGGCAAGGTGAACAGTGAAATTCTGCAGGAACTGATCAGTACGCGGAGACACGGACAGGTCCCGGCACCAGGCTTCTCAATGAACCGGGAGGAACTGGATCAACTGTTCCATTGCGTCGACCAGGTTTTTCTCCCCAAGCCGGTTGCCCGCTATGCCAGTCGGCTGGTGGAAGGAACGCACCCGGACAGTCCGCTGGCAATCGATGAGATCCGTCAATATGTCAGTTATGGCAATTCAGCCCGTGCAGCCATTTCCCTGGCCGAGGCAGGGAGGGCACTGGCGCTCATCCATGGACGGCCGAGTATTGGTTTTGAGGATATCGACCGGGTGGCACCTCATATCATGGCCCACAGGCTGATCCTCAACTACAGGGCCGGTTTTGACAAAGTCACCGGTTACGACTTGATTGGCAAACTCCTGGAATCCATGGACAAAAGCTCTGTCGACCTCCCCTCAAGCATCAGTGTCAGCTGATTCTCGATTCATCGTTTGGAGTCAATGAACATGATGATGCAAATCGGCATCCGAAAGAAATCGAGGGCCTGGGCGGTTTTGCTTCCCTTGGCGGCGATTCTATTTCAACTGACCGGGATGGCCCAGGATGGGGATGGCGAAAAGGTTCCCTCCCGGATCCAACCCGGTTTTCAAGCCATTCAGGGACAAGCGGGCCTGCAATATCAAATCCGCTACTTTGGTTCGGGATACACTCCCTTTGGCTACCGCCTGATCCGAACCCGCGTCTACAACGGGGGAGGCGACACCCTTTCTGTTCGCAGCCACGTCAGTTTTTCCGGTTCCAACGGATCCTATCTCGGGAAAAACCTCTCCTCGTGTCAAAGCGAGGAGGTGGAAATCGTTCCGGGGGCGATGGTCGAACTTCCCGTTTATGTGCCCAACTTGAATGCCAATTCACCGTCACACAAACTGGAAATCAACGGGCGTCAAATTCCGATTCGTGACCGGTCCAGTGGAAGCCTGAATCATATGGAAGGACCGCCGACGGGCCGGAACAGCACGCTTGCCATTCTGTTCAGTCCCGATGTGGATGCCTCCAAACAGGGAACGGAACTGGTCGACCAGGGGGTGGTTGGCGAGGTCAACAGTTATTTTTATCAACGGCACAGTCGAACCAGCTTTTTCAGCCCCCACGCCTCGGGCACCCCGGTATGGATCGACAACGTCGAGTTGTTGTCAGGGCCAACGGCCGATCAATGGGACGATCACTGGTTATCCTACAGCTGTTTCAGCAGCCTGATTCTGACACCGGATTTTTATTCCCAGCTTTCAGAGGGGGTGAAAAATGCCATTCGCGATTACGTCGCGGCGGGCGGCAATCTTGTTTTGACCGCTTCAAAAGAGCCACCTCCCCGCTACTCCGGAGACCTGGCTGGCGCGACCGAATTATGCCTGGCTCCCAGACGAACCAACGCCACCCAGTCTACCCAGCAGCCCAGCGGCGTTCGTCGATTCGATTTCGGAATGGGAAGCGTCCTTCAGGCGGAAAACGAAATGGAAGACTGGTTCCAGGATCGGAGCTGGGAGACGGTGCTCTCGAGACTCAATTCGGATTTCCACGATTCACACGCCGAGGGCGCACCCGCCCAGAAACTGAAAATGTTTGAAAAAACGGGGATCAATTTCAGACTGATCTTCTACGGCGTTTTTCTCTTTATCATCGTGGTGGGACCGCTCAACTTCATTCTCTGTCGTTACTATTTTGCCAATGTGATGACGATCGTGATCACAACCCCCCTCTTCAGCGTGCTGGTCAGCCTGCTGTTTGTGACCGTTGACTTTTTTGGACAGGGAATCAGCACCACGACCATCCGCCAGAGTTTCACGATCCTCGACCAACAGAACAATCGATCGATTTCCATTGGTCGTACCGGATTCTATTCTCCGATGACAGCGGGGAAAATTGTATTTGACCTGGATACCGAAGTCTTGCCCTATTTCCGTAACCTGGAACGCGGGACCGGCAAATCAAATGGCGAAGCCGCGATTGCTTTCGGCCAAAACAGCCAGGTCCTGCTGAACGGCTGGATTGAAACACGCAAACTGGAATATTTCAACCTCCGTAAAGCCTCGCGTTGTGATCTGAAAATCACCTTCCAGGAAAACGGCGCCGGGGAAAAGGAAATCATCAACGGCCTGGGTGTGGACCTGGTCAAATTTGCCTATCGGGATGACGCGGGAAATTTGTTCACCTCGCAAAACGTAGCTGCCGGGGACACCGTCACTCTCGAACGTTCATCAGCCCCTACCGGGGTCTCACCGACAGGTCACTCAATTCCCGACAGTATCCGTAGGATGTCGCCCAGCAATGCGGGCGACAGGTTCCAAGGTAACTGGGATCCACTGTTGGCTCGGGGACACTACATTGCCGAAATGGAATCCTCCCCATTCCTGGATCCCCCCCAGGCCGGTGTAATTGAAAAACCAGCCCCATCGTTTGTCTACGGAATTCCGGAGAAGCTACCATGATCCTGGTCGATGGAATTCGACGGCAATACGGCAAGACGATTGCGGTCGACAACCTCAGTTTTGAACTGAAACGTGGCGAGATTTACGCCTTTGTCGGACCCAATGGCGCCGGCAAGAGCACGACCATGCGGATCCTCGGAACCCTCGAAGAACCGGACTCCGGAACGGCTTCCATTGACGGCCTGTCCCTGATTGAACATCCCGAGTACGCCCGCAGGCACATCGGCTATATGCCAGACAGCCTCCCGAGCCACTACGACATTACCGTACACGATTACATCGATTTTTTTGCCCGGGTTTACGGCATCCGCTCTCCGGATCGTGAGCAGAGGGTCGATTCGATCGAGGAATTCTGCAACCTGACAGGCATCCGTGAAAAACAGATCCGTGCCCTGAGCAAGGGGATGAAACAGCGGGTCAGCCTGGCCAGGGCCCTGATCCACGACCCCAAGTTCCTCCTGATGGATGAACCGGCAGCCGGACTCGACCCGAGAGCCCGGATCGAATTGCGCGAGCTGATTCGCGTGCTGGCTGACCAGGGAAAAACCATTCTTATCAGCTCACACATCCTGAGCGAGCTGTCGGAAATCTGCAATTCCGCCCTGATCATTGAACAGGGTCGACTACTGCGACATGGCACGCTCGACGAAATCGTTCAGCAAAGCGCCTCCGGCCACAACGTCCGTATGCAGACGCTCAAAATCAGATCCATGGAACCCCAGGCTCAATTGCTCGAATTCCTTTCCGGCCTTCCCAATGTGGATGAAACCAGGCCGATCGGAAACTGGGTCGAAGTCGACCTGGAAGTGGACGACCGGATCGCCAGCGAACTGCTCCGTCTGCTGGTAGGCAATTTTTCCATTGTGGAATTCCACGCCAAGCAGGCCGGACTGGAAGAAGTTTTCATGAATGTCACCGAAGGCATGGTTCAATAACGGGTTTCCTGGACAGCATGAGTCAAATCGCAGAAATCACACGTTACTTTGACAACCTGGCCAACCCGATTTTGGTCAAGGAAGTCCGCCAGGCGGTCAAAGGCAGATTCCTGATTGTGGTTCTGGCCTTGATCCTGATGGGCCAGTTGGGCATGTGGTATATTTTCACGCTACCCGAGGAATTCAACCGGTTCAACGGAAAGGTTGCCTACACGTGGATGCTCTCTCTTTTCGGTATCGCTTTGGGCATCACCATGCCCCTCTACACCGGCGTGAGAATCCTGTCTGAAAGAGCCAGGCAGGACCTGCTTTTTGTGTCGGCCCTTTCTTCCTTTCAGATCATCTGGGGGAAATTCCTCGCTTCGGGTTCCATTATCCTGATCGTTTTCACGACTTTCCTGCCGTTTTTCTACCTGACGCTCCTGATGGGCGGGATCGACGTGCTCACCATCAGCTACACCCTGGCGATCATTGTCATGGCCCTGCTCGCCAGTGTGATGTTCACGATCTTCATGCTGTGTGGCATGCTGCCTCTACTGATGAAATTCATTCTCGGATTGGCAACGCTTTTCGGACTGGGGTGGTTGACGACCCTGACCGTCGCCTCTTTGGCCTTCTCCCTGGAGCAAGACACTTTTTTCCCGGAACTGGCTTTCTATACCTTTCTATCCTGGATCACCGCCGGCCCGATCGTGATCGGAACGCTGATCGTGCTCTCGGCCTGCATTATCTCCCCCGCCAGTTCCAACCGTGCATTCGTTCCCCGGATTTTCATTTCCGCGGCAGTCGTGCTGTTGATCGCAATCACGGGGCTGATCGTTTTTCTGTCAGCGCCCCGACCACTTGATTTGGAATATTTCCTGAATTTCATCTTCCTGGCTTCCACTTTCCTCTGGATTACCAGCGGAATCATGTTGAGCATTTCAGCCAGTGGCAGGTTTCAGTACGGCATTCGATTGAAAAAAACGATACCCCGCAATCCATGGGCAAAGCGAATCTGTTTCCCGTTTTATAGTGGCGCTGCAAACGGCCTGCTCTGGAGCTTTTTCTTTTTTGCCATTTCGGCGGCGGGCTACCTTTACCTGGTCTTTTATTCAATGGCCAATGACAACTCTTTCCACTTGGGGTTTACGGATACGGGTTCTGTATTTTCATCCTACCATCTGCTCAGTTACTCCAATTACATCGCCATCTATGTCTGGCTGGGGATGATTGTTTTCAAGAAAACGGGACTATTCAAACCGGTCATCTGGAGCCTGCTTCTGGCTGGGGGTCTCGGACTGATCTCCGCCGTCCTGGTCCTCGCCCTTTATGAATACGATGTGGAAGCCGCCCAGTTGATGGTTTTTCTACCCAATGCACCGGCACTCTACAACGAGGGGGTCGTGCCCATGTCAATCACCACCTCCGTTTTGAACGCGCTCCTTTTCATGATCGTCTACCTGACAATTCTCGACCCACAAATCCGGAGTTACTTCCGGGCGGATGACAGCCCTGCCTCCAAGGGACCGCTGGTGGTTGCAGAAAATGGCGAACCGGGGAAAAGGGGCGATCTCACTGAAACGGAAGCCACCCCGGTCCAACAGGACGACAGGATTCCGTCCGACGCTCCGGGACCGACCGGTTTGACAGGCGGGGATGGCGTGAACCCGGCGGTTCCGACAAGGGAGAAAGCGGAAGAGGACGCCAATCCCGACGGAGGCAAACCATGAGCTCCCAACCTTCCCGCCCCGGTCTCGAAACCGACCTCAGGAGAGGACTGCTGGACGGATACGAACTGGGTACCCGGTACACCGTCGTTTCCAATTACCAGGGGAACCGGGGACTGAATGGAACCCGTTTTCGGAGGCAGGCAGGCTCGAGCATGGAGTTCCTCGAACACCGGGATTACCACCCGGGAGATGATCTGCGTCATGTGGACTGGTCCGTCATGGCCAAGCGGGAGATGGTCTATATCAAATGTTACGAGCAGGAATCGACCCCCGTGCTCGATATCGTGATCGATCATTCGAGATCCATGTGTTTGAGGGATATGGATGAGGATCAAAAATCGACCAAGGGGAGGAGTGTTCTGAAGCTCCTCGGTGCGCTCTACGCCGCTGCCCGGTCCGCTCATTTCCATGTCAAGATCTGGTTGGCCGGGTCCGGAGTCGGACCAGCGGAATCGCGAACTGCCGTACAGGGAGGCTGCCACCTTTTCCCGATCCCGGGAGGCCACCCGGGAAGCTGGCCGATACCGGATTTCTCCAGCGAGCAGACCCTGGGGGAGGCCTTTCTCGAACGGCCTCCGTCATTCCGTCCCAACGGCTACCGGATGCTGATCAGCGACTTCCTGTTTGACGCTGACCCCGCTCCGATCACGCAACAAATGGCGCAAAATTCCCAGCGTTGCGTCATGATCCAAATGCTGAACCAGTCGGATCGATCCCCTCCGGAACACGGAAGCCTGCGAGTCATCGACAGCGAAACGGGCGAAACCCGGAACGTCTATATCGATTCACAACTGCAGCGGCAATACGCCCAAACCCTTGAAAATCACCAGGCAAAATGGCATGAGAGCGCAAGCCGAAATGGTTGCCTGTTTGTGCCCTTGACGGCCGAAAACGTCCAATCCCGGGACAGCCTGCGTGAACTGGAGGAACTCCAGATCATCAGCAGCTCCAAAGCCGCCACCCCCTGACCTCGAAACAAAAGTCGACTGATGCCTTTTTTCCTGAACCCATTCGCATTCGCAGCGCTTTCTGCGGTACCGGTCCTGGTGGGGATCTACTACCTGCGAAACCGGTTCAGGAAAAGGGTGGTCTCCAGCCTGATCCTCTGGGAAGCACTTGTCAAAAGCCATGAAGGAGGGCAGAAAAAAGACCAGCTGCAATTGCCTCTGCTCTTTTTCCTGGAAATCCTCGCCATTGTGTGCCTCGGTTTTGCCGCCACGCAGCCGTTCTTCAAAACCACCAACAATCGGATTCCGGTAACGGTCATCCTCGACGACTCCTTTTCCCTTTTGGCCTCTGAAACGGGGAACGGCGAGGACTCGGTGCAGCAGGAACTGAAAGAAGCCTTGTCGGAACTGGTTTCGCGGAATCTGTACGAATTTGAATTCATGCTCGCGGGTGAATTCCCGAGCCGAATCGGCGAGGCGACAGCGAGGACCTCCCGGGAAGTCGATGCCGCGCTCGCCAACTGGAAATGCGAACAGAGCAATGCCAACCTGGACGCGGCCATCGAAGAAGTCAAAAAAATGCATACAGGAAATCATCGCATCCTAGTGCTCACCGACGAGGCCCCTTCGCTGGATTACCTGCGGCAGGACCGCGAGCTTCATTGGATCAGCCGTGGAAAACACCTAAAAAACCTGGCCATCTCTTTCGCCGCACGAAGCCCCATCACGACCGCTCCCAACCAGGGCCAGCAACTGCTGGTCCGGCTGGATCGCTACGCGGGAAAAGAGGAATCCGGCACAGATGCTCTTCCGCCCTCTTCGGTTGACATTCTGATCCGGCGTCTCGAGGACGAATCGCTGATTGTCCGTAATTCAACCCGGCTGAGCCCCGGCACCAGCAGCGAAATCATGTTGAAGTTGCCCGACGAGGCAAGCGGTTCCGATCTGATCGTCGAGGTCGAAGACGATGCCCTGCAACTGGACAACCGGATCACCCTGCTTGCAGAAAAAAAAGCGGAGTTGTCCGTTTACCTCTCCATCGATGACCCAAACTACCGTCAGCTTTGGCAGGAAGCGCTGAACGTTCTGCCACAGGTCCAAATCAACCGGTTGCCGGCATCCGAAGCGGACCTGGTCATCTCCCAGAAAGATTACATTCCCCGGGATGAGCAGTGGCATATCTACTGTCCGCCGCAGAAAAAGCCTGTCGCCTTTGCCGGGCCCTACGCGCTCTCTTCCGACCATCCGTTGGTCAGGGGTCTGCCGATCAATAATTCCATATGGGCCGCCGATCCCTCCGCCGGAGAGGAACTGTATCTGGAAATCGAGGCGGAACGAACGACTGCTGAAGCTCAAGAGACGCCTCCCGGGTCTCCCCGAAGAGCCAGGCCCCGCTCGGTTCTCCGTTCGGGTCAAACCGACCTGGTCAGTGAAACCAACCTCCGCAGGGGTGGCAAGAGGATCCGGATCAACCTCTCCCCCGAATTCAGCACGGTGCAGCTTTCGCCCCCTTCCTGGCTGATCCTGGTCGTCAACCTGATTCAATGGAAGGAGGCTCATCTGCATGGCCCGGAATTCACCAACACCTGGAGGAATCGGCAGACGGTCCGTTTCCCGCTCGATACCACGGAGGCCCTGCTGACCCACCCGTCGGGTGAAAAATCCAGTATCCAGGTGATTGGAGGACAGGCCCGCATCGAAACCCCCGAGGTGGGAGTTTGGTCAATTACTTCTGCAAGTGGCGGACCTTCCGGCGGCCCCGCGACCGATCCCTGGAGATGGTCCTTTTTTGCCCTCTCCTCCAGTGAGTCCGACCTGTCCACCGCTACCTCCGAAACGTTTGACAACTGGCAGGAACTGGAGTCCGAAAAGAGAATCCATTTCAGACCATTCGACTGGTTGTTCGGTCTGATCGCCTTCAGCCTGGTAGTTGTCTGCTGCCTTTTCCACAACCGAAAGGCAGGCTAGATCCATGGGAATACCGGTTTCTTTTTTCCAACCGATCTGGTTTCTGCTGGCGATCCCGGTGCTGGCGATCCTGTTGGCCCGACCGGCGACTTCCCGAACGCTGGGTTGCCTGCGGGTGCTGATTTTTTCAGCCCTGTTGATGGCGATCGCCGATCCCAGAATCGAAGATCAGTCCCGCCAGGGTTCCTTGGTGGTGCTGCTGGACCGCAGCCAGTCCATGCCGGGATCCAGCGACGAAATTCAAAAGAGGATCCTGGAACGGCTCGAGGAAACCCGGAATAATCTCCAGAAACTCCGAATCATCAGTTTCGGCGAACGGGCCGCGGTCGAGTCAACCAGCGATCTCAACCAGGTCGTCGGTAGCCAGAGCAGCCGACTGGATAATGCCCTGGAATTGGCGCTGCTCAGTGTTCCCGCTGAAGAAAGAGCCAGGATTCTCTGCGTTTCCGACGGCAATTACACACACCGATCACCGGATCGCCTGGCCGCCATGGCGGCGACACGGAATATTGCCATCGATTACCGCTTTCTTTCCCGACCCAAGGCGGGCGACCTGGGAATCATCCGTCTCCAGTCACCGGTCCGAGTGGAACCCAACGAGATCTTCACGGTTACGGCCTGGATTCAGTCCCCACTCCCACAGGAGGTGCGATACGAACTGACCCGATCAGGAAAGGTAGTGACCGCTGGAAAGAAGCAGGTTCCCTCGGGTACCAGCTCCATCCAGTTCCGGGACCTTTTACCGGAACCTTTGACCGGCCAGTACCTCCTCTCGATCCAGCCATCCGATCCTGCTGCGAGTGCTTCGGACCCCAATTCGGAAAACAACCGGGCCCGCTTTCTCGTGCAATCCAATGGCAAAAAGCCGGTGCTGGTGATCACCGAAAAAGAGAACTCCCCCCTGGCTCGACTGCTGATCAACGGCGGTGTGCCCACCCGGGCGACCCATCCGAACAGTATTCAGCTGGACCTGGCAACGCTCTCCGGTTTTAGCGGAGTCATCATCGAAAACGTCCCGCACCAGGAAATCGGGACCAACGGAATTGCCGCCCTCACGGACTGGGTCGTTACAAGTGGAGGGGGTGTGCTGTTGACCGGTGGTCAGCGAAGCTTTGGCCAGGGGGGCTACTATCAATCCCGGCTCGAAGAGATCCTTCCGGTGAGCATGGAACTCCGCAAGGAATTCCGCAAAGCATCGCTGGCAATCCTGCTGGTTCTGGACCGGTCCGGCTCGATGGCCATGCCGGTGGCAGGTGGCAAGACCAAAATGGACCTGGCCAACGAGGCGTCAGCGAATGTCGTTGATCTTCTGACCCCCATGGACGAAGTCGGAGTAGTGGCTGTCGATTCAACGCCCCATGTGATTGTCAATCTCCAGAAACTCAGCTACAAGGAAAGGGTCCGCAGTCGGGTGAGGAGAATCCAGTCGATGGGTGGCGGGATCTTTGTTTACGAAGGCCTTTCCAAGGCCATGCAGATGCTGAAACAGAGCCAGGCTGCCGCTCGCCACATTATCCTTTTTTCAGACGCAGCGGACTCGGAACGACCGGGAGCTTATGGCAAGCTGCTGTCCGACGGTGAAAAACTTGGGATCACCTGCTCGGTCATCGCGTTGGGACGTAAATCGGATCCGGATGCCAATCTGCTTATCGATATTGCCCGTCGGGGAAATGGCCGGTCATTTTTTACGACCGACGCCAGGCAATTACCGGAACTGTTTGCCCAGGACACTTTTACCGTCGCCCGCTCCTTCATCGACACCAGAACACCGGTCAAGACCACGCCTTTGCTGGAATCGATTCTTCGCGGATGGAACCAACAAAAGACAGCCGGTATGAATTCGGTCGGCGGGTACAATCTGACCTATCTCCGTGACCAAGCAAATCTCGGAATCGTGACCGAAGATGAAAACCGTGCTCCCCTGTTGGCGTCCTGGCACGTGGGCACGGGCCGTGCTGCCTGTTACACCGGTCAGATTGACGGAAAATGGACTGGTCAGATCGCGCAGTGGAAAGATTACCCGGGTTTCCTGAACTCGGTGACCCGCTGGATCAGTTCAGATCAACAGACCGAGGGGCAGGGATTTGTGATCACGCAAAAGATGGAGCGGGGGCAACACATCATCACCATGCACCTGGACCTCGACCCGTCCCGACATGCGATCAAGACCGCCCCCGTTATCCAGACACTCTCCAGCAGTCCCAGCGGTTTATCTGAAAAATCCGCCCCCGTAAAAATGCAGTGGGTCACCCCGCACCGCCTCGAATACCGGCATGACCTTGAGGGTGCCAAGACCTACCTCAGCTCGATTGTCCTTCCAGTCTCCGCTGGAGAGGAAAACCCCCGGGCCGTGGCACTGGCCCCGGTCACCACCCCCTACCCGGCCGAATTCCAACCAATCAGTGACAGCCTGCTTGAAGATCAACGGGGAGATGGCAAATCCAGCCTCGAATCCCTGGCAACCCGTACCGGGGGGCAGGAGCGGGTCGATATGAAAGGGATCTGGGACACGATTCCGGAAACAATCGGCTTCGAGTCGATTTCTACCTGGTTTTATATGGCAACCATCCTGTTTCTGCTGGCCGAGGTGTTGGAACGTCGCACCGGGTACGTTGGTCAGGCACTCAAATATTCCAACTGGAAGCGTCGGACACGCGAAACCGTTGTAACCGGAAACCTGGAAGCGGAGGATGGGGCCGCCGGGACACCTGCCCCGAACCAAAAGCAAAAAAGGGAATTTGGCTGGTGGGGAACAAGGACACGTCCCGGGAGGAAAGTTTCCACTGCGGAACCGGGGAGCCGCCCTCTCGCCAGCACCTCTACGGAGAACCCGAGGGAGGCTGCCGACAGAAGCGACCAGAAAGTCACCACGGGTGAAACCGGGCAGACCGCCAACCCGGTACCCGATCAGACGGGCGGCTCGGTAACCGACGCGTTGGCTGCCGCGCGGGCCCGCAGCCAACGTCGCATGAAAAAAAGGGACTGACGTTGTTGCACACCGGAATTTCCGGATTGCTCAGCGGGCATAAGTCCTCAACTTGGGGCGGGCTGGAGCGGGCCGGCCATCCAGTTGCGACAATAGCCAATGCAGGCCATCAAGGTTATCCCGGAGTCTCAACTCGACATCGTCCTGGGTATGACCGATGATTCCAATTGGCCCCTGGTAACCCGATAGAATAATGTCCCGCAGCAACTTCAGGTCAAGGTCCCCCTCTCCCACCGGCAGGATCTTTCGACCCTTTTTGTCCCCATTGGCTGTCATCCCGTTCAGGTTCAGACAGAGGAGGTAAGGTTTCATTTCCTTCAGCAGGTCGGGAAACCCATCGACATGGGAATGACCGTGGTGCTGGTTGTAGACGATCCCCACATGTGCAGCCTGGTGGTTTTTCCGCAGGTAGCGGCAAACCGCGACCATATTTTTCGGTTCCCCGGTCCAGCCACCGTGATTGTAAAGGCCAAGCTTCCCTCCCAATTTCCTGGTTTTTTCGACCAGTGGCAAAAGTTGGGTAGCCACACTTTTTACCTTTTCATCCTCGCTTTGACCGACAGGCTGCGGCATCATTTTCCAGATCTGAGGCCGCAGCTTGTGCTTCCTGAAAAGTTCAAACGCCTTTTCGTGCACATCCCAAAAAGCAAAATACTCGATCCCCTGCTTTCGATACTGGATGATCTCTTCTTCAAAATCGGGCACGTGTTTCTGTCGCCAATCGTAGGCCACTCGCTGGAGACCAATCTTCCTGAGCATCTCCGCCCGCTGAGCAGGACCGCGTTCCCTGGAATCAAAAGGGACAATGCACCAGGCGACCAGGTTGCGGTCCAAAAGATTCTCGGTAACCGCAAGCGGTTGGGGAGGCAGTTTCAGCACCGCCTCATCCAGTTCAACATTGGCACCCTGGGCGGGTACCGGCTGGTGGGCAGTCCAGAGAATGGCGTTTACAACTGTCCGGCGGAAGGCCTCGATCTGAAAATTGCTGTAAAAATGCCCCAGCGTGGTCCCGTAGGAACGTCCCCCATCCGGTCGTTCATAAGTCCAACCGACTACCACGTCTTCTCCCCGGGTATTCACCTGCAGTAGCGGAGTTCCCCGTTTGATCACCGGCTTGAGGTAATATTCGTCGCGCAGCTCATAGTCCTTCCAACCACGACAAACCGGGTGCTCCGGGACCAGTTGCCGCAACCGGGACCTGTCCGTACTCAGACCGTAATTGGAGACCCAGAACCCGCCAAGGTAGCCGCCCCACTGATCGCCCAGCCGAGGCAGGTTTTTTTCAAAAACGGACGAGGCCCAGTGCAGGGTGACCAAACCGACACCCTTTTTCATCAAACCCTGAAACTGTTTCACGCCAGGACCGTCGAGCAGGAACTCAGCGCCCGGAGTGGAGTAGAGAACGACCGTTTTTACATTGGCCAGACTCTTGGCATCAACAGGCCATCCATTGGAAACGACCGTCTCCATCTCACCGTTGTTCTCGATACACCTGGCCAGCATCCGGCAAGTATGCAGGTACATGTGGGTTCCGTGCGAATGATCGGGACTCTTGCCGACAAAAAGCACTTTGGATGCTGCAGGTTCCTGCTGGGCTGAACCATATCGGTTTGCAAAGACGCCCACCGCGGCGCACAACAGACACAGGTATTTAAGAAAGGTATTTTTCATGATTCCTGGTTCCCGTTTTCTTATGAACGTCAGCAATTCACTGTCGCCCGGGATCACTGTCGCCCGGGATCACCGTCACCCGGGATCACCGTCACCCGGCCGTAAAAGAACGGGTCAACCGATTGCAACAGGACCTTCTTCAGCAATCCTTGGCCACGGAATCCCATTCTGCCGCGAACCGGAACACCCTCGTTCAACCGCTAGGAAAGGATCTCCCGGACCACTTTGCCACCTTCCGGCCCCGTCAGTCGATGATTGCGTCCCTGGTAAAAATACTCCAACCGCTGATGATCGAGCCCCATCAGGTGCAGGATCGTGGCGTGCAAATCCCGAAAATGGACTTTGCCTTCGATGGCCTTCGATCCAGTTGGATCCGTTTTGCCATGCACGTGTCCACTCTTCACACCGCCACCTGCAAGCCAGAATGTGAACCCCCGATGGTTGTGTCCGGTTTCGTCTTTTCCACCTGGAGCCAGTCCGGGACGTCCAAATTCGCCTCCCCAAACCACCAGTGTGTCCTCCAGCAGTCCCGTTCCATGCAGGTCTTCCAGCAATGCCCGAATGGGCGCGTCAATCGTATCGCAATTGGCTTTCAGGTCACGACGGTGATTCTTGTGCTGGTCCCAACCACCATGATTGATTTCGATGAACCGGACCCCCGCCTCGGCGAATTTCCTCGCCAGCAGGCATTGCCGGCCGAAGTCGGTGGGACGGCAGGTCCCCACCGAGAGCTTCCGCCCCACTCGATACCTCTCCAGTGTCCTGCGGGATTCACCGGAAAGATCGAGCAGTTCCGGGGCCCCGGTCTGCATTCGGAAAGCGAGCTCCATGGATTGAATCACCCCATCCAGTCGGGGATCGTTTTCCCGCTCCAAAAGGTGATCCCGGTTCATGGTTTGAATAAAGTCGATCTGCGTTCGCTTGGTCGCCGGGCTGAGGTGGTCGGAATGGATGTGGTTGATCGTGGCCTTTGACATGTCCTCACCGTTAATCCCGATCGGGGTCCCGGAATGATGAGTCGGCAAAAACGCACTGGAAAAAACGGAGGGCTTGTTGGCATTCAGGCTGATGAAGCCAGGCAGATTTTCGTTTTCCGTACCCAGCCCGTAATGGATCCACGATCCAAGGCTTGGTCTTTTCCGTAAACGTTCTCCAGTATGGAGCTGCAGGAAAGACTGGGCGTGATTTCCGGTGTCGCAATACATGCCGTTGATCACACACAATTTGTCGGCCTGGGTTGCAATCTCGGGCAACAGGTTTGAAACCGGAATGCCACTCTGTCCCTGGCGGCCAAAGCGAACCGCCTCGTCCGATCCGGGGTGGTGTTTGCTGCCAGTCTGGGGTTTGTAGTCAAACGTATCCATTTGGGCCGGTCCGCCGGCCATGCAGAGAAAAATGACCCGTCGGGCCCTGGGAACGGTCCGGGGGACCGGGGCACTTGGCGATCCGGCATTGGGATCGCGCAGGGTCTGCCCGGCAGCCTCGCCGCAAAGCGCATTGAATGCAAGCCAACCAAATCCACAGGAGGCTTTCTGCAACATCTGTCGACGGGCAATGTTCATCGGTTTCCCCGGTGCTGTTTCCTGTTCAATTGGCCTAGTCAATATAACGGAATTCGTTGGTGGCAAACAAAGCCTGGCAGAGACTGGCCCAGGCTTTCAGGCGAATGGCCTGCGAATCCTCGCCGGAACCCCCAAGCTGCTCGATGATTTTTCCTACATATTCCTGGGCAGTCTGCAGCTCAAAAGGGGAAGGAGATCGAGTCAGGATCCGCTTATACAGGTGGCGTATTCGCTCCCCGGTGTCCGCTTCGGTACGCAGCAGACTTTCCGCCAGAAACCGGCTCTGCTGTACAACGAAAGGACTGTTGACAAAAAAGAGCGATTGAGCCGGCGAGGTGCTCACAGACCGTTGCCCTACCACGCTCAGGCCGTCGGGTAGATCAAACGCCACCAGTTCCTTCGGAGGAGCATGCCGCAAACGACAAAGGTAGATACTTCGGTGGAAACTCGGCTGGTGAAGATTGGTCGATTCACCAACAGGCCAGTTGATCAGGGCGACCGTATCCTCAACATCCGAGCCACGACCGGGAACCAGTTTGAGATTCCAACTGGCAAACAGGATCGAATCCCGGATCTGTTCGGCGTCCAGTCTTCGGCGACGATGCCGCGTCAGCCAGACATTCCCTGAATCGCCTTCACGCACCTCACGCGAGGCACGGCTGCTCAACCCGTAGGTCCGGCTGAGAACTATTGACCGAATCAGTTTTTTGATCGACCAGCCCTCCGCTACAAAACGGTCCGCCAGGTGGTCCAGCAACTCCGGGTGACTCGGGCGACTGCCATAAACTCCGAAGTCATCCGGCGTCTCCACGATCCCTCGCCCCATCAGGTGAAGCCAGATCCGGTTGACCATCACCCGTGCCGTTTGCGGATGATCCGGATGGGTCAACCAGGCTGCGAGCTGGCGTCGGCCACTTCCCTCGATCCGGTCCTCCCATTTCACCCTCGGACCGGTTTTGCCTTGTCCCTCGGAACGGGGAACCAGTGATTCATCCCGGTAGACCTTCATCACGCCCCGTGGAGCGACAGGGCCCAGCCTGGCCCCACTTCCGTTGACATGAATCTTGATGTCAGCTGGTTTCACCTTGTCACGCACCCCCATCGCCAATCCAAAGGAAGTTTGCGGCCGAGGTTGCCCCGATTCCGCATGCAGCCTGACCGCCTCCGTGGCAGTCAGCGCACGGTCAAACAGGGCAACCTGCGCCAGGTTCCCCTGCAAGGGTGCAAACTGATCCGCCCGTTCCCCCAAGCAGAATTCCCCGTTGTCACCCACCGTATCGGGAAGCAACCCCTCGAATTCCGCTTCGGGATTCCCGTTAAGATAGAGCCGGACCTTTTCCCGATCACGAACAAAAACCAGGTGGTTCCAGGTTCCAGCCTCGACAACGGTTTTCCCCTTGACCGATTTCGAATTCGGGACATTTCCGTTGAAGACAAACAACTTGCCCGTCACATCGGCCTCGTGGGTACCGCCAATGCCGAGATGATCCCCCAGAAGAGTTCGGTCGCCAAATTTCCCACGGGAAAAAAGGTAAACCGTAATGGGCCGGGCCGTATTGGCGGTTTCATTCTTGAACCAGAAGGAAACGGAATAGGAACCTGGCTTGCCTTCAAATGATCCCCGCAGCGCGCTGGCAGGCTGAAATCTCGCATATTGCTCAGGGGAAAATTTGACCTGGTTCTCTGGAAGGAGCCGTTCCCCTGGCGATGCCAACGACTCATGGATCACCGGCCTGAGAGATTGTATCGCTTTGGCATAGGTGGGAGGGAATTTGGGAGCCTCGCGAAAATCGGGTAACCCCTCGGGTAACCGGTTATAAAGCGGGTGCAGGGGCGTCGGTGGTGCCGTCAATTTTTCATTGGCAGCCAATCCGTACAGGGTCTCGGTGCTGGCAAAGATCCCCGCCAGTGAATAATAGTCACCGATGGAAATCGGATCATGCTTGTGATCATGGCACCTGGCGCAGGCAACGCTCAGTCCCAGCACGGTCGTGCAGAGAGTATTGACCTGGTCATCCACCACGTCCATCGCAAAGTTGCTGTTCATGGCTGCGGCAGGCTTGGCCCCGATGGCCAAAAATCCTGTCGCGACCAGGTTGCGATTCCGCTCGATCGCGGTACTTGCCTCCAGCAGGTCACCCGCAACCTGTTCGGTGAGGAACCGGTCATAGGGGACGTCCCGGTTCAGACTGTCGATAACGTAATCCCGGTATCGCCAGGCATGCGGAAACGAAGCATTGCGTCCCAAACCATCGTCTCCATTGGATTCGCCGTAACGGGCAACATCCAGCCAGTGCTGCCCCCAGCGTTCGCCAAACCGGGGCGATGCCAACAACTGATCAACCAGGCGACGGGTAGCCGCGCGGGGATTCCTGCCAAACTCACTCTCAAATGCGGCGACCTGTACGTGTGTCGGCGGCAAACCACCTAGATCGTAGTACAACCTCCTGGCAAGGGTTCTCGGTTCGGCATCTCCTGCCGGGCGGAGCCCCAGGCGTTCCATGCGGGAAAGAACAAAAAAATCAATCGAATCCCGTGGCCAACTCCCGGCATGAACCCGTGGAATTACGGGAGAGCGGCGTGGCTGAAAGGACCAAAGCGACTCCCGCGAATAGTGCCGGTTTCCTGTTTCGGTTTTCGTCGCCTCCACGACCCTTGGGTCAGCTGCTCCCCGGTCGATCCACTCCCGGAAATCCCGAATCACACCGTCAGGCAATTTTCCATCGGGAGGCATCTCCGGTCCCTCGTAATCCAGGGCTTTCAGCAGCAGGCTCTGTTTCGATTGCCCGGGCACCAGTGCAGGCCCGGTGTCCCCACCCTTCAGCAGGCCTTCCCGGGTGTCCAGCAGCAGATTGCCACCCACCTCGGTCGATTCTCCGGAATGGCATTCATAACAATGTTCCACCAGCACCGGGCGGATCCGGCGTTCGAAAAACTGCAGGTCCTTACCCGACAGGGACTGACTGTCCTCGGCAACCGAAAAGCTGCCACCCAGCAGGAACGCTATCAACAGCACCGGAGATGACAGGTGAGGCGAACGAAGCATGGACCGGATGAACAGGAGGGGAGTGATTGGAAAGATCTCTGGCGACGGTGATTTTCACGTCTGGACCCGTAAGCTGTCTATTATCGGCCATCCGCTGGCTGTGATCAATGGAAATCAGCTGCTGTTGAAAACAGTCTCGCCCATGCCGGCCGCCAAGTTCTCGGTTGAATTCACCGAACAAACGGGTTCTTTCAGAGGAGTCTGAATGCCGTCCAGTGGTTTCCAGGATCGGCGGGCGGGTACAACATCGGAGAGTTCCAGTGAATTCAGGGACCACCAATCGAGATCAGTCGCGACCGGGTCCTGAAAAAAATGGCCCCGTTGGCAACCGCCGGCGTAGCGTAGCAATCGTCGCCCAAGGGATTGACGGCCAGCTTCTCAAAGGGTGCCCTGGCAGCGATCACAACCACGTTACCACGGCGGTCCGCACAGTAGAGCCTGCCGTCCACGCAGACTGGCGAGGCGTAGAACTTTCCCCGGTGTCGCTCTTTCCAGAGGACTTTCCGGGTTTCCAGCTGTACACAACTGAGAACACCCGTTTCGCACGTCAGAAACAGCAGGCCGTCCCTGTAAAGCGCCGTCGGCACCAGCGGGATGGACTGCTTTAACTGGAAGGCAACCTCCGCTTTCCGATTCTGCGAAGGCAAACGGACAGCAACCAGCCGATCCCCCACCAAACCGCTACCGTAACTCCCAAGCACCAGGTTGCCGGCCAGGACCGGTGACATCACCGTTCGTGAGGGCATGGAACGCGGCAACTCCCAGTTGGTCTTACCCGTCTTCAGATCCAGTCCACTCATTCCATTTCCGGTCCCGAAAAAAACGAGTTCCTTTTTTCCATTTTCCAATTCCCGGACACAGGGGGTAGCATAGCCGGCAATCACGGTGCGGCGAACACTTGTCCAACGTGTCTCACCCGTATTCCGGTCAACTGCGATAGCCAGGCTGTTGCCCGGCTCCGTGATCTGCGTCCCCTCCGGCAGAAAACGGGCCATGATTTTGGGATCCATCTGATCATTGAGGATGATGACCAGGTCATCAACGATGATCGGAGAGGCAGCTCCCCCCCAGGCAGATTTGTATTCCCCGAAATCACGTTGCCAGATTTTTTCACCTGAATTGGACAATGCCACGAGGGTAAATTTCTTTGGAGTCGTCCAGCAGGCAACCACCCCTTTCCCGTCTGCGGCTGGCGTCGAGGCCGCATAGTTGTTGTCGCGATGCAGGTAGTGGGGAGCCGATTTGAATCGTCGATTCCAGTTTATCCTGCCAGTAGAAGCATCCAGGCAAAGCACGATCCGATCAGCCGTAAAAGGATCGCCGCACAGGAGAAACACTCGGGACCCCACCACCACCGGTGAGCCATGCCCCTCACCCGGCAGGTCAGTGGCCCAATTGAAATCGCTTTCTTTCCAGCGGGTGGGAACGGTCTTCGCAGAACTGACCCCATTTCCGTTGGGTCCGCGAAATCGCGGCCAGTCCTCCGCAACCAGGAGCACACTTTGGGACAGAAAAGTGGCCAGGACCAGGAAGAACCTCTTACTATTCATTTCCGCTCCACAGGAAAATTCGACCGGGAAAATCCGGCCCGGAATCCAGCTGGAACCGCAGCAGCCATCCGCTGAAGTCCACACAACGTTCCACGTTGTTTTAAGCGATCTGACCTGACCATCGAAGCCAGGCCCTCCTGGAAGCGATTTTTGTTACGCCCCGTTACACGGGCTTGAATTCCCTACGGATCCAACCGATTTCCCAGGCCTTGGACAGCGAATTACCGAAGACCCCGTCAGTATGGTCGTACCAGTCTCCAGATATTAAATTGCGGATACCGGGAGAATCTCATCACCTTGAAGGCCGTTTTACCCGTTACCGGTCACGCCGCTCGCCGCCGCTGCCTCGCTTTTTTCCTACCTTTTCCCTGATCGACAGATTGTCCCATCAGCTTCAGGGGCGCTGCCTCTTCGAAGCTGAGGCAGGTCGCATCCTCTGACAGTTCTTCCGCTTTCGAATCCTTTTCTGTTTCGCTTTTTCGAACACAATTGCCCTTTTTGCCGCCTGACAGATTCTGCATGGACAACGTATCGTGTTCTGCTGACTGTTCCCCGGAACCGGGCAAGAGACCGGTTTCCAGTTCTTCGATTGATTTTTCGGCTGTCAGGTTCCCCCGGGATTCAAGCAGAACAAAACGGGCATACCAGACCGTTGTAAACAGCAGAAAAGAATGGGCAACCACCACCGAGTTGGACTCCACCACCGCATGAGCGCCCTCGCCGATTGGCATCAGATCCATTCGCACCAGGTTGGCAAACAGGTAAGCCACACTGGCGATGGCGATCGAACCAATGGCAATTCTGGATCGCCACAACTCGAGGACCAGGCGAATGCAGATGAAAGTGGCCGGGGTTCCGACCAGGACAAACCAGACGTTTCTTTGATTGGCCAAAAAACCGCTCTCCCAGTTCGATGCGATCAGTGACGCTGCGATGGGACTGATTCTTGCCGTCGCATCAATACTGGCAATCACAAAGCTGAGCGCCATCCAGATCCAGACGCGGTAACGACCTGCAAAATCATCGGCCCGGTATCGCCTTACCTGGTAAACCTGGTAACAGAAAAACGCAGTAGCCAGAAGCAAAAACGAAGCCACCCAGGCGAGCAGGCCTCGATCGAGTGAAAGTTCCAGCGTGCCGGCCGAGATCCCTTTTTGCCGGGCAAAAGGAAGAATTTGAAAGTGGGCAATATTGAGCAGAGCGATGACCGCCACCAGAATCAGACAAACTCCGGCAATCACAAAACCCCGGGTTGGCACAAAATCAATCAGCCGCGGCTGATTTTCAACGCGAGCACCCGCTGTGTAAGACACATCATTGACAGGGGGGGATGAGTGAGCATTTGAACCGGTTAACAGCTGCTGTTCCGATCCATTTTCGGCTTCCGATTCTTCACGAAAAATCATCCGCCGCCTTCGAGCGTCTCGCATGAACGTTCCATCGTTGACAAGTACAGAGAAAAGGCGAGTACCGCGTCCAGCGGTCGGAATGCCGGTCGACGACAATCAACTTCCATTCCATCGTTTGTTCATCGACCATCGGATACCAATATTTTAGGACATCCACCAAGATTAAACGCACGGGCCTGCGATCCGCCAACAACCCTGCGGTTCAGTCCTCAATCGACTCGCACTTTATTCATTGGGCAGAAACCACGCGACTGACCAGGTCGTCACAACCGGAAATCTTTACCACCATTTCATCTCCTTCCCGGAGAAAAACAGGTGGTTGGCGTGCTGCCCCCACGCCCTCGGGTGTTCCGGTAAAAACCAGGTCACCGGGCAGCAACGTGCAAAACTTTGAAAGATGACTGATCAGAAAATCAACCGAAAAAATCATCTGCCGCGTGCTGGATGACTGCATAGTTTCTCCGTTAAGGCACAACGAGATTTCCAGGTCCTGAATGTTATCCACTTCGTCAAGGGTCAGAATGGATGGCCCCAGGGGAGCGAAAGTATCGAATGTCTTTCCCAACAGCCATTGCCCACCGGGACGTCCCTTCTGCCAATCTCTTGCCGAAATATCGTTTCCACAGCAGATCCCGAAAACGTGGTCCATAG
>JAYZFP010000148.1:0-19533 GCA_036336715.1 Planctomycetota bacterium
GGTTTTCAAGGAATCCCGGGAAGCAGCCAGTTTCAACCTGGAACGTCAAATCAAGGATTTCGAGCGGGGCAGGTCGATCTACCTCAATGTGCTGCAGGCGATTACCGATTGGGGGAACGCAGTCAGCAGCGAGGCCAACACCCTGACCCAGTACAACATTGCTCTTGCGGAGCTGGAACGGAATACGGGCACCATCCTCGAATCACACGGCGTCCGCTTTGTGGAGGAACGATTTGGTGCGATTGGACCGCTGGGCCGTTGGAGCGAACCCATCTTTTACCCGTATGCCAATCCAGGCACGCCGAATGAGCGGCGGTATGGCGACTCGGGCGTGAAGGCCGAGTCTCAGTTCAACCTCGAGGAAATCGAGTACAGCGACGAATCCTCCAGCCGCAAAAACTGATCTTTCGGCCGACCAGGCGTCAACGGTCGCGGTGGGATTTGATCGCGACCCTCGCCGTGTTCGGGAGACAGCTTGGTGTCACGGAGAGGGAAGGCGCTTTTTTTCTTCACGACCGACCTGCCGGTTCAAGCAAGGATCTTCTTGACGACGTGGGCCTCCTCCACTCCCGTCAGTCGCATATCGAGTCCCTGGAACCGATAGCTGAAGCGGTTGTGATCGACGCCGAGCAAATGCAGCATCGTGGCATGCATGTCGTGAACGGAGACCACATCCTCGACGGCGTTGTAGCCCAGTTCGTCGGTGGCACCGTGGGTGATCCCCGGCTTGATACCCCCGCCGCACATGAAGTGCGAGAAACCCTTGATGTGGTGGTCCCGGCCATTTCCCTGGGCCATCGGGGTACGGCCGAATTCCCCTCCAAAGATGATCAGGGTCTCCTTGAGCATGTCCCTTGCCTTGAGATCCCGGATCAGGGCGGCGGTACCCTGGTCGACTTCCGCGGCGGTCTTGGGAATCGCGTTCTTGATTCCGCCGTGATGGTCCCAGCCGCGATGGTAGAGCTGAATGAAACGTACACCCCGCTCGGCCAGTCGACGGGCCAGCAGGCAATTGGCGGCGAAAGAGCCGTCCGCTCCCTTGGTGCCATAGAGGTCCAGTACGTGTTGTGGTTCCCTGGAAATATCCATCAGTTCCGGCACACTGGCCTGCATCTTGAATGCCAGTTCGTACTGGGCGATCCGGGTCCTGATCTCAGGGTCTTGGACCTTGTCATACTGAAGCCGGTTCAACGCGTTGATCGCGTCGACGATCTCTCCCTGTTTTTTCCGGGAGACTCCCTTGGGATTGGTTACGTAGAGTACCGGGTCGCCGGTTGAGCGGAATTCCACCCCCTGGTAGCGGCTGGGAAGAAATCCGCTGTGCCACTGGCGGGCGGCAATCGGTTGGGCCTGCCCATGTCGACCGAGCGAAGTCAGGACCACGAACCCGGGCAGGTCATCCGCTTCATTGCCCAATCCGTAGGTCAGCCAGGAACCCATCGCGGGGCGACCCGAAATCAGGCTGCCGGTGTTCATGAATGTGTGGGCCGGGTCGTGGTTGATGGCTTCGGTGCGCATCGAACGGATGATGCAGAGCTCGTCGGCGACTTCGCCCAGCTTGGGAAAGATGGAGCAAATCTCGTTGCCCGATTCCCCATATTTCTTGAACGGATGCTGGGGTGCAAAACAGCTCAGCTTTTTTCCCTGCAACTGGGCGATCGGCTGCCCCTTTGTGTAGGACTCGGGCATCGGCTGGTTGTGCAGTTCTGCCAGTTTGGGTTTGTGGTCAAAGGTCTCCAGGTGGGACATACCGCCTGCCTGGCAGAGAAAAATCACACGCTTGATTTTGGGTGGGTGATGCAGCGGATTCAAAACACCCCGCGACGCCAGTTCGTTTCCGCTTGCCTGTCCCGGAAGCAGTTTCGGGTCCAGCAGGCCCGCGAGGGCCGTCAGGCCGATGCCGGTGACACCCTGGGAGAGAAAGGAACGACGTGTGTTCTGCGCACCAATGAGATTTTGAATAAACATTTTGATTTGCCTTGGGCCCACTCGAATGGGAATGGAGGGATTGTGGATTTCTGTTGGCGTCCTGTCCGGGGGACCGGGAATCAGTACCGGGTGATGGTTTCGTGCAGATTCAGGATGATTCTCGCCACGGAGGTCCATGCGGCCATTTCTTTTGCATCCAGGTCCGCGGCCGGTTTTCGAAGTCCGGTTTGAATCGAATCACTGGCCGATTTTTCGTCGGCAGCAAACTCTTTTTGGTGTTCGTGGAAAATCTTCATCAGAATCGCTGATTCCTTTTCTGAAGGTTTCCTGTTAAGTGCCTGCTCAAACGCGAATTCGAGGCGTTTTGAATTGTCCTTGGAGCCCTGCATCAGCATTTCGGCAAATGCCTGCGCGGATTCGACGTAGCTCGGATCATTGAGCAAAACCAGGGCCTGCAGCGGCGTGTTGGAGCGGGGTCGCTGGACACACGATTCCTCGCGCGTCGGTGCGTCAAAAACGGACATGCTGGGATGCAAAAAGGTCCGACACCAGTAACTGTACAAACCGCGTCGGTACTGATTCTGATCCATGCTCGGCTGGTAGCGTCGTTTGGGAAAATTCAGGTGTTCCCAGTAACCGGGTGGCTGGTAGGGTTTCACACTGTTGCCGCCAACCTGTTTGACCAGCAATCCACTGATGGCCAGCGCGTTGTCACGTACAAATTCGGCGTCGATGCGATACCGGTTCTGACGGGCCAGGAGGTCGTTGGACGGGTCCTGCTTGAGTGTCGCCTCATCGGCAAAGGAGGACTGCTGATAGGTTTTTGACATCACGATGGTCTTCACCATTTTCTTGATATTCCAGCCCGAGTCGACAAATTCAACCGCCAGGTAATCAAGTAGAAGGGGATGAGTGGGGACGGATCCCTGTGAGCCAAAGTCGTCGGGAGTTCGAACCAGTCCTTCGCCAAACGCGATTTTCCAGAGCCGGTTAACGAAAACCCGCGCCGTGAGGGGGTTGTTCGGGTCGACAATCCATTTTGCCAGGTCGTAACGGTTGGCAATCTGGTCTTTTTCATTTTTGGAGGGAATCTGCACCAGGAATGAGGGAACCCCCGGGGTCACAACGTCGCCGGAATCATCCAGCCAGTTTCCGCGGGGAAGCACACGGGTCATCCTTGGCTTGACAGTTTTGGTTACCAGGATCGGCCGAAAGGATTTTTCGATCTCCGATTTTTTCTTTTGCAGGTCCTGGAACGCTTTGCGGGGTTGGGACATTGCGGTGCTGTGGTCCAGGAAGTACCGGTACAGGCGTTCGTTGTCCTGTTGGCTTCTGGCGGAAGCCTCTTTTTTCAGAATGGCGACGATGGCACCCGGCGCCCCGGTATCGTTTTTGAGCGACGGTGCCAAAACCTCAGTCATCGAAATGCGGAATTTTCCAATGTTGTGCTTTGCATAAATCGATTCGTGCATGAGCTCGATGGTCCACTGGCCATTCCCGGAGGTATCGACCGGTTTGTCAAAAATAAAGACGGCGGTTCGATTTTCCCGCTTGGTGTGACCACTGACCGCCCAACCGGTTGCGCGATTGTTGTCGATCGCCAGCTTGATGTCGTGGTTGGGTTGAGAAAAATCGGCGATGGCATTCTTGATCCTGACCGGTTGGCCGTCGTATTTCGCCAGCACATTGGTCAAGACGACATTGCCATTGCCCCGTGCCAGGCTCTGGTTTCCAAAGGCAGGGTCGGTCAAGAGCTCCAGGCGAAATCCGGTCACGGTTTTGAGGCTGGCCTGGAACGTCAGTTGATAGTTGTCCTTATCCGGATTCTTGCCCGTCGAGCTGACAACAGCATCCTGGACCTTCAGCTTGGAACCACCTGAGGAGCCGGCTTTCAGGGGAATCACCGACTGCCAGACCGGTCGGGCATCCTTGAGCTTTTGAGCCTGCTTCTCGACAAACGACTGAAAGAACCGGTTGCGTTCGGCCGTTCGTTTTTCCAGTGTGTTTTTTGCCGATGCCAATTCACTGGCGAGGACCTCCAGTTCCTGTTCTTGGTTTTCATCCGGCAGCTTGATGGCAGGTTGGGCGCCGACGGCGACTTCTTCGATATCAGCAAAAAAGGCGGCGAACCGGTAAAAATCCCTGCTCTTGAACGGATCGTACTTGTGGTCGTGACATTCGGCGCAACCGAGTGTCGAACCCATCCAGACTACCGATGCGTTTCGCACCCGGTCCGCGGCATACTTGGCCCGGTATTCCTTTGCCTGGGCTCCCCCCTCGCGGGTGGTCATGTTGAGCCGGTTGTAACCCGACGCGATGAGTTGCTGGTTGGTGCGGTCGGGAAACAGGTCCCCCGCCAGCTGTTCCAGGGTAAATTCGTCGAAAGGTTTGTTGTTGTTGAATGACTGAATCACGTAGTCGCGGAACAGTGAATGTTCCCGGTGGTTGTCACCGTGAATCCCGTTGGTGTCGGCGTAGCGAACCTGGTCGAGCCAGTAGACGGCCATTCGTTCACCGAATTCCTGGCTTGAGAGGAGACCGTCAATGACTTTTTCGACAGCGTTGGCCGATCGGTCCTCGAGAAACTCATTGACTTGCCCAGGGGAGGGTGGCAGGCCGATCAAGTCAAAGTAGAGTCGACGGATCAGGGTTCGGCGGTCGGCAGTCGGGGAAGGTGTCCTTCCACTGTTTTCCAGTTTTTTGGCGATGAACCGGTCGATGGGATGCGTTGACCAGTCGTGAAGCTGTTGCAGACCGGGGACCGCTGGCCGGGCCGGTTTCTGATAAGCCCAATGTCCCTGGTATTTTGCTCCTTGGTCGATCCATGTCTTCAGTTTCGCGATCTCCGCGGGAGTCAATTTCTTCTTGTTGGCATCCGGGGGTGGCATCACCAGGTCCGGATCGGAACTGGTGATCCGGTCCACCAGGTCACTTTCAGAAGACTTTCCCACAACAATGGCCGACTCATGGGCGGATGTCGCTTCGTCGAGCCGCAAATCGGCTTTGCGCTGATTTTCATCCGGTCCGTGACACTGGAAACATCGGTCGGACAGGAGGGGCTTGATGTCACGGTTGAAATCGATCGTGCTCTTTTCCTGGCCGCAGGCGGGCGAAAGGTTGAATAGGGCAAGAAGCCCGGAAAGAAAGATGGGGGAAACTCGCATGTTGTTTTCTGGCAAGGAGTGATTGCTAGGCTGGGCGGAAAGATCCAACAGGACCGGCCGCGTGGGAACGGACCCTCGTTCAATTTTACTTGCGGCCAGTTTGCCGGGTCAACTCGGCAAAACGGTTTCGCCGCCTGTCGGTTCGGCAACAGCACAAAAGGAAACAACCGGAAAAGCAAAACCGGGTGGGACTCGGGCTGCACCGAAAAGCGGGCGAAAAGCCGGGGTTCAGCAGATCCCCTAAAGATCGTCCTTGGAGGCGGTCACCTCCCGAAGAACCTTTCCCCCGTGAGATTTGTCGATGAATTTGACGTAAATGCCCATTTGAATCGCGAGGCGTGAGTCGGCATCGTTACGAATGCTCTCGACCAGCACTGCTTTCAGGTCCTCATTGACCGGCTCCAATCCCTTGGCGAATTGCCTTTCAAAGACCACGCCATCCTTTTCACCATCGCGGTAGACCTGGATATCCATAAAAACGCCCTTGGTCTTTTCCAGCACTTCTTTTTTCTGCTCTTCAAAACCGGCGATCATGCCACGGATATATTTTTCCCTCCTGGCCTCCGGGCTGCCGCAGCCATTCAGCAGTACAAGTCCGGAAATCAACGCCAACCAGAAATTACTGCGAATCATGTCTGTCTTCATCAATGGAAAGAAAGTGGGCCCTGATTATATTCGCCCCTTTCAACTCCCACAATTGATGCGATGGACAAACTCGAGGCGAACGGCAGGCGCCCGATCTTTCAAAATGGAAGTTCCGGGATCGCCGGATTGGACCTCGATTTTCGCTCCAGCCTGTTCGACGATTCCACCTCCTGTTTTTTGGAGGATCCCTGTACAGGCATGATGAAGAGATCGAGTGGATTTGTTCCTGTGCGAAAATTTACCCCGCTCTCCATCTCTGGCGGATCGACCGCGAGGGGAGGCTGCCGGACACGCCAACTCAGCTGAGACGAAAATAACTCCAACGGATTCCCACGGAGCCGTTGGCAGGGAAAATGTTTTATCTCGCTCCCCGTGGATTGACGAAAGAGCAGTTGCCCGAAATCCCCCGAGTTTGCCGGCCCGGGCAGTTTCCAGGCGGGACATCCGGTTTGAACGGTGCGGGGCAAAGCTGGAATGGCCGCGCAAGTGGTTCTCAGGATTCAGATCAGGATATCCAGCAGGTACTCGGTGGTTTTATCAACCACGGTGGCTGCGGCGACATTGGCCTTGACCGCATGCTCGGCCAACTTCAGTTGTATCACCGCTTCGGCCGACAGGGGGGAGCTGCTGGCAATCGCCTCTGATGCCTGGTACATGGCCTGCATGTTGTGTTGGATTCCAGCGGTTGAGGCGGAGGAGATCATACTTTGTCCAGGGTCAATTCAGTCCGGCCAGATTCTTTTTGATTGGGGCCCGGCCCGCCGTGCTGTGGCATCGGGCACCTCTTCAAGCTTACCCGCCGTTTGGCCCGCAGGCTGCCGAAAAAGGGAATTTTCGGGAAAGAAGCGGTGCTGGGCAAGCTCTACTCCGGCCAGCGGCCAGGCGATGGAGAAAACCGGCGATGGACCGGTTTATTTTTTAACTTTCCACTGTTCGTCAAAAAAATCGGCTGCTACCGGAATGCCGGCGAACCGGGTGATGGCGTCATTTCGTTGGGGGCGACTGACGACATCGAGGATTGCCCAGTCGGGCAGCATCGGCACCTGGCGGGCGTTGTTCAGGTAGGCATACTCGCGGTACGTGAAGCTACTATTGAGCACGATGTATTTTCGCGGATTGAGCGGGTTGGGATAGATCATCAGTGGAACATGCCGATCCGAGCGGAAGGTTCGATCGCCGATCGAAACCGATTCCGGATTCCAGCGGAGCGGCAGGGCTGAGAGGGTCTTCCGGATCAGCTGGTTGGAACGGTAATCTCCCCACAGGATCAGGTTGTGGTTGGCCAGGTCTTCCTGGCTGACCTCGCTGTCTTTTTTCACTCGGGCGTGGCCACGAAAATGTTGGCGCCAGTGCGTGATGGCATGTTTCATTTCCCGCTCGGTCCACTTGCCGATTTCCGGGTGAATCGGTTTCCCGCTGGGTGCCACCATCAGGAAACTGCTCATCAAGGCGTCATCAATCGGTCCCTGGAGCCCGTGGGTTTTTCGCATCGGTCCCGGCGCGGGTTTTCCGGCAACCCAATGGCCCTGCTGCAGGGAGAGGTCGATGCTCCACGACCGGTCGGAGGCGACCAGGGGACCGCTGACTGTTTGTCCGTTGAGAATTACCTTGACCGCCTTGCCAATCTCAAAAGGTGCTTCGCCTGGAGGAACCCGGATTGCCAAACCGGTGATCCCGGTCGAGCGGATCACGATCGAGTTATCGAGAATTTCCGCCCGCACGCGACCCGGTTCCCAATGCTCAACCAGCGAGGTGATCGTGAGCCAGTATTGCCGATTGTATTTGAGTGTATGCGTGACCTTGTGGACCACCCTTGGAAAGCGGTCGTTCCCGCGGAGGGCCAGGCGGGACATGCGGGATTCGATTTCCTGCTGGGAATCGGGGTGGATCCGGTGACCCGTTTGGGGGCCGATTACATGGGTCAATTCCATTCCCTCCTCTCGCAATGCTCCAGCCATCAGGTCCGCCGCCTGTTTCTGGACGTCATTTTCGCCACTGTAGGCAATTGTCGGCACGTGAAAAAAGTTGATTGCACTGTCATCGGCATCGTACCAACGCCACAGTTTTTTTTCCCAGGGATAGGGCTGCAGTGTTTCTTTCTGAAACGATTTGAGGAATTCGGGAGTTTCAGCGAAACCGGCACCCGGATTGGCAGCAAACCAGCGATCAGAATAAAGGAATGCGAACTGCCAGCAGGCCGCGCCCCCCATCGAAAAACCACGGACACTGATCCGTTGGGCGTCGATCCTGTATTCCTGCCGGACGTGTGCGAGAGCCTCGAGGACGTCGACTTCTCCGGCGAACTTGAAAGCATTGGAATATCGTCCGTAGGGATGCAGAACAATCGTATTGTCTGGCTGGTAGTAACCCGCTTTTTTCTGCCGCTGGTCGATAAAACTGGTTTCGCTCAGGGTTTCCCCGCGGCCGTGAAACCAGATGTCCAGTCGAAAGTCTTTTTCTCCACCCGGCTGGTAGTTGGCGGGAATCACCAGCCCGTAGGGCTGAACGGTATCGTCCAGCCGTGAACGAAAACCGCGAACCACCAACCCCGTTTGATGTAGCCAGGGGGCTTTCCCTTCTTCCAGGGATCGTCCCCGTTCCCATCCCGTGGTCAGCAAGGACTTGGCTTTCCTGATATCAGCTGGTGAAAAAAATTCCTGGTAATCGAGGTTGTCGCGAACCGCGCGGTAAAAGATTTCGACGTCGGGAAGGTGATGCCTTACCAGGGCAGAGCCGGACGCTTTCAAGCGGTCCAGGGTGGCTTTCAGTCGGGACAGGCCGGATTCCAGCTCCTGACGGTCTTTTTCCGGAACCTCGATTCCCAGGCGGGGAATTCTTCGGACCTTGTCCGGGTGATTGTCTTTTTCTCCATCTGCGCCTGCGGGCCGTCCGGCAATCAGAATCAGCAGGAGAGCGATTCGGAAGAGCCTGCCTGTCCACCCGGGGGGCACAGGGAATCGGTTCCCGGCATGCCGGACAGGCGGTGTCAGTGGGGCGACAGGGAGTTGCTGGTGGTTGAGGCGTTTGCCGGCAGTCGTGGAAATCATGAGCGGTTGGGTCCGGGGTATGTTTTTCCGATGGCGAAGGTTCCACTATTATGACAGAACGGCTGCCGATGGGGGTTGCTCCCACGGCTCTTCCCGGACCATCGACCGCACCCATGTTTCCCCCCCAAAAGTAATGATGCCGAAACAAATCCTGATCCCGTTTGTCCTGTTGGGCCTGTTTGTGTTCCCCTGCTGGAGTCAGCAGGAACGACCCCTGTCCGGCCCAGCCACCGACGCCCGGGCCCGTTGGCAAAGCTGGAAACTGCACCGGGAGATGAAAGAGGCGACTCCCTTTTCCGCTTTGAACTGGCAACTGGTGGGTCCGGAAATGTGCGGCGGGCGGATCGAGTCGATCGCCTGTCCTGCAAACAGCCCCTCCACGATCTACGTGGGAGCCGGATCAGGGGGACTCTGGAAAACGGTCAACAATGGGATCTCCTGGCAACCACTGTTTGACGATCAGCCGACGCAGGCGATTGGAGATGTGGCGGTGTCGCAATCCAACCCGCAGATCGTGTGGGTCGGCACGGGTGAGGTTCTGATGGCACGATCGTCACTTGCGGGAATGGGAGTCTTCAAATCGCAGGACGGGGGAAACACCTGGAAAGCAATGGGGTTGGCTGATACCCATCACATCGGCCGAGTGCTGATTCACCCGCAGAACCCGGAAATTGTTTACGTAGCTGCAATCGGTCACCGGCACAGTGGCAACGAAAACCGGGGCCTGTTCAAAACCGAGGATGGCGGGAGCAGCTGGAAAAAATGTCTCTACCACGGCAACAACGTCTCGGCAATCGATATCGTGATGGAGCCCGGGGACCCGCAAACTCTTTATGTCACCACCTGGCAACGGGACCTGAAAGGTCAGAAGCATGAGGGGGGCCAGAGTGCGATCTACCGGAGCCGGGACGGGGGCGAAAACTGGACCCGCCTCGGTGGTGGATTGCCCACCTCCCAAGGATCCAGCGGGCGAATCGCCATCGATGTCGCTCCCTCGGAGCCGAGACTGGTCTATGCCCTGCTGGATAACGCAGTTTTTGAAAAGGAAAAACCCCGTGACCTGCTGTTTCGCTCCGAGGATCGGGGCCAGCACTGGACGCTGGTTAACGAGGGTGACCTGAAAACCGGATGGGATTGGTGCGAAATCCGTGTTTCGCCGGACAACCCGCGGCAGATCTACAGTATCGGGCAAAAGTCATTCCGTTCCCTGGATGGGGGCCGTTCCTTTGAGGAGATTGGCGGTGGTATCGTTCATCTGCACGAGCATGGTTCGCGGATGCTCCACCTGGATACCCATTCCATGTGGATCGATCCCCGCAATCCGGACAGGGTTCTGTTCGGCAATGACGGTGGTCTTTACCTGTCATACGATCGTTGTCGGAACTGGTTGCACTTGAACAACCTGCCGATTGCCGAGTGTTACGCGATCAGCCATGATCGAATGGAACCGTACAATATTCTGATTGGAACCCAGGACAACGCGGCTCTTTTTGGTCCCCACACCCACCGCCCCCGCCTTGGCGAACCGGATCGCTGGAAACATGTCTACCTGGATCCCTGGGGGGGAGGGGATTCGTATTTTACCTACCGTGACCCGGCGGACCGTGAGACCATCTACTACGAGCACCAGTTCGGAGCCCTGAGACGCAAGAATCTCAGGACGGGAAAGACGGTTGGGATTCGTCCTCGATCTCCGGACGATCAGCCGTTGCGATTCGCCTGGATGACTCCCTTTTTCCTGTCGCAGTTTGATGAACAGACCGTTTATTTCGCTGCCAACCGGGTCTTTAAATCAGGAAATCGGGGAGACGACTGGCAGGTCATCAGCGGTGACCTTGCTGCCGGTCCGGACACCCCCAACCTGCGTTACAAGGCAATTACCACGATGGCCGAGTCGAAACTGAAAAAAGGGCGATTGTTCGCCGGTACCGACAATGGAAACCTGTTTCGCACCGATGACGATGGTGGGAACTGGATCCGGATCGACGCTGGCCTGCCCCGCTGCAATTTTCGTCGGGTCTTCCCCTCTCCGCATGCGGAAAAGACCCTCTTCGTGGCGCTTTCCGGTTTGGCGACGGATGATTTCTCAGCCTACCTTTTTCGTTCCGATGACCTGGGGAAAAGCTGGAAGTCGATCTCGAACGGATTGCCCAACGCGCGAATGAACGTGATCCGGGAACATCCGCGGCAAAAGGACCTGCTGTTTGCGGGGAGTGACCTGGGAGTCTATGTCAGCGTAAATGGAGGATCCGACTGGCATTCCCTCAGTCCCGGGCTGCCCGCCGCTTCGGTGCACGATCTGTTTGTCCATCCGGACACCAATGAACTGGTGATCGGGACCCATGGACGGAGCGTTTTCCTGGCCGACCTGGATGCGGTTTCGGTTGTGCTGGATCAGCTGGAAAAAGAGGAAAACCGCTGAGAGCGGGTGCTCAAACCCGGACTCTCTGCCAGCCCCCCTGCAGGGTGCGTGCTGACAACATCAGGCTGCGGCAGACGAGGTCCACCAGCATGGCGTACCACGCTCCCTGGACCCCCATCTCCCAGCCGGCAATCTTCAGTCCAAGCAGGGAGACTTCATCGAGTGAAAGGTAATAGGCCAGTGGAATCCGAATCAGCAGGAATCCGGTCAGCGTGATGACGAAGGGCCATTTCGTATCCCCGGCACCCCGCAGGGCTCCGGAGAGGACCATCACCACGGCCAGTGCGGGCATTGCCCACGAGACGATGCGGAGCAGCTCCGCGGCCAACTGGATGGTGGGGGCGTCGGAGGCATGAATGAAGAAGCCGGAGATCCTGTCGGCCAGCAGGTACACCAGGCCCCCAGAAGTGCTGACCACGAACAGTCCGGCAAGCGTGCAGGCAAAGACACTCCTCATGGCCCGTCCGGGCATTCTGGCGCCCAGGAACTGGCCCGCCATGGTTGCGACGGCCACCTGGAAAGCGGTCCCCGGAAGGTAGGCGACCGCTTCGATCTGAATCGCTACCGCATGGGCCGCGGCCTGCAGTTTTCCCAGGCTGTTGACGAATGAAAGGAACATCAGCTGGCAGACCAGGACCGCAGCGATATCAAAACCGCCCGGCAGGCCAACTCGCAGCAATTTCTTTACCAGGTTCCAGCGGGGGATCAGCCAACCCCCTTTCAGCCGGATGCCTGCTCGTCCCCGAATCATCACCGCCAGCAGAATCAGTCCGCCCGTCCCATGGCCAATGGCTGTCCCCATCGCGATACCGTCAAAACCGAGTTGTGGTGCCAGCCAGAGCCCGGTGACCAGCAGGACACTGAACAGGATATTCAGCACCACCACAATCGATTTGACCACCAGGCCCGTGATCGTGTCCCCCGCACCGCGGAGGCTGGCGGCCCCCACCTGCTGGATCATGATCAGCGGTATGACCGGCAGGATCCGGTTCAGGTAGCGACTGGCGAAGTCGGCGCTCTGCCCCTCCAGGTTCATGGCCCGGATAAACGGCTGTTGAAACCAAAAGGTCAGTGCGGTGACAACGACGCAGGCCAGGATTCCTATCGAGACAGCCTGGTTGGCAAGCCGGTTGGCCGTCCGTGGTTTTCCTGCTCCCACCAGGCGGGAAACGATGGCGACGGTTCCAATCGAGATGGCGGCAAACATGCTCGGGATCAGCCACATCACGTAGGACATCAGGCCCATGGCCGCCTTGGATTCCTCTCCGGCGATGTACTGGCCAACCAGCCAGAGATCTGTCCAGCCGACCAGCAGGGTCAGTGATTCTTCCCCGAGAACAGGCAGTGCCAGGCGAAGCATGGGACGGAAATGTCCCTTGGAATGGACAACAGAGAAACCGGACAACAGGGACTACCCAGGGGGGTGGCAAAAGTGCATGAAGTTCATATCCCGCGGGTCTGTCCATCCGGGGAGCTGGTCATCCCCCCTGCGGCCCCGGGACTGCAGGGCGCTACGACCAGGTTTCCTCTTCGTCTTCCGGGTTTTCCTCCGCGTCGAGTGCCTCGATATGTTTCGGTTCAAAAAAGCGGGAAAGGGCAAAACGGATGGGAACCAGGACGGCAATAAAAAGCGGAAACAGGATACCCCAGGAACTTTCCTTGACCACCCACAGGACCACCAGGCAGACCAGCTGGATGAAAGTAAACAGGTGCATGGTTTTCCAGGGTACCCGTCGCACGTAATGCGATTTCGGGTACAGGGCCGGGTCGGTCGCCCAGAGGCTCAGTCTTTCAAAGAACTGGTTTCCCTTCATCGACACAACACCCATGTACAGAAACAGCCCGAACAGAACGCACATCGGTATGTATTTCATGTAGGGCAACAGCAGCAGTGAGAGTCCGACCAGGAGGTGGATCAGGATTCCCGTCATCCGGGTTTCCCGCACATGCAGGATATGCGTGTGCGTGCTGCCGTTTCCATCCACCACCTCTTCCGTGGTGGCCAGGCTCCGGACATGGTTGAGTGAGCGGACGGTTGCCGCCACCAGCCAGGGCAGGCCGAAAAGCGAGCAACCTGCCACCAGCAAACCCACGATGCCGAGGTCGTGGTGGTAGGATTCCCCCTTTTGCAGGTTGTTGTCAGGGCTGTTGACCAGTCGCGCGGTAATGTTCTGGTCGAGGAAGACCAAAACGCTGCACAGAAGGGCCGGGATGATGGAGGCGAAAATCACCCACGTCGGAACCTGCATGAAATTGACAAACCAGGCTCGGTCTTCGACGGAGGGCGTGAAGGATTCCGGTGCTTTGAGAGATTCGACCAGAATCGTCGGTTGGGTGAAGAAAGCGATCAGGGCCATGGAAATGATGGCTATCGTGGGACCAAAATCGGCCAGGAACTCCCGCATTGCCGGAAACAGGAGGTGACTCCTGCGAAAGGCACTGAGGCTGGTCGCGACGTAAAAGGTGCCCAGCGCCAACAGCAGTGACAGCAGTGCCACATCATAACCCACCTGGTTGGTTGCTTCGCCGAGCGTCTCCGCCTCGTGGGCATGCTGAAAAATATGGATCAGTTTTTCTACTGACTTGTAGATAAAGATAATTGAAATCAGGGCTGCAAAGATTTCGTCTGTAAAGCGGGTAAAGTACCGCATCATGCAACTGGCATCGGTTGCGGCGAGGATCAGCAGGATGATGCCGGTCCAGATCCCGACCCAGGCGTAAACGGGCAAAAAGGGGAGATCGGAAACTTTGCAGTAGTTGTACAGGATCGCGGTAAACACCAGCATCGGGCCGGTCCCGCCCAGGATGATCATCGGCTGCCCGGCAAGCAGCGCATACACCAGTCCGCAGATACAGGTGGCCAAAATCATTTCCACGGCACCAATCTGGCCGACGCCACCTTCCTGCCCCCCCGTTTCGGCATACATCAGGCCTCCGAAAATAATTGCCGGAGCGAGGCAGGCAAAAAACAGGAAAAAAGTCGAGCTCAAGGTCTTGAGATGGAATCCGTCCGCAAGATCACTCCAGTAGACACGGCTGCGTCGCTGTATGTCTTCCATCACGCCGCCAAAAAGACGCCCGGTATATCGCAGGCCCTCCCCGGCGGATTCAGCCGGTGCCCCGGTCGTTTTTTTCTTCATCCGGGATTCGATGGCCGAACGGAATTCCTCTCCGTTGCTGGCCGTCAGGGCCAGGTAGTGGAACTCGTCGTCCGACATCAGGTGGGCAATATCTGCCAGCGAGTCGAGGTGTTCGGAAGTCGCGCCGCCAGGGCCAAGCAGCAGGATCACAAACCGGACCGGGGTCCCGTCCGGCGCACCTTCATTGATACCGTTCTGCAAACGGGCAATCGCAATCAGCGGATTGGCGATGCAGTCGAGGTAGGCGTGGGGTACCGAGAGGGAATGACCGATCGTGGTCGAAGTGAGTTTTTCCTTCCGCTTCAACTCGGTTTTGATTTCCCCGGCCGCGGGTGAATCGATGGCTCCTTTATGGACCAGTTCGTCAACGATTTGAGAAACGGCATCATCGAGGTCCCTCGCGGGCAGGTCCAGAAACAGGTTGCCGTTGTCACAGGATTCAAGCAGTTTCTTCATGGCCATTTCCATAGCGGACCGGAGCGGGCGACAGCTTTTTGGGAGGCGGGGCAACTTCCCAAAACGTGTGCCCATGATAGTTTGCCCCGCTCTTTTCTGGCAACAGCTTTGTCCGGGCCTAGGTACCGCATTTCGATGGCTGTCCGGGTGATTTTGACCGGCGAGGAAATTCTGGTGGAAAGGTGCTCCAGGTTCCGGAGTGAAGGGGCGGTAGGCAAATAAAAAAAGGCAGCCCTTGTGGACTGCCTTTTTCTGTTTTTGGGAGTTCTTCTCATGATCCTTTACGGATCAGGAATCGCTCTGATTCATGATGACTGATTTTTTTCGAAGTGGCAAGTTACCAGGCCAACTTCGCTAGGCAATCAGCTCCTTGATGATCTTGCCGCTGTTGGCGATCTTCATGGGGCGGTTGTTGCGGCTGGTAAAGGTCGTGTTGAGGGAGATACCCAGGCCTTTGCAGACGGTCGCCATCAGGTCTTCCGAAGAGTAAGGCTCGGTAATGACCTTGGTGCCATCTTCGTTGGTTGCACCAACAGCCACGCCACCCTTGAGGTCACCACCACCGACGGCGACACTCCAGCTGCGTGCCCAGTGGTCACGTCCGGCGTTTCCGTTGATCCGTGGAGTTCGGCTGAACTCACCCATCCAGATGACAACGGTGTCTTCCCACAGACCCCTTTCGGTCAGGTCTTCAACCAGGGCACTCATCGCCCGGTCAATGATGGGGAGCTTGGTATCACGGAGGGTCGGGAAAATGTTTCCATGGTTATCCCATCCACCATAACCCACTTCGATGAAGGGGACACCGACTTCGACCAGTCGTCGAGCCATGGCACAACCCCGGCCGAAACCGTTGTTTCCATATCGCTCCAGGACTTCGGGTTTTTCCTGGTTGACCTTGAACGCGTTCATCTGCTCGCTGGTCATCAGGTTCCAGGTCTTGTTGATGACCTGCATGTGCTCCTTGGCAGAAACGCCACGATCCGTTTTGATCTTGGTGTCACTCAGATCGGCACCGAACTTGGTTCCGATAAAGTTGCTGCCAAACAGCTCCAGCATGTCCTTTCGCTTGAGCATGCGACTGTCATCCAGTCCCAGCCCCAGGTTACGGACCTGTCCGTTACTTCCCACGGAGAAAGGAGCCCATGCCATACCGAGGAATCCGGGTCCACCTGCATCACTTCCCACAGATACAAATGGAGGGATTTCCAGTTCAGGGCGTTGGCTGGCAAGTTCGTGAGAGATCACCGAACCATAGGTTGGGTGTTCCATGTTCGGGTTGGGCACATAGCCGGTGTGCATGTAGTAGCGTCCGCGTCCGTGATCCGCCTCGCGAGTCGACATTGAGCGAACAACCGACATGCGATCCATTACCTTGGCCGTCATCGGCATGTGCTCGCTGATCTGAAGATCGCCAGCTGTCGAAATGGGCCGGAATTCGCCACCGGTTGGAGCACCCGGCTTCAAATCCCAGATATCCATCGTGGAAGGACCGCCTCCCATCCACAACAGGATGGCGCTTTTTCTTCTCTTTTTCAGGTCCGTTGCATTGGCCTTGATGGTGTTACCCAGGGCAAGAGAAGATCCGGCGAGTGCCGAAGCACCAGCCATGTGACTCATAAAGTGTCGTCGCGACATGCCTGTTGGCGTTTTCATTGGGGACTCCAATTCGTTCTATATCAGGGAAGTAGTGTTTAAGGTTAATTCAACTGCCGTTGAGGTTCAAATCCGGAAATTGGACATTAATGGTTAAAAATGAACTCGTTACTGTTCATCATCGACCACCAGATGTCGGTAAGCCATTCCATTTCGTTGCCTTTGTAGGCACCGGCAACACCCAGCAGGGTGTCTGCTTCCTTTCGAGTCGGTTTTCGTCCAAACGCGGCCTTGAACAGGTATTCCAGCTTGGACCGGGGTTTGAGCCGGCTGTTGGCCACTTTTGAGAGAAAACCGCCGTTTTTCGTATCGGTAGCCTGTTTGACCAGCCCGCCGTTGAACATCATCAGGACCTGGGGAATGGTGCCGTTGAACGAAGTGGTTTCGTCACCTTCGTCGGTACCGAACTGGGTCACGAACTGCTGCAGCCACTGCGACTTGGCACGTTCCTGGGCCTCGTAGTTTCCACGGGCTTCTGCCGCCTGGGTCGCCACCAGCAGAGATTCGTACAGCTCCTCGGCCCTCATCTGACGCAGGTAGAAATGGGTGAACTTGGGCGTTTCACCCAGTTGAGGGTCGTCTTCCCGGTTGCTCGCATTGGCGACACTGGAAAGCGAATACGCGTCCGAAAGGGTGATCCAGGTGATCAATTCCTTGACGTTGTAACTGTTTTTCTTGATCTCACCCGCGAGGTAATCCATCAGGTCCGGATGAGAGGGCTGGTTGTGGGGACCCAGGTCATCAATGGGCTTGGTGAAACCGTAACCGAAGAAGTGGGCCCACATCCGATTGACGATGGTCTTGTCCAGGTAGGGTGATTTGACAATCATCTTGGCCAATTCTCCCCGGCGGTTGACATCTTCTACGTAACCGCTGGATCCGATTTCCGTACCGTCAACAAACTTGGGCAGAGCCATCCGGGTTTCACCGTTACGCAATTCGTAAAAGACCCGTGCTTCCTGGGGTTCGTTATCTTCACCAGCGAAGTCCTGGTCGACCAGTTCGGCTCCGCTCACGTTGCGGGTGCCGGGAGTGAACCGACGCAGGGCCCGGGTCTGGCGGAAGAACGCGTTCATTTCCCAATATTTTTGCTGTTTCCAGTCATTGAACGGATGGTTGTGACATTGGGTGCACTGAACCTGAAGTCCGAGGAAAGTCTTGGATGTGGCAGCAGTTGCCAGGCTGGCCTTTTCCTCGTTTACTTTCATGGCCAGGAAATTTGTGGCCCCATTGAATTTTTCACTGCCCGGTGTTGTCGTCCCGGTGGCCGAAACCAGTTCGTACACCATCTTGTCGTAGGGCTTGTTGCGGGCAAACGTGTCCCGGAGGTACTTTTGCATTCCTGCCCGGCTGGTCAGCGAGTCTCGCTCGGTGCCACCCGTTCGACCAATCAGAACATTGGTCCAGAGCGTCGTCCAGTTTCGGGCGTACTCCTCAGTGTACTGTTCGTCATAGAGCAACTTGGCAACCAGCTCGGCTTTCTTGCTTTTGGAGCGACTGGCAGTGTAGCCGTCCAATTCCTCAACGGTCGGAATTCTGCCAATGACGTCCAGGTAAACCCGCCGAGCCCATTCGCCGTCACTCGCCGGTCGGGAGGGCTGCATCTCGTAATCGTCCCAGGTCTGCTTGATCAGCTCGTTGATTTTTCCTACCTGGGTCGGCAGTTCGGCGTTGGAGCCTTTTTTGCCCGATTGGGCGGAGGCAACCGACCAGCTGTTGATCGAGCTGAAAAGAGCGACAAGTCCGATAATGATGAATGGTTTTTGCATTTGAGTTCCGCTGCGATAGATCGCCAATTTCGGGGGCAAAAGGTAAACGACTAGCGTACGAAATAGTACTCACGCCAACAATATTCTTAGAAAAAGAATACCCTATAAACCCAGCGGAAACAAAAACGAATTTTGTTTTAAAATGCAGCAGTGTGTCAAAATGATGCATTCAAAATAAAACAGGTGAGCCGGATCGAAGTCCGACTCACCTGTTTGCGGAAGTCCGAATTGCCTCAGATTTTTGTTCCAGAATCCGGAATATGCCAGCTTTCCGTGATCCTCTTCTCTGTTCGGGCCCCGCATTTTCAAGGTTTTCAATACAACCAATGTGCAATCAGCGTGCCAGACCTTGGCAAACCAACTCTCCCGTTGGGCGATTTGGCTAACGGTCCACAGATGTGTGAAACTTTGCTGGTTAGGAAGGGTAATCCTCGTTTTTCTAATTGTTCAATAATTCGATTTTTTCTGCCGATTCCATTCAGCAAGGCAAAAAATGGTCCGCATTCACTCCTGGTGCCGCGGCAAGCCTGAAGACCCTAAATGAACAAGGAAAAAAAAATGCGTTCGATTTTGTTTTCGACCGCCCTGGTGCTGGCCGCGGTACTGAATACAGGGTGTGCTACTTTAAAGCTGGATCAGGGATGTGGAGTCGATAATCAGGGTGGCACTGCTGGCGTCAACTGCTGCAACGGCCCCCGGATAGGAGGCCTGCTGGGCCGTCTTCGCGGCGAGGGTTCCTGTGTTGACTGTGGAAACGTCAGTTGCCCCGATGGTAACTGTGGTGTCATCGGAGGGCGAATTGGAAATGGAATGGGTGCACGAGGCGTTCTGGCAGGTGGCTTTGGTCGCGTTGGTGGCGAATGCAACCAGTTTGGACTGATGGGTGGCGACTGCGGAATGGGCAACCAGGAAATGCTTAACCACGCACCCTACACGGGAGCCTTTCATGGCCCGGCCGGACCGCAAACCGGTCATTTTTCCTACCCCTACTACACGACACGGGCACCGAGGGATTTCCTGATGGCCAATCCCCCCAGCATCGGTCGGTAAAGCGTCCCGACAAAAACGGAATACAGAAAACGGGGGAGCGAAATTCGCTCCCCCGTTTTTTTGCTGCTCGTCTCAGGTGGGTCGATGGAACCCGGGCAAAGTGTCGCGGCCTAGAGTTTTTTGATCGCGATGTTGCGGAACTGAACCGGGTCGCTGTGACCGGCAAAACCAAAATGCCCCTTCTTGTTGTCCTTGCCGGGATGAGCACTGTTGGCCATGTACTTGCTGATCTTGCTCAGGTCGGTGTTGAGGATG
>JAYZFP010000149.1:0-15682 GCA_036336715.1 Planctomycetota bacterium
AAAACGGCATCCGTTTTGCCCGATGGATTCGATCGCCTTCCGAAATCCGTCTTCGCCCGGGTAGTAGTGGGAGTTGGCAATTCGAACGATTGTGTCGGCACCTACCAGAAAACGGGCGCCCGGAAAGATTTTTGCTTTTTCCGAAAAGGTGGCGGCGTTGGAAAGCCAGACCGATTGGTTGGTAAAATGGCTGACCCTTTCGTGGATCGAAAGGTAATCCATGGGGGGCTTGTCCGCATTTCGGATGGACAATTCAAAGTGGGTTTTCATGCCAAACCGCGCCTCAAAAAGGGTGGCCATCTGGAGATGACCTTCGTGGAGCGGGTTGAAGGAACCGCAAAGCAGGCCTTCCCCTGGGAGAAATTTGTGCGAATTGCCGAGCATGGGGCAGGCCGGCTGACGATGATGAAAAACCTCGACCCATGTCGAAGGCGCCTGTTGCTCCTTTCGGACCAGGGTATCGGTGTCCAGCAGACCGGTTTCCTGGTAGGGCTGGTCGATCAGGGTACCCAGGCTCGCGAGTGAGAGTTCCACGATGCATTGTTCCTCTTCAGCCCGGGTCCGCATTCCCCGGGACAATATTGCGTCCAGGACTGCCGTTTTTTCGGCTGTCTGGATGGCGAGGTGAAAGCGATGCTCCCCTTTTTTGGGGCGGTCGGTGGCGAGGGCCGCCGTGCAGGCCAGGCCAGCCAAGACGTTCTCCGTTTCTGGAAAGTTGCGGAAATAAGCGGCAACGGCCATGGCACGGGCGGTTGCTCCATTGCAACTGGAACCGGGAGTCGATCCGAGGAACCGGCTCAGGGATTGATTCGAATAGGGAATGGAAGCTTCCAGCAGGGTACGGGAGGCACCGGGGACCTTAAGCAGTTCACTGGCCAGCGAGGCCCCTCCACCGGTAAGGACCATCGAGAGTTTCAGGTCCGTCTTGTGCAGGCAGCTGATCCAATCGTCTCTTTTGGGATTCCAAGTCATTTTTCACTAAATTGGGCGTTCGAATCGGGCAGATGTTGACCTGACTTGAAAAGCCGGATATTCTACCGAATTCTGTTTTGTGGCCTAAATGGTCGTTTTTTAACCCTTATTCCCTGTTCGACATTGGTTTCTGCCAGAAGGAACCACCTTAATGTTCGGACGGTCTGGAGCAAGTGCATGTCCAATATTGTACAGAATCTTATCGAGGCAGGCGTTCATTACGGGCACCGCGTCAGTCGCTGGAACCCGAAAATGTCTCCTTATATCTATGGGCGCAAGAATGCCGTCCACATCATCGATATCCGTGAGACGGTTCGCGGACTTCTGCGGGCAAAAAAATACCTGGCCCAGGTCGCCTCAGGCGGGAGCCTGATTCTTTTTGTCGGAACCAAGCGTCAGGCCGGCAGCATCATTGAGCGGGAAGCAACCCGTTGCAACATGCCTTTTGTTTCCGAGCGATGGCTTGGTGGTGCCTTGACCAATTTTCGGACCATTCGCAGCCGAATGAGTCGTTTGGAAGAATTGGAACGAATTCGTGAAAGTGACGAACTCTCCCAGTATTCCAAAAAGATGCAATCCTCGCTCAACCGGGAATACCGAAAAATGTACCGCAACCTGAATGGCTTGCGAAGCATGAACCGGATGCCTGAATGCCTGGTGATTGTAGACCCCAACAAGGAAAAAAATGCCCTTCGCGAAGCCAAGGCTCTTGGGATCGCTACCGTGGCCCTGATTGATACCGATTGCGATCCTGATCTTGTCGATTTGCCGATTCCCGGCAACGACGATGGTATCCGCTCCATTGACCTGATCCTGCAAAACCTTGCGGACGCTGTGATTGCGGGCGGAAAGTCGGTTGAAGCGGTCAAGGAAAAAGGGGATTCCAAGCAGGCAGATAAAACCGAAGCCCCAAACAAAGAATAGTTCTTTAAAGAAAAAAGAGGAGACTGAAGAAAATGGCAGTTACAGCGAGTGCCGTAAAAGCCCTCCGCGAGCGAACCGGCTTGCCAATGATGGATTGCAAAAAAGCGCTGGGTGAAACCAACGGTGACGAAGAAGCGGCTGTGGAATGGCTGCGAGCCCGTGGGCAACAGGTGGCTGAAAAACGGGCTGATCGGGAAACCGCATTCGGTCGTTTCGGAATCTATTGTAGTGTCGATAACGCCGCGGGAGCCATGGTGGAATTCAAGTGCGAAAGTGCACCGGTTACCCAGAACGAAGAATTTGTCCAATTGGCAAATGACCTGGCAGAGGCCCTGGCGAAAAATCCGGAAGCCGATGGCGACAGTGAAAAACTGCTGGCCCTTGATTGTCCCAGCCAGGCCGGGACCACGTTGGCTACCATCAAGGACGACCTGTTCAACCGGATTCGCGAAGTTTTCAATATCGGGCGGATGGTCCGGTTTGAGGGTCCAACGGCGGGTTACAGTCACAATTCCAGCACGGTGGCCGGAGTACTGCTCTCCATTGAAGGAGGTAGTGATGAAGCGGGTCGGGACGTTTCCATGCACGTTGCAGCCATGAACCCGAGTGCTTTGGCCAAGGAGGACCTGGACCAGGAACTGGTGGAGGCAGAGCGAAAAGTTCTCCGTGAAGCCGCTCTGGCCGAAGGAAAGCCTGAGAACATCGTGGACAAGATGGTGGAAGGTCGCATGAAGAACTTTTATGCGGAGCGGGTTTTGCTTGAGCAGACCTTCGTCAAGGCGGAAAACAAGGAATCCGTTGGTGACTTTGCCAAGGCCAATGGCATGACCGTCAAGGCGTTTTCCCACATGATCCTGGGTGAGTGATTCAGGTTCCGGATCGAAACACGGGCCCCGGTTTTGCCGGGGCTTTTTTTATTTGCAAATTTTGAAAGACTGTAGTTTCCGGCTATTCTTTCGTGCCGGTGAAAATTGAACAGACAACGGGAAAGAATTCATCGAATCATGTCGGATACCAAGCCGCTAAAAAGAGTCGTCTTGAAATTGTCAGGAGAGAGCTTCACTCCGGCCGGGGAACGGGGAATCAGCATGGAGGAAGTGCACCTGATTTCGCGGCAGATTATCCAAGCAACCGAATTGGGTTGCCAGATTGCGATTGTCATTGGGGGCGGCAATATTCTGCGCGGAGCGCAGTTCAAATCGAAGAATGCTAGTATTTCCGAGGCAACGGCTCATTACATGGGTATGCTGGCTACCGTGATCAATGGTTTGGCGATCCAGGATGCACTGGAGAATCTCGGCTGTGACACACGTTTGATGTCTGCAATCCATATGGATACGGTTTGCGAACCCTACATTCGGCGCAGGGCTCGGCATCATCTTGAAAAAAACCGGGTGATCATCCTGGCGGCCGGAACCGGTGGCCCGTTTGTCACCACCGACACCGCTGCTGCATTGAGAGCCCTTGAACTTGGGGCCGATGCGCTGCTCAAGGCAACACGGGTGGATGGTGTTTACAGCGAAGACCCCGAAATCAATCCACACGCGGTTTTTTATCGGGAACTGAGTTACGAAACCGTTCTGGAAAAAAACCTGCGTTTCATGGACACCATGGCGGTGGCCCAGTGCATGGAGCACAAAATGCCGATTTTGATCTTCAATTATCAAAAAGAAGGAAACATCCAGAAAGCGATCGGCGGGGAGCGGATCGGGACACTTGTGAGTAGCAAGCCGGAAACCGCGTCGTAACCCGGGGCCGAAAGTGATAAGCTGTCATTCCCGGGTGTCGTCAATTCATGTTGGGAACCGGACCACTTTGATCTTCGTGCATTTTGAAAACAAGTATGAATCAGCCAGTAAAGGAATAATATGAGTCGTGATGAAATACTCCTGGACAGTGAAGACCGCATGCTCAAGGCGATCGATGTCCTCAAAAATGCGTTAACCGGTATTCGAACCGGAAGGGCGAATCCTGGCCTGGTGGATTCCCTGCGTGCTGACGTGTATGGCAGTCCGACGCCGATCAAGCAGATTGCAACCGTTGGTGCCCCGGAACCCCAGCAAATCCTGATTCGCCCGTATGACGCGAGTGTGATCAAGGAAATTGAAAAGGCGATCGTGGGAAGTGACCTCGGATACAATCCGCAGAGTGACGGTAAAGTGATCCGGATCAACATTCCGGCACTGTCCACGGACGTAAGAAAGAAAATGGGCTCAAGAATCAAGGACCTTGCCGAGGATACCAAGGTTTCCATCCGGAATATCCGCCGTGATTCGAACAAGGCTGCCGAAACGGCTGAAAAGGAAAAGGTCGTTTCCGAAGATGAGAGGGACGATATCAAGGATGAAGTCCAGAAGCTCACCAAGAAGTACGAAGACCAGGTGACTGATTTGGCAAAGGCCAAGGAAAAGGAAGTCATGGAGGATTGAGCGATACCTGTTCAAGCCTCTTTTTTGAAACGGCCCTGGATGGCCGTTTTTTTTTGCGCCGATTGAGAGTTGCTGCCAAACTTCCGCCGGTGCTGCAGATGTCCCGGATTGAAATTACCGTTAACATGAAGGGGGCATAAAAAACCTTGAAAATGATTCATACAACGGGATCCGCTATTTCATGACTCCGGAAGATGACCAAAAACAGGCGGGCCATTCTGACGCACAGGCTTCAGATCGGTCGGGATTGAAAAGTGTGGGCGACACCGTGGACCGTATCGGGCGGGTCCGGCAGGAGCTTGAGTCGGAACTGGAAAAAATCATTGTCGGTCAGAAAGAGGTCATTGAGCAGATCCTGATTTGCCTTTTCAGCCAGGGACACTGTTTGCTCGAGGGGGTGCCCGGCCTGGCCAAGACGTTGCTGATCAGTACTCTTTCGAGGTTGCTTGAATTGGCTTTTTCGCGAATCCAGTTCACACCGGACCTGATGCCTGCCGATATCACCGGCTCGGAAATCATCGAGGAAAATCGTTCAACTGGCCAGCGCGAGCGGAGGTTTCTGCGCGGTCCGATCTTCTCAAACGTGTTGCTGGCGGATGAAATCAACCGGACGCCACCAAAAACCCAGGCTGCACTGTTGGAAGCGATGCAGGAAGGCCAGGTAACCATCGGTATGCAAAGACACGCTCTGCCTTCACCGTTTTTTGTGTTGGCGACCCAGAATCCGATTGAGCAGGAGGGGACCTATCCACTGCCCGAGGCTCAGCAGGATCGTTTCATGATGAAAATCTTCGTGGACTATCCGAATTTTGATGATGAGTTTGAAATCGCCAAAAGGACGACGGTGCGAGGAAGTGAGCAGGTTTCCACGGTGGTCGACGGAGATGCAATCCAGGAATTTCAACAATGGGTCAAGGATGTTCCGGTGGCCGACCACCTGGTTCGTTACGTGATTGCCCTGGTGCGGCAGACTCGGGTGGGACAAGACCATCTTCCGGAATTCGTGGAGGAATCAGTTGCCTGGGGCGCCGGCCCTCGCGCTGTCCAGTTCCTGATTCTTGCTTCCAAGGCCCGGGCGCTGTTGCACGGTCGCAGTCATGTCACAACGGCGGATATCCAGGCCCTGGCCCGGCCCGTGTTGAGGCATCGGATTGCCGTTAATTTTGCAGCAGAGAGTGAAGGTATTCGGGCGGATGACATAATTGAACAGCTGATTGCGGCGACACCGGAAAAGGAAGACGAGTTAATCCGTGATGAAAGATTCAAAAAAATATTTTCATCCTGAGACGATTCGAAAAATCTCCCGGCTTGAACTCAGATCAAGGTACCTGGTGGAGGGACTGTTGTCGGGCATGCACCGCAGCCCCTTTTTCGGACAGTCGATTGAATTTAGGCAGCACCGGGATTACGTCCAGGGGGATGACCTGAGGCACGTCGACTGGAAAGTCTGGGCCCGCCAGGACCGGTTTTATGTCAAGCAGTTCGAAGCGGATACCAACCTGAATTGCCACCTGCTCGTCGATTGTTCGAACAGCATGGCATATGGTGTTGGAACCTTCGATAAATTTGAATACGCGGCGACACTCGCCTGCTGCCTGGCTTATCTGGTCAACCGGCAAAAGGATAATGTTGGTTGTACCCTGTTCGATTCAACACTTGGAAACGGTGTGGAATGCAAAAACCGCTCGTCACAACTCGAGGCGATCGCCGCGCTGTTTGACAGGCCTTCTCCCGATTCGAAGACTTCACTTTCCTCCGTTCTGAATGTTTTTTCGAACCGCAGTCTGCAGCGGGGTCTGGTTGTTCTGATTTCAGATTTTTTTGACCAGGTCGATGAGGTCCAGAAAGGGCTTCAGCTGTTGAGACAACAGGGGCATGATGTGCTGCTGATCCATCTCCTGGATCGGGACGAAGTGGACTTTCCCTTCGATCGGCCGACACACTTTGAGGGGATGGAAACTCCTGATCAGTTGAGGTGCCATCCTCAGGCTTACAGGGATTCCTACCTCGAGGCGATGAACGACTTCCGCCAGGAACTGAGGCGAGCCAGTTCTGCAACAGCCTGTGATTACGAACTGTGCACGACGGACATGGCGTTTAATACCGTTCTTTCCCGGTTGATTCACCGGAGAAAGGGGCAGGCCGGACGCTGATGTTTACCAGCCTGTATACAGTCCCTGTTTCGGCCTGGGCCGGTCTTGTTGCGGTGGCACTCGCCGTGCCGATCCTGATTCACCTGATTAATCTGCTTCGCTACCGAAAGGTCCAATGGGCGGCGATGGAGTTCCTGATAAAGGGACACCGCAAAAAAAAGAAACGTGTCTGGTGGACCCAGTTGTCACTGATCGCCTGCCGATGCCTGGTTGGATTGTTGGCGGTTCTCCTTTTTGGCCGGGTAAGTTGCCGGCAGGAAGCCGGCCTTTATCCTTCAGGAACGAGCCATTTTGTTCTCCTGGATGATTCCTATTCCATGGGAGAGGAAGTTCTTGCCCAAGTCCAGACGCTTACAAGCCAACGTGACCTGCGGAAACAAAGTTGTTTTGAAAACGCCAGTCAGTCCATTCTCGGGCTTGCAGAAAAGCTGGCCCAATGGCCGGATCAGAGAATGGTCATTGCGTTGAGTTCCCGGCCATTCGATCAGGCAAAAACATTTGAATGCAATTCATCGGTCGTGGAACGGATGAAGGAGTTCCTTGGGAGCCAGGGGGTTTCGGAAATGTCCGCTTCTCCCCTGCAATGGATGGAGCAGCAGTTGGACCGGGTTCCTGCGGGACCGTTTTACCTGTTCAGTGATTTTCGTGCGGTTGATTTTGATGGAGAAGGCGCTCGGGCCAAGTTGAAAAAACTGCGGCAGGAGAAACCGGATCTCCAGTTGGTCGTTTGCACCGGAATGCCCGAAACGGACAACCTGTCGCTCAATGCCCTGGAGCCTGAAAATGGGCTTGTCTCTGCGGGTGTTCCGTTTTACATGACACTGAAGGTTGAAAACCGATCTGCTGAAACCAGGCGAAACATCGAAATCGGGGTTCGAACGGCACGGCTGGACAGCGGAGTGCAGGAATTGGAATTCCTTGAGGGTTCACCTGCTATGATCCCGGAATTGGAGGCAGGTGAGACAGCCACCCTGCAGTTGCCTTTCGTGGTTCCGGCGGCGGGCGAGATCCTTTATGAAGCATCTCTTGATCATGATTCGCTTCCTGTCGACAACGTAGCTCACAGGATTCTTGAAGTTCAGCTGACCAATCGTCTGCTGTTGATCGGAGACAAGGGAAGGGATGCCGTCAGCTACCTTCAATGGGTATTTCAGCCGGAGATTCGGGGAAGTGCGGTGAATACCGGATTCCAAACGGACCTGGTAACTGCCAATGAGTTTGCAATGGCAGACGATGAGCTTGGCAATTATGCGGCGGTCTACCTGCTGTCAGACGATTTGGCGGATCCGCGGTTGATTCAACGCCTGGAAGATTATGTTCAGCAGGGTGGATTGTTATTCGTATCGCCCGGCGGCTTTGCCGACATCGAGCGTTTTAACCGCCGGTTGCACAAAGGGGGCCAGGGCCTGGTTCCCTGTCCCATAGAAGCGGCAACCCTGATTTCAGAGCGAACGGGGAATACGGAAACGGATATTAGCATTCTGGCGGAAAACCTGGCCCGCTTTTTTGAAGGTGAAACCGCAAAACTTCTGTCGGATGTCCGTTTTTACCGCAAGTTTTTTCCGCCTCGCGGCTGGAAAGCGGCAGGCGATGTAAAAATCCTGGCCAGCCTGCGCGGTCGGGCCAGGACACCCCTGATCATCCAGTCACCCTTCGGCCGGGGAAAAGTGGTGACCCTGTTGTCTCCCTTTGACAACCAGTGGAACAACTGGGCCCGGAATCCTACGTTTGTGGTTCTTGTTTACCAGCTGATTTTTTTGAACCGGAAATGGATTTCTGACAACGAGTTGCGTGTCGGAGATCGGCTTCAGGAATCAACGGTCGCAATTCCGAAATCGTCTTCCATGTCCCGGCTATTGGTGAGGTCCTCGTCCAGCAGCGTCGGGGTCCAAAAAACTTCGGTCTCTGTTGAAAAGAGGGAAGAGTTTGTGTTCCGTCGAAAAGGAGTTTGCCAATTGACGGGACTCGCGCGTCCCTTCGTGGTGGGTCTGGATTTCAGGGATAGCCAAATGAGCCCAGCTGCCGTTGAGCAATTTGCCCTTGCCGGTATCAGTGATCGGCAGATGGTTTCCTGGGGTGAGGTAAAGATGGATACAGGTTCACCAGTTGATCGGGGTGAAAACGGCGTCCTGTTGACGTTGTTACTTCTTCTGTTTTTTGAGCAATGGTTGGCGAGAAGGGTGGGTTTTCAATCTGTTGCAAAAACTGCACGGGGGACGACCCGGGGATCGGAGGGAATTTCATGATTCCAGCGGTTCTGCTTGCAGATGGCGTCACGATACGCAGTCGGGTGGATTGGATGCCCCTTTTGCCGCTGGAAAGCGGTTGGCAGGTGATCCTTGCCATTCTGGTAGTCATCGGTATCGGGTTGTGGGTTGGAAGGTTGGTCTGGCTGGACCGCGGCCCTCAACCCTGGGGTGTTCCCGTTTCCCTCGCTTTGTTGCGTCTGGGGTTATTGGTGATCCTGGTGGTTTTTTTCTGCAATTTCCAGAGCCGGCGGGAAAAAGTGACCACCCAGCCTTCGATGATAGCGGTGCTCCTGGATACGAGCCTCAGCATGGAGTTGCCGCAGTCGGCTTCATCCCCGGAGTCCAAGTTCGAGCTGGCCAAGGCGATTTCGGAAAATATTGACAACTGGAGGTCCCTGGCAAGAGATCACGAAATCCGGTTTTATGTGTTGGGTGAGGGACAGCAGTTGCGGGAGGTGGCCCGGATTGACCGTAGGGAACCGACCGTGGTTTCCAAGGCCAGGAAAACCCCTGTGCGAACCCGTTTTGACGTGTGGTGGTGCTTGGGGGCGTTTCTGATTTTTGGACTGGCGGCTTTCCAGCCGAAGGCGGGCGTTTTGTACTCCCTGTTGTTGTTCTGTGGAACTCTCGCCACCGGGGTAGGAGCCTGGTTCCTGACAAACCAATACCTGCAGGACAACGGTTCTGAATGGTTTGCCGATTTCCAGAACCCCGGGCAGAGTTTTCCTGGCGCAGATCCCGTGGAAGAAAATGGTTTTGAGGAAGATGTATTGGCGGCTGCCAATGCACTTGAAAAATTGCAGGCAGAGGCCGTTGCCAGTCCCCTGGTGGCCAGCCTGGAAAGCCTGTTTGGACAATCCGATTCCGGTTCGCTGGCAGGAATCTACCTGCTGACAGACGGGATCGACACATCGGGTGATAACTTCGAGGGATTGGCGCTCCAGGCGACTTCCCGCAAGGTGCCTTTTGTCTGTGTTGGACTCGGCCCTGCCAGGGAGCCTGAAAACGTGGCGGTCACCGAATTGCAGGCACCCCGAAAGGTCTACCGGGGGGATTCGTTTTCAGTAAGGGGAAAGCTGGTTTCCACGGCCGACCGAAAACTGCCTCTGGAACTGGTCTGTCATTCCATCGAATTACAACCGGACAGTCCGGGGCGGAAGTTGGTTGAAGAAGGCCGAAAAGCCGTGCTCGTCGAGAGTGGTCAGAGCCTGCCTTTTGCCTTTGATTTTGCGGATCAGAAAGTCGGGGAGCGGATTTACTCCGTTTCGGTTTCGGGGCTCGACCCGGAAATAAACCGGGAGGACAATCTGCAGCGTATCAATGTTCAGGTTGTGGACAGGAAAATCCGGGTCTTGCTGTTTGCCGGTGGGCCGAGCCGGGAATTCCGCTTTTTGCGAAATCAGCTGTTCCGGGACCCGAATGTGGAATTACACGTCAGGCTGCAATCCGCAGAACCGGGAGCTGACCAGGAATCGGATCAATTCCTGGAGTCCTTTCCAACGGATGAAATGGAATTCGAAGCTTACGATTGCCTGGTGGCTTTTGATCCGGACTGGTCCCGTTTAACGGCTCAGCAGACCGGGATGGTCCGAAAATGGGTTGCCGACCAGGCGGGAGGACTTGTCCTCGTCGCGGGGCCCGTCAACACGCCAGTCTGGACGGGCAGGCCACGCAGGGATCCGGTGATCGATCCAATCAGGAAGCTTTACCCGGTTGTCTTTTACAGCCAGGCATCCGGATCGATTCGACTGGGGCGTTTTGGAGGAGAGGTGGATTATCCATTGGCATTCACCCGTGCGGCAGCCGGTTTTGATTTCTTGAAGCTGGACAACGATCCTTTGCGGAACCGGGAATTGTGGAACCGGGTACGGGTATTCGGCTATTACGCGGTTAACGAGGAAAAGGCCGGTGCCGAAGTCATTGCGAATTTCTCCGATCCGTTGACACGGTTTGGAGACCGTTTTCCGATTTACCTTGCTGCGCAGCTTTACGGGGGAGGCAGGGTGTTTTTCCAGGCCAGTGGAGAGTTGTGGCGAACCCGTGGATTGGGAACGGGGTTTTTTGAAAAATATTATGCGAGGCTGATTCGCTGGAGTTCCCAGGGCAGGTTGCTCAGAAACGCGTCCCGGGTTGTCCTTTCGGTAGATCGTGAAACATGCACGGTAGGGGAGGTGGTGCGAATCAGGGCCATCGTCAAAAAAAAGGTCAGCCAACTGAAAGATGTAACAAGCTTACCCGTTGTGGTCGCCAGGGAAAAAAAGGACCCTGACAACCTGGAGTTGAAACGAATCGAAGAGGAGTCCTCCTTTTTGGTTTTTGCGGCTCGTTATCGGGTGCCGGCAGCAGGCCGGTATGAATTGAACCTCGGGCTTGCGGAAATCAGCAAGCAGGATGTGGCGACCGCACGTTTCAGCGGCACCCTTCCCAACCTGGAGTTGAAAGTGACCCGTCGGAATGACCGGGGGCTTGAGGGACTGGCGAAGACGAGCGGTGGTCGTTACCAGTTGCCCAAGTTGGGCAGCAGCCTGCTCGAGGATTGTTCAAGGCTCGTCACAGATCATTCCATTGAATCGATTTCCGCACTGGATACGGATAAAATCTACAAGCGAAAGCTGAATTTTTGCCTGTATGCCTGGTTCATGATTTTCCTGACCGGCGGATGGTTGATTCGCCGGTTGCACCAGCTCGCCTGAGGACACCGCTTTGAAGAAAATAACGCAAAAATTGCATCAGGTTCGTCAGGCCATACGGTGGTACGTAGGTCTGGACGGGCTGGCCCGGTCACTGGCTTTGTTGCTGGGTGGGTGGCTGATTGCGATTGGTGCGGATTACCTGCCGGTACGGTTGGGGGCTTCGGAACTGGGCTGGACTGCCCGTTTCTTTTTGCTGCTGGTCCTGGTTTCCCTGTTCTGCGCTGCGTTTATTCGGCTTTGCCTGGCCCGGTTGAGAATGCCCATCCCGGATGAGACGGTCCGATTGCTGATCGAAAGGGCCTATCCGGAATTTAATGACCAATTGCTGACTACCTCGCTGGCTGCGGAAAGTTCAGGCCCTCCACCGAGCGAGCGGCAGTCCGAAATGGTGTCCCGCTCGGTACAATCGGCGATCGAAAAAATTTCTCACGTTTCGGTGAGGCGGTTGTTGTCAGGAAAACGCCTGGTGTCCGGTCTGGTTTTGCTGTTGGTCCCGGTACTCCTCCTGTCGGTGGTCTGGATCCGTAATCCGGAGATGGTGCAGATCGGGGTTTTCCGCAGCTTGCTGTTGCAGCCGCAGCCTTATCCGAGGCAGACCGAGCTTGTCGACCACTCCTTTTTGGTGATCCATCGTGATGGACAGCTTTCACGGTACTTCCCGCAGGCGGCACGCCCCTTTTCATTGGATAGGGAATGGGTGTTATCGCGTCGTTCACAAATTGAAATCCGGGTCAATGCTTTGGCGAAGCGGGGTCCGCGGCTGTTGCAGATCCCCTCTTCCTGCCAACTGGTTTACCGTTTGGTCGACGGGCGGCGGGGAACGATGGCGCTGAATGTTTTTCAAAAGAGCAAAGAGGGGGCTTCGTACGTGGCCCGGGGTGGTTTTCTTGATTCGGTAGATACTTCAGGCGAATTCTGGATTCATGCGAATGACCTCAGGCAAGGGCCTTTTCGGTTTCGCGTGGTGGATCGGTTACTGACTGAAAAAATTGAAGTGAAATGCAGTTACCCGGAATACATTGTCAACAGTTCGCCAATCTGGAGCGGGGAGGTTCTTCCTTTTGTCAGTGGTGGGAACTATCCCGAGAAGACCGGTTGTTTGTTGCGAATACGATTTAACCGCGAGGGATTGATTGCCGCCAAAGCCTGGGACCAGGAGACGGGGGAATTGTTGGAAACGGGCGACGACCAGCTGGCGGAAGGCGAACTGTGGGTGAAAACCGTTATCAATAAAAACCGGGTGATTTTCGTGGCTGGCGAGGATTCGCAGGGGGTGGTCTCCCCGGAGGCTGCACGTTTGGAATTTCGAATGGTTCCCGATAATCCTCCGAAAGTGAACGTGACCCCACAGGGTATCGGTTTCTACGTAACAAAAAACGCGGTGATCCGTTTGAAAATTGAAGGGCAGGATGAGTTTGGCATTCGGGGTGGGCAGTTGAGGGTTCGCCTGGAATCGGGTCCACCACTCGATTCGGGAAGTGAAGGGAGGGCGATTCCCGCAGGCCAGGAAGAGGCGACTACACAAGAGCAGACTCGGGGAATACAAACGGGCAGCGAGAGTTTTGATTGGAAGGTAGAACGGGAAAGGGCGATCGAATTCGATTTGCTGGAATGGAGACGTCGTGGGAAATTGGTTTTGGATTCTGAAGACGAGAGCGTTCAGTCGAGGTTGACTCTGCAAGCCAGTCTTTTTGATTATTGTCCCTCGCACTCTCCGACCGAAGGGCAGGAGTATGAGTTCCTTGTGGTCGGCGAAAAAAGGTTCCTGCAGTTGATGGAACGTGAAGAGGCGGGTTTGAGAAAACGGTTGGAATCCATTTACGATGAAATGGAAACAGCCCGGGAAATCTGCCGTTTGCTGGTAAGGCCAAGTTTGCCAGAAAGGAAACAACCGGATCCCGGTCAACAGGCCGAAAATTCGGTCTCCCGGTTATCATCGCTGAGCAAAGAAGACGCGGTTGTTGCTGTTCAACGGATTTTGCTGCAGGTCCAAAAATCAAAACGGGAAATTTTATCGGTGGTCCAAGCGTTTCAAATGCTGATTGAAAATCTCGAAAACAATCGTTTGCAGGTTCCGCGGAAACAGAAGGATCTTGAGAAACGGGTGGCAGTGCCGCTTTTGGAATTCGCATCCCGGGAACTGGCCAATTACCAGGTGCAGCTGGAAACGCTGCGGTCAGATCTTAATGGTCCTGGTGCTGTTGATGTTGGTGGGCCTGATTTGCAACCGCGGGCTAAAATGATATCGCTGGAGCACGGGAGGTTAATGGTGCAGTTGGACGCTGTGATCCGGAGACTGGTCAAGTTCGAATCCCAAAGTGAATTGCTGGATTCTCTGCGAAACCTGATCGACCAGCAAAAGCAAATATTGGAGGCGACACAGAAAGAACGGGACCGTAAACTTTTCGAAGGGTTATTGGATTGATGCCGGTTTACGCGGGAGGAAATTCTCTGAAACGTTGTCGTTGCCTGTTGTGGTTGTGCCTGCTCAACATTGCGGGGGTGGCATTGGATGCCCAGGACGCAATCGAAAAGCCGGCTCCATTGGATGAGCTTGTCCGCAGGCAGGAGGTTCTGACAGCTCGTGTCACGGAACTTGAAAACCGTTTGCTCAAGCTCAGTCAGTTGGAGTCGGGGCGGAACGATGAGCGGGCGGATCTTTTGCGACAAAGCCTTGAATTGTCTCAAAACCTGGAAGTTGTCTCCCGTTTAAGGAAAACGGTTGATTTGCTCAGGTTGGGAAACAGTATCCAGTTAAGGGAAGCGATTCAAAAGCAGGAAAAGGCCCTGAAAAACCTATCCGCGATTTATGATGTGCTGGAAAGGCAGGATCCCCGGAAAACAGGGAAATCGCGTCTGGAAAAAATCCGGGAACGGGTGAACCGGTTGGAACAGCTGATTCGTCAGCAGGAATCCCTTCAGCTGCAACTCGGTAAAAGCGACTCCGGGGCTCTTGCCGATGAGCAGGATGCGCTGGAGAGGACGACAGGCGACCTTCAGCAAAAAGTGGATTCCGAAATGCAAAAGGAGGGGGCGGAAAAAACCAGTCCTTTGCAGGAAGGGGCGGGCGAAACTGAAAAAACGGAGAAAGCGGATCCCAGGGGAAACCCGGAAACGCCATCGACTTACCAGGGCATCTCTCCGGCTCTCGAGAGGGCGCAGCAGCAAATGAAGCGGGCTGCAAAGAAAATCCGAAGTTCCAAATTGGATGATTCGGCAGCGGAGATGGAGGGGGCCAGGGCTGCCCTGGGACAGGCCAAGTCCCGCCTGGAAAAAAAATTGAGGCAGGAACGGGAAGAAGAAATTGAATCGACCCTGCGGGGTCTGGAGGAGCGGTTCAACCGGATTCTTCAGATGCAACTCAGACTCAACGGGACTACCAGGAAATTGATGGAATCCCAAAAACCTGGTGACGAAAAGAAGATTGACGCTTTTGCCCAGGCTGGCGAACAAAGAAAAATCTTGTTGGAAGTCGATCGGGCAATGTTGGTTTTGAATGAGGAGGGCAGTTCCAGGGCCATTGCCGGCACGCTGGAGCAGGTTCGATCCGACATGTCTGAGGTGACCAATCGGCTCGAGCTTTTCAAGCTGGACCGGGAAACGGTTTTTGTTCAAAAAGAAATAGTTGGCCTGTTGGGTGAACTGGTGCAGTCGGTTCAACGTGAACAGGCTGAGCAGAAAAACCTGAAAAGGGGATCGCCGGCAGGGCAGGGTGAAACAGCAGAATCGGGTAAGCGTCCCCTGGTGCAGAAGATTTCCGAGTTGAAAATAATTCGCCAACTCCAAGTCAGGATCAACAACCGGCATGCAAAATACGCCGAGGAGATGATGCAGGAGGTGGAACCGGATCGCAAGCGGGAAATTATCCGTCGGACACGTCAGTTGAGCGGTCGGCAAAAACAGTTGCAGGAAATGACTTATGAGTTGATCGGGGAAGGAAGCCAATGAAAAACACCCCTCTATCCGCGTCAATCCTGCAGGTGATTTTCCTTGCTTTCCCGCTTTGGCTGACGGTGGGCGTGGGGCAGGATGCGTCAAACGAGCCGGGGCCAGGGCGGGAACTGTCTTGGCCTGTTCCTGATTTGAAGGAAATCCGGCCTTCTCTGGAATCGTTTTTAAGTCGCGCCGATGTTCCCCGTGAGGCGATTCAGTCGTTGGGGCAGCTCGACCTCGTGCAAGGGGATTCTCACGAGCGGGTGAATGATCTGCTTATGGAGGTGGCGATATTTCGTGATTGGGTAAAGACGCTGGTTGAGCGGCCC
>JAYZFP010000150.1:0-64361 GCA_036336715.1 Planctomycetota bacterium
AGAAAATCAAAGACAGGCCCCTGCACCATCCTGGCGACTCAGGCAATCACCCTCCAGGGTGAGTTATGATTTTCAAGCGCATTAAAAAAGCCGCGAACCAGTCGCGACTTTTTTGCGGGTCCGGAATTCCGGACCGTTTTCATTCACCTTGGAATGATCACTTTTTGGAGGCGGAAACAAAGCCCTTTTTGAAAGCCTTTTCTCCGAAAACAAGTTCAGCCTGCTTGTCACCCGCTCCCTTGACTTTGCCTTCGCAATTGCCACAACAGAAGGCAACCTTGACACCGTTGACAACAACCGACTTGGAGGGATTGATTTTACCACCTGAAATGGGGCACTTTACCTGCTTGAACTGCTTGGTACTGACCAACTGGCCGTTGGCAGCCGTTGCGAAGTCAGAAGGACTCTTTTTGAATTTTGCCAGGCAACCACCACAGCAGGTGTAAACCTTGCCACCCTTGTAGTCTGCAGCGTTCTTTTCCTTGGCACCAGCCTTGGGATTGATAACGCACTTCACCTTTTTGAAGTCAACCTTATCACCTTCGGTTTTGCCACCTTCAAACGCTGAAGCAATCAATACGGTCGAAGCCAAAAGAGCTACTACCGCAACAGCCGTGATACCGGTTTGTCGCATTTTCTGATCTCCTTTATTTACTCTTGGTTGGTTGAAAATATTTCAACGGAAAATTTCACAATGTGCCAGGCAGCCGAAAAGCTCGCTGACAGGATTCTCGAACAAACGATGTCGTCCTACTTTAAATTATCGCCCTGACAGTCACCGGACGTCAACCTGCTGCGGGGCTCCTTTACAGAGAATGTAAACAGCCAGCCGATCAGGATCACAACAGCTATCGCCCAAAAAACGGGGAAAAAACCGATACGGGGTATCGCCCAGCCGACAAACTGGGAAACCAGGATGACCGGGAGTGCCATACAAAGACTGAGAACGCTCAAAAATTGGGGATGAAGATCGGCCGGAGCCAGTTCAAGGGCGAAATTGTTCAAAACCCGGATCGTGACCGGCGTGACACCCACGAAAAGGAAAACCCAAAAATACTGGGCGCGTGCCAGGGCCGGGTTTGACGAAAACGCCATCGCCAAAAGAGGTGCACAGAAAATCATCAGAAGCAGGCCCCGCAAAACGGCCCGGTTACCAAATCGATCGGCCGCCGGACCGGCAAACAGGCTGAACAGAACCGTCCCACCGTTTTGCATGATCACCCAGAAAATGAGAACACGAAATGAAAAAGCGGATTCTGCATCGGTCGCCGCCTCCCGGAAGAGCGCCTGGTAATGGGGAAAAAGCACCATGGAAGTCCCAAAACAGGCCGCGATCATCGCCAGGATCCTGAATTGCCGATTTTTCCGGATCAGGGTCAGTGGCAATGTCAAAACACTGTCGCTTGCCCCCGCACTCGCCGGGGCCCGGTCGCGATCCTCCCGGCCGGCAAGGGCAAGGAGTGCACCTGCCAGAAAACAGATTCCGGCAAAGGTGAACAATGCCACAAAATTGCCACCCTGTTCATCAAACCAGTGGCCCAGCAAAAACCAGGCAGCGACGATGGCTGCCCCGCCCCCAACCAGGTTTGCCAACAGGAACAACCGCCCGCGGAAATCGTATTGAACCAGCTTGCCCTGCAGGGTGTTGAAACCGAGGTTGTTGACGCCAACGCAAATAAAAAACAGGGCATACAAAACCAGGAAACTGACCTGCATCAGCCGACTGGCCTCGCCGTCAAAGCACCACCAGAGAAAAGCCAACCCCAAAAACACCATCCCCATCAACAGGCTGCAAATGGCAACAACCAGTTTTTTGCGGCCAGTCTGGCGAATGCGTCCTGCAAAAAAAACCTGTGGAATACTCTGTCCAAACCGGTTCAATTGTGGCAACCAGCTTCGCATCCAGGCAGCAAGCGCCGTCCCAGGACCACAAAGGAGATCCATGATTACCGGCATGATGATGCTCTCGGTTTTGAAGATCCAGCCCACCCGCATGGTGACCTGGTAGGCAGCCAGCGTAAAGAAGTTGAACCGTGCGTGTTCTTCCTGTACCGATTGCGATTGCCCCGAAGACCCTGCCAACCGGGACTCCGATTCTGACGTTTTCGAATCGGAGGCTTCGAGAGGTAAGCCCGCTTTCGCTGGGTCAATCGCAGGAACCCCTGGATTGAAATCGTTTGATGGCATGGTTCGGACCAGACTGTTCCAGCGGTTTGCAGTCGTTGACAACGATGAAAAAGGCCAACTTGACTTAGCGGCGGAGAAGGGAGCAAGAAGATTTCCCGCAAAGCCCGATTGTAACCGCAAACCTTTTTCACCGGTAACGGTCGGGAGACAGTCACCTGCGCCGCCTGTTACTGCAACCCGGACGGCTTCCATTTCAGCTGCTTTTGTCCAGGAGTAACCCGGAAACCGCTGGCAGACCACTACAGTCTCCCGCCGCAACCCCAAATAAACTTTGGTGGGATCTTCGCAGTTCGGGCCAATCAGATTCTCCCCCAACGGCTTTCGGAAGGCCTCTGTTTCTCCGCAATCATGCAACTGCCCCCCGTAACCAGTCGGAGCTCCCAACATCCTGCCCCAAACAAAACCGGGGAACGGTATCGGCGACATTGCTGAGCCGCCTCAGACTCTCCCCGGGGAAAAACCGAAGACTACGGCTTGCGATACACAGGGGAACCAATTTTCCCGGGCGTTTCGGACCCCATTTAACGCTGCGACCGGCTCGCGGACCCTCGAACGAATGGTCGCCATATTTGAGCGAAAACCGGGGCGATACTGGAAGAACGGTACAGCTTTGGATAAATTAGAGCTTTGAAACAAGGGGTGCGTCGGCGGACGGAATCCTTCCGCCACGAAAATCAGCAGATCCATCCGCCCAATCATCCCACCCAAATCATTCCCCTACGTCAAAGGAATACTGCATGCGTCTGAAAATGACACTTTTCCTCGCCATGGTGCTTGCCTGTGTACCAGCCATTGCAAATGACTGGCCGCACTGGCGTGGCCCGGAACAGAATGGCATTTCGCGTGAAACCGGAATCGTCGACACGTTTGACCTCGAAGAAATGAAAAACGTCAAATGGGTGGCGGAAACGGGTGGACGTTCGACCCCCATTGTCCTCAATGGCAGAGTCTATTTGAATTGCCGGACTTCGGAAAACACGGGTGTCGACAAGGAATTGATCAATATCCAGGAGCAGGTGATCTGCTGGGATGCAAAGTCCGGCAAGGAACTGTGGAGAGACCGGTTCAACGTTTTTGGAACGGACATCCCGGTAGAACGTGTGGGCTGGGCTCATATGGTGGGTGATCCGGAAACCGGCTACGTCTATGTTCATTCGGTGAGTGGCATTTTGCGATGCTACACCGCCGACGGCAAAGTCGTCTGGGAACTTTCGCTTTGGGAAGATTACGGAAAAATATCCGGATACGGCGGACGAACCCAGACGCCTATCGTCGATGAAGACCGCCTGATTGTCAGTTCACTGATGGTGAACTGGGGAGACATCAAAGGGCCCTCTCCCAAACATTATTATTACGCTTTTGACAAAAAGACCGGCGCCCTCCGCTGGATGAAAGCTCCCGGCGGAAAACCGAAAGACACGAATTACTCAGTTCCTGTTGTGGCGGTAGTCGACGGGACCCGCATGTTGATCGGCGGCAATGGTGACGGTGGCGTTTACGCCATGAATGCCCGAACCGGTGACAAAATCTGGGGGCACATGATGTCCAAGCGGGGATTGAATGCGACCCCCGCCGTGGCAGACGGAAAGGTTTTCATCTCGCACGGTGAAGACAACATTGACTCCAACAAGTTTGGCAGCGTGCAGTGTCTTGACGCAAAAACCGGTAAACCGGTATGGCGTGTCGACGAAATCAAGGCAGGCTACACAGCCCTCCTGTATAAGGATGGGATGGTGTTTGTCGTAGCCGACACGGGTGACATGCACGCCTACGATGCCAACAGTGGAAAAGAACTTTGGAAATACAACCTTGGGACGGTGGGCAAGGGCTCGCCGATCTGGGTGGATGGAAAAATCATTGCCACCGAAGTCGATGGCAACATCCATATTTGCCAGCCCTCTCGAACAGGCTGCAAACAACTTTGCCGGGTGCAACTGAAGGCGACCAGCGGAAAAGGCTTTGACGAAATCTACGGTTCGCCAGCGGTTTCCAATGGTCACGTATACGTTGCTTCCCGTGACCGCTTGATCTGCTTTGGCGGAGAGGGTGCCGCAGACGGCAAAGTCGAGGCACTTCCGACGGAAAAGCCTGTCGATGGCGAGATTGCCCAATTACAGCTCTGGCCATCGGAAACCTACGTTACAGAGGGTGATTCGGTGGATTACAAAATGGCCGCTTTTGATGCCAATGGCGGATTCATCAAGATGATCGAACCCACCCTTTCGGTCGTGGATGCCGTGGGAAAAACAGACGGATCCCGACTGACCACAGCAGTGACCGGCAAGCACACCGGTGCCAAGATCACTGCCAAAGTCGGCGAGGTGACCGCCAGCGCCCGAATTCGCATCTTCCCAAGGGACAAAACCTGGAAATGGGATTTCGAGGGTTTTGTAGAAAAGCAGGTACCCCCGACCTGGGTCCGTGCCTTTGTCAAACTGCAACCCAGGGACGTGGACGGCACCAAGGCCATGAGAATGGGTCCCGGACCGGCGCGACCGAGTCACACCGTAATGCTGGGTCCAAGCACCATGACCAATTACACCATTCAGGCGGATGTTCACCTGACGGAACAAAAACGAAAGCTTTCCAGCGTCGGCATTTGTGCCAACCGGTACACCTTTTTGCTCAACGGCAACGATGGTGTTCTGCAATTCGTCACCTGGCCGTCGGAATGGCGTCTTTCCGGTGCTGAAAATGGTGCCGAGGCCGAGTACCTGGCCGATCCCGACATCTGGTACACGATGAAATTCAAGGTCGTACTCAAAGACGGCAAAGCTCACCTGTTCGGCAAGATCTGGGAGCGTGAGGAAAAGGAACCGGAGGACTGGACCCTGACGGTTGTCGATCCCAAACCGAACTTATCCGGCAGTCCCGGCCTCTGGTCCTACGCCCTGGCCGATTGCTTTTTTGACAATGTCGTCATTACACAGGAATAAACAGAGGAACAACTGAAAATGAAATATTTGAACCTATTTTTGGCAGTCGCCATCGCGCTGTCATCGCTTACCGGATGCGGCCGAAAAAGCGAAGAAAAGAAAAACCAATCCAAGGCCACCAGCCAGAACAAGTCGGATGGTGCCATGACCGGAACGGCAACTCCTCCCGACGGACAGCCCAAGTCCGAGGAAAACAAAGCGAAAGCTGCCCCGGACAAGGCAGCTACCGGGGGGCAGGAGGCCAGTGGCAAGGAATCTGCCAGCACGGCCATTCCTGCCACTGCTGCGGTTGCCAGCCCCAAGGTTCTGGCCGAGTACACCGGGGACTGGACGATGTGGGGAGGGACCATCGGGCGAAATATGGTCAACGCCTCGACCGGTGTCAGCATTGCATTTGATCCGGAGGCCAAAAAAGGGCTTCTCTGGACGGCCAAACTCGGTTCACAGACCTACGGCAATCCGGTTGTCGGAGGTGGAAAAATTCTGGTGGGAACCAACAACGGCGCGGGTTACCGCCCCAAACACCCTGCCGCGGAAGACCGGGGTGTGGTCCTCTGTTTCGACGAAAAATCGGGTGAGTTCCTCTGGCAGTTGACTCGAAAAAAGCTTCCCATCGGGAGGGTGAGCGACTGGCCGCTGCAGGGCATCTGTTCCTGCCCGGTAATCGAAGGTGACAAAGCCTACGTGATCACCAACCGTGCCGAAATTGTCTGCCTCGACCTCGAAGGATTTGCCGACGGTGAAAACGACGGTCCCTACAAGGAAGAAGAAGACACTGAAAAGGGAGATGGAGATATCATCTGGTCATTGGACATGATTGAGGAACTGGGCGTTTTCCCACACAACCTGGCGACCAGCTCACCAGTGATTTACAAGGATCACATTTTCCTCGTCACCTCCAACGGCGTGGATGAATCCCACAAGAAGATCCCGGCCACCCGATCCCCCAGTTTTCTCTGCGTCGACAAGAACACCGGAAAGGTTGTCTGGGAAGACCGCAGTCCTGGCCGGGAGATTCTTCACGGGCAATGGTCCTCCCCGTCAGTCGGTGTTGTGAACGGTAAAGCCCAGGTCTACATGCCGGGTGGAGACGGTTGGCTGTACGCCTTCGATGCGGAAGCCAAGGAAAACAAACTGGTCTGGAAATTCGATCTGAACCCGAAAGCCGCCGTCTGGAAACTGGGTGGCGAAGGAGACCGAAACGCCATTATCGGAACGCCTGTCTTCTATGAAAACACCGTAATTCTCGGCGTCGGACAGGACCCCGAGCATGGAAACGGTGTGGGACACCTGTACCGGATTGATGCCACCAAAGAGGGTGATATCAGCCCGGAATTGGGGAAAAAGGAGACCGAGGGAAAACCGAACGAAAACAGCGGTCAAATCTGGCACTACGGCGGTGTTGATGAAGACGGCTCGGTTACCGGCGAAGCAGAAGAAGCCATCTACAGCCGAACGGTCTCTACGGTTGCCGTCAAGGATGGCCTTGTTTACGCTGCCGACCTGTACGGTATCCTGCACTGCCTGGATTTGAAAACAGGAAAAAGAGTCTGGGCCCACGATACCTTTTCGGCTATCTGGGGATCTCCAATGGTAGTCGACGGCAAGGTCTTCCTCGGAACAGAAGACAACGATCTTTGGATCCTCCAGGCCGGAAGAACCTTGAAGGAAATCAAAAAGGTGACTTTTGATTCTTCGGTCTACACCACCCCGACGCTGGCCAATGGGAAGATGTATGTCAGCGATCGCTCAACACTTTACGCGATCGATATTTCCGAATAGGAATTGCTTCTGAACGGATCAAGGCCGGACTTCTGTCCGGCCTTTTTTTTCGGGGGACGTTGAATCGGGACGTCAGATCTCCGCGTCCTCTTTCTGGCCCAGGACAGCCCACCCTTGAATCCGATCCACGGGAAGCCAACTGGAGTGCCATTTTCGCGGACGGACCGCTTTTTACAGCACACTCCATCGTCAACCTGAAGGCGATGGCCGCCTTGCATTCAATCATCAGGAAAAAAATCCGGCAGGAGAAGCCAACTCTCGAAGGTGGCGTGAATTGGCATGAGCCTTTTTTTTTCAGCCGCTTCAATTCGTGAGACTCCTACAATCGTACCGCGAGAACTCACTGTTTTTTAAGGCGGAAGAACTGCCCATCCTGCGCCCGGCATGGAACTTCCAACAGGTGGAATAATCGCCCTTAAACAGGGAATGTCTCGCAGGGTGACTCCTGTTACAGAGAAATGACAAATATTTCATGGTTTCCAACGCAAGAACAATCCTGCTCGAACAACTTTAAAATAAAGGGATCCGGTAGCTTGTGACCTGTCGATTTGCCCTTGGAGCGTGTTCATCAAGTGGAACGACGGATCCAGAAAAACTGAATCTGATTGCCCGGAACCGCGAAAATCATAGTATTGAGCACGAAAAATTGCCTCCAAAACCGTTTGGAAAAGGAGAGAAACATGCATAGAAAACATCTTTTCGCGCCATTTTTAATCCTGCTGCTTGGTGCAGCGGCCCAGTGTCAGGAGACCCTGGCCGAGTACCGTAAACAACAAGCAACCATCAAGAAGACCGTACAATCGGTGATGCCGGCAACGGTTTCCATTACCGACGGCATTGGTTTTGGCAGTGGTGTCGTTGTCAGCAGGGATGGAATCATCCTCACCGCAGGCCACGTGCTGACCACCAATCGAAACGGAAGAAACCTGACCGTTTATTTCCCTGACGGCTCCACCGCTGAGGCCCGACCACTGGGTAAAAATCTGAACGTGGACGCCGGGATGTGCCAGCTGATTGGCGAGAAGAAATGGCCTTATGTAGAAATCGGAAACTCCAAGTCGGTCAAACGGGGCGATTGGTGCATCTGCATTGGTCACAGCGGTGGTTATGAGCTGGGCAGAACTCCGCCCGTGAGAGTCGGAAAAGTCCTGAGAAACAATAACGTCAGGATGATCACCGATTGTGCCTTGATCGGCGGAGATTCCGGCGGTCCATTGTTCGACCTCCAGGGAAAATTGATCGCCATACACAGCTCCATCGGAGAATCTATCGCGGAAAATCGTCATGCGGCCATCAATCCCTTTCTGAGAGACTGGGACGAGTTGGCCGATGGCAAAACATGGGGACGTCTCGGGGCACCGGCGAGCACACCCAACGAGCGTGCTTTCCTTGGAATCCGCATGTCGAAAGAAAACGCCCAGGTAGAGCTGGTGTTTGAGAATTCGGCCGCGGCCGAAGCGGGAGTTCAAAAGGGAGATGTCGTCATGACGATCGACGGTGAACCGATTCGGGGCGCCCGGGATGTTGTGGAAGCCATCCAGGACAAGGAACCAGGTACGCAGATCAAAATCCGGATCCTGAGAGGCGACAGGAAAATGACGCTGACTGCTCGGCTGAAAAGCATGGCTGAACTCGGTCAGTAAGCGAAAAAAATGGCTTCCCGAAAGGGAAAGCCTGCCGCCCATGTTGGTAAACGAAAAAAATCATGGGAAATCATGAATCAAAGGAGAACAACATGAAACAGTTCAAATGGAATTCAATTGGCCGATTCGTAATCGTGATGACCGCCTGCTGGGTCTTTTTGTCGATCGCATCCGTTTCACCTGCCCAGGACGACTTTGACCGGATGTTTGAGCAGATGATGAAGGAGTACTTTCCCCGGGATCTGCTGAAGGAAATCGAATCGATCCGGGAAAAAAAACCATCCAGTGAAGACGGTTCGTTTTACAAAAGCAATCCCGAAGTCCGCGAAATCCGGGTGAACCAACTTCGTGCCCGGCGAAAGGACCGTGTAGAAAAACAGCACCCCGAAAACCTGGCTCCTTTTCGCCCGCTTTCCCAAAAACTTTGCCGCTCGGTGGTGGCAGTATTCAGGAAAGGCGAACCGAAACAACTTGCCCTTGCGACCGCTGTATCCAATGACGGTTACCTGGTCACCAAGGCATCGGAACTGGATGACCTCAAGGAGGTGGAATGCGTACGTAGCAACTCAGTGAAATTTGACGCCCGGGTCGTGCGAGTCGACAAAACCAACGACTTGGCTCTTTTGAAGACGGACGAAAACCTGACACCGATTGAGATGGAAAGCCCCCCGATGGAAGAGGGAACGCTGCTGATCACCGTCAACAACAGCCAACAGCCGGTTGCGATAGGAACCCTGGCCGTCAAACCCAGGTCGATCATCGGCAATAACCGGGGATTCCTCGGTGTTGAACCGGGCCCTCATCCAAGGGGGGTCCTGCTCAAGGATGTGACGGATCGCTCAGCGGCCCAGCGAGCCGGTCTCAAGCCAGGGGATATCGTCTTGCAAATTAACGGCGTTGCCACCGGAACGGTTGCTGACCTGGTCCGCGAAATCGCCTCCCGAAAAAAAGGACAGGCCATCGAGCTGAAAGTGGAGCGAAGCGGGAGTTCGGTGACCATCAAGGCAACTCTGGATGGCCGAATGATGCGGGGCGACCGGGCGGCCCGGTTTGAGATGATGCGGAACCTGGGCGCCGTCCCCAGTGAGCGACACTCCGAATTCCCGAACGTCATCCAGCACGACACACCTATCCTTCCCAACCAGTGCGGAAGTCCGATTGTCGATCTCGACGGCAGGGTAATCGGCATCAACATTGCCAGATCCGGCAGAACCAGCAGCTTTGCCATCCCGGTAAAAATGGTCAAGAGAATGCTTGATAACAGTAAACAGTGAGTCTCAAAGGCTGATCGGTCACTAACAGCAGAGGGTTCCGTTCCCGCGTGGGATGGGACCCTTTTTTAATCCATTCGACAGGAAGGAATTCAATTTCCGAAACTGCCGGGGGACTCCCGCCACGCTCCAACAACGGTTAACTCAGGCACTGATCGCCGGAATTCCCAATGCCCTTGCGGGGACCCCCTGGAGAAAACGAAGATTCCAATAGCGGAATCAGGAAGTCCTGCTCCAAACTGTCCAGAAGCCAAGCTGTCAGAACCGGTCTGAAACTGGTAAACTGGGCGTCGGTGAACTCCCTGATTCACTTTGCCGAATTCGACCAGGGAATCGAAAAAACAATTTGGGATTTAAAATGAAATACTTGAGCTTGCTTTTGATGTTGGTCCTTTCCAGTAACTGGACATTGGCCGATGATTGGCCACAGTGGAGGGGCCCCAATCGGACTGATGTTTCGTCAGAAAAAGGACTGTTGCAAAAGTGGGACGCTGGCGGCCCCAAAAAAATATGGACCAGCAAGGAGGGTGGCCTCGGTTACTCAGGGTTTTCGGTGGTTGGAAACCACGTTTTCACCATGGGACTGGAGATCGATGGCGATCAGGAATTTGTGATTTGTCTGGATGCGAAGGATGGATCAAAAAAATGGTCATCGAATATCGGCAGTCGATTCAAAAATGGTTGGGGAGATGGACCAAGAAGCACCCCTACAATTGACGGTGAATACTGTTACGCCCTTTCCGGCAGCGGTTCCTTGGCCTGCCTCCAGACAGCCGACGGCAAGGTCCTCTGGTCGACCAAAATGACCGAACTGGGAGGGAAGGTTCCGTTCTGGGGCTACTGTGAATCGTTGCTCGTCGATGGAGACAAAGTGATTTGCACGCCTGGCGGTTCCAAGGGGGCCATCGTGGCCCTGGACAAGAAGAGCGGAAAGGTGATCTGGCAAAGCAGCGACTTCAAAGACCAGGCACAGTATTCATCTGCCATCAAGGCGGTCATCAACAACCAGCCTCAGTACATTCAGCTGACCATGAAGTCGCTGGTAGCCGTCTCTCCGGAAACTGGAGAGGTGATCTGGAAAACGGACTGGCCCGGTCGAACCGCCGTCATCCCGACACCCATTGTATCGAAAAACCGTGTTTACGTTTCCAGCGGTTACGGTGTCGGCTGCATGGCCGTGGAGATTGCTGCTGATAACCAGGTCAAGCAACTTTGGAATAACAAAGTCATGGTCAACCACCACGGGGGAGTCATCATGGTGGACGGAAAACTTTACGGCTACTGCGATGGTCGAAAAGGAGGCTGGACCTGCCAGGACTTTGAAAGCGGTGAAAAAATCTGGAATGAACCGAAGAAACTGGGCAAAGGGGCCATCGCTTACGCCGATGGCTGTTTTTACTGCCTCTCCGAAGGCAAGGGCGAAGTCGTCCTGATCAAGGCTTCCGAAGAGGGTTGGCAGGAATCAGGTCGGTTCACACTGGATCCCCAGACGGAAAACAGAAGCCCCCGGGGCAAGATCTGGGTTCACCCGGTTGTCGCCAATGGCAAGTTGTACCTCAGGGACCAGGAGATTATTCACTGCTTTGATGTCAAAAAATGAGATTCAAAACGGTGTACTGAACAGGCCACGGAAAATCCCTGCCGTTGGCTCCCTCTGAAATTCAAATGGTTTGCCCTTCAGTGGCAAACCATTTTTTTTGGACCAAATACCCGTTCGCCTGCAGGAGGGCCGGCCGAAAGGAGGGCTTGCCCTGTAGACCGGGTGAACTGCTGACCGCCAGCCTTCAACAGGCAGAAAAAGCTCTCCTCAGCCCCAGATTCCTGAGAACGGAATCGCGACGCTGACGGACTTTTTCCAGCAACAGGTCCACCTCCTTTGCTGACATCCTGAAACATTCCTCCAGTTGCCGCTGGAGCCCTTCTCTTTTTTCTTTCCCCGCGTCTCCCGCGTTAAGAACCTCCAAAATACCGCTGGATGCCTGGGCACTAATGGTCAGGAAACAGCCGTTTCCCCTAAGGTGATGCTGGAGAATGGCAGATGAAAACGATTCTCCCAGTCGCCAAATTCGAGCCAGTTCGTGACCGACCGTCACATGCGAAAACCCAAAAACCTCCTGTTCCAACGTCTGAAGATCCACCAAACCCGACTGACAGGACCAGACTTTTTGGTAGTAATCTTCAGGGTACGCCTGAATCAGAGCCAAAATACCGATATCCGACAGCAGTCCCACCAGGAACATGGCGGACACCTCATCCTGAAAGGCACTGGGTTGCAGGGATTCAGCCGCAATTCCCTGGGTAATGCAATTGGCCCAGGCATTCTCCAGCAACTCAAGGCGGATGCCTTCTTCCAGTTCAGCTTGCTGACTGACTTGTTGAAGAATTTCCACGGACTTCCTGGGGCCGCACTCCAGAATCGCATTCTGAATGCAGCTAACTTCCGCGCTGCCATTCAACTTGGCGTTGGCGGCACCGACAAAGGCACAAACCAACCAGGGGTCGAAACGAAGAGAGTCGGTGAAGCGGGCAAAATTGATTTTCGGTTCCTGCAACTGGCGAAACAGGTTTTTTGCCACCTCGGGAATAGTCGGAATACGTTCGAATCCGAAAACGTCGCGCAGACTGTAAACGCTCAATGATTGCCCCTGTATTGATAGATTGATTCCGGGAACCGACTCCATTCCCGTGACTCACCCGGAATCGCTTTTTGACCTTTCCATGGCGCCATCAAAACGTTAGCCCGCAATTAGCCTGAAAAAGGGACAAGTCGGGAAAGAACCGGTTATTTCCACGCAAAGAGTTCGAAAACCCCGGATCGTGATTTTTTTCACGATCAAAATTTGATTGCCGATCCGTTTTTTTTAAGAATTCCGGGAATATTTCCTCTTTCCTGGCGAACCTATGTACTTGTGAAAAGGTCCTGATTTTCGAATGAGAAAGTTTTCCGCTGGAATTTTTCTGTTGGGCTTCTGATCCAGGCAGACCATTTTGCCCGCGGGTGGATCCCGCAAGGCGACTCTTGCCACATCTGGACAAAAGCTCCGGCGAATCGGTTCATGAAAACCTGTTTCATGAAAAGCAGGATTGCTGGCCACCTCAAAACGGCCCCATTCAAGTATCGGTCCGGAAGGCCGATTTCCCAGACTCTCAGCAGTGCGTAATGCACTCGGAGGAATGAAATGCACAACTACATCATTACCCAGAACGTTGATGCCAACATTGCAGCCCGTCAGAAAGTGACGGTAGATGGCACCCTTTTTGGTGGATTCGATGTGGCGTGCGTTCGCCTCACGGATTCATTACGCCATCTCGTCTCGATGCTGCGGCATCGAATGATTCGCCTGCATGGCGAAAGTGCGCAATCGTCCTGCCTACCCGAACAGAGTACTCTGTCCGGTTATCGGCAGGGAAACGTCGCGGGCCAACGACCAGGGGCCTATTCCCTGTTACGGACCGCTTCCGGAAAGGTGTTTCAATACCTGGGCGGAATGATGGCGGCCATCCCGACGCTGACCACAACCTGATTGGCTCGATCCGGGAAATTCCATTTCCTTCCGAATCGAGCAGCTTTTTGAAATCCAAAAAGCAGGTAGCCGGATAAAACGCAATGGCCAAGTTGCCATTCCCGGTCATCACAGTTAGCTGACCACCATTTGCCTGAATCGGCAAATCCTGGTCCCGCTTTTGAACAGCACAAAAGAACCGATGCATTCACTAGAAGGCATCACCGCACAGCACGGAAAGCTGAAAAAGATAGATCCAACCATGTCTGCAAATTCACAGAATCCCAAAAATCACTCCAACACCCATACCGAAGAAAAAAAGGAAATCATCCACCTGGTATCCGCTGCCCAGAATGGTGATCGGGCCGCATTTGGCGAATTGTTCCTGCGTTACGAAAGACATATCTTCGGAGTGGCGATGCGTCGTCTGGGTGAATTTAACGACGCCCAGGAACTGGCCCAGGAGGTTTTTATCAAGGCGATGGACAAAATCAATCAACTGAGACAACCCGAGTGCTTCGGAGGCTGGCTACGCAGTATCACCCATCGAATGGCAATCAACATGCAGATTCGAAAGTCACGTGGAGTAGCCACCGAACCGGAATACCTGGCTTCGGAGTGCATCGATGATTCATCGCCCGACGATCGCATGATTCAATCCGAGGAGAATGCCCAATTGCACGAGGGCATGGAGAACCTTCGTGAAATGGACCGGCAAACCCTCGAAGCTTTTTACGTTCAGGGACAGTCCCTGAACGAAATGAGCGATGAATTCGACGCGCCCCTGGGAACCATCAAACGCCGACTCCACGTCGCCCGCAAGCGACTGGCCCGGCAAGTCGAAGGCATGGTTGCCTAAGCAGAACCCGACCGTGGGTCGTTGTCCCGGTCTACTGTCCCGGTCTACTGTGCCGGTGTAATGCGCCGGTGTAATGCGCCGGTGTATTGTCCATGGGTGTCCCATTTTCAGGCGACCGGATTGGGGCTGCTGGCGAGTAAAAACCACCGGCGATAGATCCGGGTCAGCCTAGCCGTTATGACGACCGACCAGATCACCTATGGTGGACAGGCCCTCCTTTTCCAATCGGTCCGCCAGGTAACGGTTCACCTGTCGGACGAAGAAGGGCCCTCCATAGACAAAACCCGTGTAGACCTGAACCATCGATGCCCCGGCACCAATCATCTCCCAGGCGTCTTCTCCACTCAGAATTCCGCCAACACCAATGATCGGCAACTGTCCCCTGGTCCGCCTGTACACCCGAGCCACAAATTCCCGGCTCTTGATGGTTAGCGGACGCCCGGAAAAACCGCCACCTGGCTGCGGACATTGACACCGCTTCCCGGCAATACGGGCCGGTGAGGTTTTCAGATCCGCGGCGGAAATGGTCGTGTTGGTTGCGATCAACCCGTCCACCTTTTCGCCAACAAGTGCTTCCAACGTTTCATCCAGTTCCCGTTCCGACAAATCGGGCGCCAGCTTGACCAGAATCGGCTTGGTGGATCCTGCAGCTCCAGCCAACTCCTGGTTTTCCTTGCGAATGGCGTGGATCAACTGGCCAATTTTTTCCGGTGCCTGCAGGTCCCGAAGCCCACGGGTATTGGGAGAACTCACATTGATGGCAAAGTAGTCTGCAAATGGAAACATTCGCCGAAAACTCAGCAGATAATCGTCAATGGCCATCTGCATTCTTTGTTCATCCGAGGCCTTTTTCCCAGGGGAGTCCTCGTCGTTTGAAATGGCAACAGCGACGCTTTTGGAAAGCCCGATATTGATACCCAGCACTTTACTGGAGCCGCCAACCTTCTTGGCCGAAGACTCCATGGACTGCCGGGCAGCCTCGGAACCGCGGTTGTTGAAGCCCATGCAGTTCAAAAGTGCCTGGTCCGCAGAAAACCGAAACAGTCTTTTTTTAGGATTTCCCGCCTGGGGCTGTCCGGTGAGTGTTCCCACCTCGATGTGCGAAAAACCGAGGGCTGACAACTGATCAAACCAACGGGCATCCTTGTCAAAACCGGCCGCCAGCCCGACAGGACTGTCAAATTCCAAACCGAGGAACTCAGCCTTCAGACTGGACTCCCTGACGTGCGTCATGGCAGAAAGCAAGGACTTCCCCCAGGGAAGTGACATTCCCAGGGTAAAAGAATTCATCGCAAAATAGTGGACCCACTCCGCATCCAGCTGGAACAGCAGAGGGCGAATCAAATATCGCCACATGACGACAAACAGCTTCCTTTCACTGGAACAGGTACCTTACCGGTCGAACGAATTGACCCCAAGCAGTCAGACGGAACTCATTGAATTATTCCAGAGTCATTCCATCAAAGGTAGCACCCTTAAGGTAGTTGGCAACGACGACCTGTTTTGAATTTACCGCGTCTGAAAAACCAACAACACCCGGGCTGGATGGCCAACCGGTGCCAACGCGAAAACACAGCTTCCAGGCGAGACCCATTTGCTGCAGGCATTTCCCGTCTCAAAGCCGCTGTTGCTTCAGCGGCGCGGCATTTAGTTTCACAAGACCGTCTTCCGCGTTCGTTTTGCCTTTTTGGCCTTTCACGAATGATTCCTTCCTTGAAAATCCGTCCGTTAAATGCCGCCGTAGTGGGGTGTCCTGTCAACGATCCAGGCAGCCCAACAGGTCGCTGGACATGCAAGGCCCTTGCCCAAAAAACATCCCCACAGGGCGTCTCAGATCCAGAAAAGCGGACGGCCCCGCCACGCCGCCCGCCGCACAGAAAATCAAACAACCGTGATCCAAATCCCGGGAACTCTTCAGGGGAACATCCCTAATCGGAGAATCCTCTGAGATGCCTGTCTAAAGAAACGTGGCACCTGGTTGTAACGTTCGGAAAGCTTGCCGCAACCTGATCCGCAAATGGATTCCGAATCAAAACATGGCCGGAAATTACCCTGCAGACCACCGGGAAATGATGGACACAGGAAAGAATACGTTTTCGCAAATGGCAAAAATCGAAAACCGCCCCCGGCTACCGTCAACACAGGGATTTTCTGATTAACCTCGACTGCCGCGATTCATTCCCAAACCGGGCATCACCATTTCAAACCGAACTGATCACCGCCGGCACCACCACCGGTTCCACCCTTGAGCGGTTTATTCCTCTTTTTGACCGCCATCTCTCTAGCGGGTTCCTTGCTTTCCTTTTCTTCAGGTTTCTTTTCTTCCCGCACAGGTTCCGGCAGCAGAGACTTGATGGAAAGACTCATCTTCTGTTTGTCCGGGTCCAACGAAAGAACCTTGCACTCAATTTCCTGCCCTTCGGTGAGTACCGAGGCAACTGACTTGACACGTTCGTGTGCAATTTCCGAAATGTGAACCAGACCTTCCACGCCGGTCTCAAGCTTGATGAAAGCTCCAAAATCGGCAATTTTGGAAACGGTTCCCTTGACCGTCGATTCCGCCGGGTATTTTTCGCTGACACGCTTCCAGGGGTGCTCAACGGTGTCCCGGTGGGAAAGTTGAATCTTGCCCGTTTCCTTGTTGATTTTTTCGATTCGCACGGAGACATCCTGTCCATCCTCAAAAACCTCCTTGGGATGCTTGATATGATGCCAACTGCATTTGCTGATGTGTATCAGCCCTTCGACTCCACTCCCGATATTCACGAATGCACCAAAGTCTCTCAGCTTGGTGATCTTCCCTTCAATCACAGAGCCGACCTCGAACTCTTCGAGAATCTCCTTTTTCCGCTCATTCAACTCTTTTTCCAGAATGGAACGGCGGCTGAGGACAAGATTCTTTTTCTTCTTGTTCGCCTCGGTAATCACACATTCCATGGTCTGGTTGATGAATGCGCCAAGGTTATCCACGCGAGAGACATCTATCTGGCTGGCGGGAATAAAACCCCGAATGTTGTTGACCGAACATTCCAAACCGCCAGTATTGGATCCGGTGATCCGAACTTCGATCCGCTTGCCAACTTCGAGGTCACTCCAGTCAGCCACGGCAACCGCCGCCCCGGGTAACGCCAGCTCGTAAAGATTGTCATCCGAGTTGAATCCGGTAACCACCACGTCGGTCATGGTCCCCGGTTCGGGCTCCTTTTTGAATTGCTTTGCAGGCAGAACCCCGTCGTACTGCCCCTTTAAAAGAAAGAAAACATGATCACCGTGCGACTTGGTGACGGTCCCCTTGATTCGCGAGTTGACGGCAAGTTCCGCATCAGCACCTTCGGCAGCACTTTCCATCAACTGGCTGACACTTTTTCCTTCCAGAACCTCCTCGGCCTCTTTTTCCCATTGCTGCCCAAGATCAGTTACCGAGGGTCCAATGTCGACAGGTTCGACTTTTTCAGCCACATCCCCGGCAATGGGAACTGTAGATTCCTGGGCATCCTTGACTGCCTTGGGCACGAGAACTTCGTCCGTCGTTTCAGACCGTTGGGAGCCGATCTTGATTTTTGGTTTTTCAGCCTCGGCAGTTCCGGTTGACTCTTCGGCCGCACCGACATCTTCAGTGGAATCATCTTCAGCAGACGTTGAGGCAGCTCCAGGCTCCTCGGAACCTGTGATTCCACCGCCATCCGATTCAACACTTTCCGGAGAAGGACTTGACTGGTCAGCGTCGCTGACTGCTTCGGAAACCTCCGCTGATGGCGAGTCCGGAGAGGTCGGAACCTCTTCAACGGGTGACGTACCAGAATCCGATACCGCTTCACCGGCGACCTGCTGCTCAACGGATTCGTTGGAGTCCACAGCCTGAAGATTGTCCTTTTCGTTTTGAAGCTCTGCAGGGTTATTCGACATGCGAAACGTAATCTAAACTCGTACCATAAATCAGAACGCGTTCAGTTTAACACGATCGACCAATTGTCGACTAGTAAAAAGACGGACTTCTTACCATTTTTGTGCTGGCCATGCGGATGGATTCATACCATTCCAGGAGGCCCTTTTTTCTCACAACAATTCCTGAAACCGAGAGTTTTTTGCCATCGATTCGGCAAGGATTCCTAGTCTTCCACCCGGTACCCGTCCCGGTCGATCAATTCAAACAGATGCCCATTGGGGTCCCGAAAGAACAGTCGCCGAAATGGGGTGGGACGAATCGGTTCCAAAAGCTCGCAGCCGTTTTCCTTGATGCGCTGAATGACTCCCTCAAAATCGTCAGAAGGGTGAAAAAATGCGTAATGCCTTCCGAATTCTTCATCGTCGGGACGATTGACCTTTTCCAGACCGAGCAAGTGAAGCTGCTGACCATCCGCTATCTCCAGCCAGTCCGCCTCAATATCAATGTTTCCCGGCATACGCAGTGGTTTCCAACGCAAGACCTTTTGGAAAAAACGGCTGGTTGCAGCCACATTTTCAGTTGGGAGGGTAAGGTGTGCAAAACTCATTTGTCTCGTCTCTGGGGGTCACGGCCTGGCTGGGTCGAAGAAACGGAACGACCAAATCACCCAACCAGAAAAGACTACCTATTTTCAGTGTTTGCTCCAATGCAGCCAGATCAGAGATTTGATCCAGGTCGAATACCAAAAAAAAATTCTAAAGTCATTCCTGCAAAAAAACACTCAAGTTCTGATTGCCGCGGCAATAGTTTCGTGGCTTTGAAATGACTTACTCAAAGCTCCCACCCTGAAACCGGACGCAGCCCCGACCGCACCCTGCCCCCCTCGGCGGCTACCTCTGGCATTCCTACCTACCTCAAGAAAGGTTTCCCATGAGCGAAATCGCAGTTGCCAAATTAAGAAATCGAATGTTGAAAGACACAGAAGGGTTTCTTTCTCAGAGACTCTCAATTGATGCCCATCAGAAAAAAAATCCCGAAAAGGAATTCCATGAGTATTTTCGCAGATTCGCCCTGCGTCATGGCAAATTACTCAATACCGGCCACCAGGATCAAATATCGATTTGATCTTTCAAATCCCCAATGAAACGTCTCCTGAAACACGTGGCTTTTCCCGGATGGAAAGCCACGTGTTTTTTTATTTACCTTCAACCGGATCCGCCGATTTTGACTCGTCATTCATTTTTTTCATTTCCGCTTCCAGTGGAGGCTGTCGCAAATGAGCCTCGTGCAAATTCTGGTAAGCGAGGCCCAGGGCCATCAAATCGGACTCACCGTTCAACCGCCCGGTAAATACGGTTGAAAAAGGCATTTCAACATCCATTCTTTTTTTGAAACCGACTGGCATCACCAGGCTGGGATGACCCGTCAGGTTGGTATGGACCAGGTCATTGGCGTTCACCAGCAGGTCGACCCCCTCCATCAGTTCTTCGAACTGTTTCTGCAGCAGGCTTCTCACCCGCATCGCCCTCACGTAGTCAACACCGGACACAAAAGAAGCCTTACGGAAGATTGCCGGCCAGGCATTCAGTCCCTCCACGTCTCCTCCCCGGGTCAGTTCATCGAACGCGGCCGCAGCCTCGATATCCAGGACTGTCGTCAAACCGCGAACGGGAATTTCTGTCGGCAGCGTAACCTCCTTGAGCTGAACGCCCAGCTCTTTCAGCTTTGCAATGTCGGAACGGTCCTCAAGGGGGGTTCTTCCCCGGGTGTAACCAACGGTCAACCGGGTCAAGTCGGTTTCAGGCGGCCAGGCAAAATCCCGGGTCACCGCAGTCGGATCCAGGCCATCCTCACCATGAATCGCCGACAGAACCAGTGCGCAATCCTCAACGCTGCGGGTGATCGGCCCCACCTTGTCCATCGACCAGGAGAGAGCCATGCAGCCTGCCCGGCTCACACGACCAAACGTGGGCCGCAGCCCGGTCGCACCGCAACGTCGACTGGGTGAAACAATGCTCCCCAGGGTCTCGGTCCCCAGCGTAAAACCACACAACCCCGCAACAACTGCTGACGCGCTTCCAGCCGAAGAACCACTTGAGCCTACCCTGTAATTCCAGGGACAGCGGGTCATTCCGCCGAACCAGCGATCGCCCATTGCCAGCGCCCCCATGGTCAACTTGGCAACCAGCACCGCACCGGCCTGCTCAAGTCTCGCAGCCACGGTCGCCGTCTGTGGCAATCTTTGCTCGCGGTACTGGGGCGCTCCCCAGGTTGTGGGATAGCCGGGTACCGCCACCAGGTCCTTGGCACCCCAGGGAATGCCGTGCAGGGGGCCCCGATAATTACCCCTGGCAATTTCTTCATCCGCTCGCCGCGCCTGCTTGAGAGCCAGGTCTTCGGTCACCGTGACAACGCAATTCAACAGGGGGTTGTACTTTTCAATCCGGCGAAGGTAAATCCGCGTCAATTCCACCGAGGAAAGCTTTTTGCTGCGAATGAGGGAAGCCAACTTTGTCACCGGCAGAAACGCAAGCTGATCGTCGCTTTCCGGCCTGCCCCCGATTCCCCGGTCCAACATGCCGGGAGCTCGATCGGGCACTCCATTCTCTCCGGCAGAGGCAGCCATTGTCTTGAAATGGACAGCCGGACCAATGTCGTTGGTCAGTTTGACTTTTCGCAAAGCTTCCAGGTTACGGTTGGCGTACTGGAGCGACCTCGCAGCTTGCTCTCTCTGCTCCTCGGTCAACTCCAGGCCAGCAATCCACTCAGCATCCTGGATCATCTGCGGTGTAATTTGCAGCTCATCTGCTGCCCTGGCTGCCAATGCCCTGCCAAAAACAGCCGATCCGATTCCCAGACCGGCAACTGCCTTGATAATCTGCCTGCGGTTCATTTCCCTGTCCTGTACCTGGTGTTCTGATTCACATCTTAACATGAAGGGAATCGGCGAAAACCTGAAGCCCCGGAAACTGAAAGTCCCGCTCTCCCATTTCCGCGGCCCCGTACCGGACCAAGAATGGCGATTAGCCAACGGACGCGGAGAACAGAATTAGAAATTTGGGAGCCGAATCCCGGGAAACGGTTGCCTCCCTCACCGCGTTTTCCGGGCAATCACTGCCGTGCGGGAAGAATTCCGCCCGGAAACACAGCCTGGATTGCGATCCGTTTGCATGAAGCCACCGCAGGCAATCCAACAGAAACCTGGCCTGGAATGCCGTTACGTGACCGTTTCAGATGGAAGAGGTTTGGTCCACGGGCAGGGAACTGGCTGCAAAGGGCTGGTCATCCAGCACCCGGATATCGAACCGGTTCCGGATTTCATAGGTCACGTTGCGCCATTGAATTTTCTTGGCAAACGTCGCCTTGAGTGCCGCCAGGGAATAGACCAGCAAAGCCGCCGGGATCAGAAGAAAGCACTTGGCCAGCCGCCCCGGGGTTCGCGGTCCGAGACGTGTATCCATTTCGGGACCCACGGCTCGTACGGCCGATTCCGTAAGCAGGTAGGCTGAAAACAACATCAGGTGAATGGTCATCAGTCCCGCCAGCAAAGTAACGCCATTTAGCAGGCTGCCACCGGAAAACTCAACCACCATCACGACCAGGGAAGCGAGGACCATGTTGATGGTAAACAACATGTGCAAAAACGTTCCCACGAAGCCCCACTCGTAGATCCGCGACCATGTCAGCATCCGGCTGTTGTAGCGAATGCTGAACGCGAAATCACATTCCTCCCTGTTCACCGAAACGAGGTCGGATACAAAAACGGTCTTGATGCTCAGTTTTCGCATCGCGCCGTCAATCGGACCATCATCGACAATGGTTTTTCGCCATTGTTCCACCAAACCTGAATCCTTGACGTCCTGCAACCGCATTGCACAACTGCCGGCCCAGGTGTGTTTGAACAGAAAGGTCACTACCAGGGCCCCGGCATTCCAGAGTGACCGGATGATGGAACCGCCCCGGTTCTCCGCCGGGGAAAACCACTGGTTGCCGGTCACGACACCGATCGCCGGATCCTTTAGCGGACTGACCAGTTTTTTCAGCCAATGGACCGACGGCGCAATGTCGGCATCCGCCAGGGCAATGACTTCGGTATCCTCTGAGATTTCGGAGATCGCCTGCACAATTGCACTGCATTTCAGGCTGCAGGTTTTGAGACGTTCCTCAAGGATGGAAATTCGGATCCGGGGATGGTTTTCAAATTCACGCAGTGTCTCCCAGACGGGATCCGTCTGGCTGTCGACAATGATCCGCAACTCGTAGTCGGAATAATCCTGTTCCAGCAGGTTTCCAATGGTCTTTCCGACAAACGGGTCCTTACCCCGCAGAGACAGGATTACCGAGGCTCGTGGCTGGTATCCCGGATTTCGGGGGGATGTAGCATTGGGAAAAACGAGTCGGAACCATACGGCCCACGCGAAATGGTAGACCGCGTACGAGACACATGTCCAGAACAAGATGGTTGACAGTGTTGGCATCCGATCTTCTTGATAGTTCGACCTGTTCAAAAACCCACGTTAAAGTCTAGTTGATCATTGGGTCAATCAAGAGTCTCATTTCTTTTTTTTACGCCCCAATTCAGTCTTTAATCGTTATTTTCGGCAACCCGGACAACTGGCCACCTGTTCGCCGCAGGGACTGTGCCCCCGTCATTGCCGAAACAGGCTGTACACTAGACGGGCCAGCCGGGGGAAATCCCGCAGAAATGAAAGCAGTGGCAGGCGATTGGCTCTCACCAGCTCGCCGGAGCGGGGAAGTCGGTGGGTGGCAACAGATCCCGAGACGTAATTCGATCCACCCGCAAGTGCCTTGTTACGCCTGGCCTCGGACCCGGATACGTAAGCCCTCATGCGTCCCCCGGCATGAGTGTAGTCGTGATTTTGATGTCCGGCAAAAAGGCACTCGGTCACATCGATTACGGGCGAGTTGTTTTTTGCCATTTCCGCCACCATCCAGTTATCCCAATTCCCTCTGCCAATGGCAAAGGCCGGAATTTCACGATAGGCCTCACGCGGAAAGACAAAATAATCCTTGCAGAGGATGGAAGCCAGTTTGCCTTCGCGGGCCACCCTTGCCATCAATTTTTCCTCCCACCCCACCTCGGAAAACGGGATTGGCTCCAACTGGTCAAAATTGGTCCTCTGCCCGATCAACAGAAAGGTGTCGAGTTGCAAATCGTCAATTTTCTGTAGCGTGAATGGCAAACTTGAATTGAAAACAATGTCGGAATTGACATACATCATGATCGGCGAACCGGACGCTTCGATGGCCTGTGAAAAGATGCTGTCCAGCCGGGGGGTGCCCTCGTCATTTCGCTCCACGTGCGGGAAATGGCGAATGGAAAACTCCTCCGCAATTTCGGCGACACCCGGGTCATTTCCAAAGAGGAAAATATCCACCTGGTCGCGATGCTGGCACCAGCTTGTGATGGCATTCCGCTGGATCATCCCGATATGTCCCTCGAAAGCCTTGGGAGCAGCAAACAGGGTTGCCGCAGACGCCATTTTGTTTCCGGATTGACCGTTCATCCAAAACCCTTACCAGATGGAGACGGCTTTACGGTAGAAGATGGTCCCGCGTTTGATAACGCCAACGCAAACCCAGTCTATCCATTTTTGCAGGCTGAATGCTGGACGGACTGGTCGCCACGCATTCCACGCCGTCTGATCCAACGACTGAAAGAACTCATCACGATAGGCGTGATCTATCCCGTAATGCCAGGGCTTCCATTCCGTGGTGAAATGCACCACCTGAGGATCTTCGAGCATCAAATCAAAATCTTCGCCGGAAACCGGGCTGTAGCGTGCGTCGGGATATTCAAAGGCGTGCGAGCCGAGATTCCACTGCAGTCCGATTTCCTTCCACTGGTCGTGAAGTACGACGTTCAGGGCGTATTGGTCCCAGCACCAGATGTGTTCTTCATTCTCCCGCATGCAGTCAATCAATCGCTGCGAAATATTCCGCTGCCTCCACTGCTGCAGATCGATCAACATCACACCACTGTTGAAATACCGGGCTTTGGAATCGATGCCCAGCTCTTCGTAGTTCCCCACCGGACAAAAACTGGCCAGGTACGGATTGGCTAGACGAAAATTATCCATCCCGTGACTGGCATCGATGTTGGGACACGCAATGTCCGGAACCGCTCCAATCGTCGCACCCTCCAGGTCCATTTCCCAGAGTTCCACGAGGTCGCCCCGGATCAGCAGGTCACAGTCGAGGTACAGGATCTTGTGGATGGAAGCGGGCAAGACCTCCGAAAGGAGCAATCGATAATAGGCTGTATGCGATACATGGTGGGAAACCTGGAAGTTCTGCAGGATTTCGGCATTAAAGGTCACCCATTCGAGGTGAATCGGATGATCCGCAAGCGACTCTTTCAGACGATGCCTGTTTTCCTCCGAGACCCCTCCATCGAGAATCAGGACATGCAGTTCAGATCCGACCCTCAGGTTTTGACCTGCTGAATACAGCATCGCCGCCAGTGGCATCACGTAGGCATCATCGGTAGCGCAGACCAGCAGCGGATCCGTCGAACGGACGGAATCAAGGCTGATTTCCAACTGGGAGGGCTGCAGGTTCGTGATCATGAATTACGGTAATTATCCTGAATTTGTATTTCGCCCCAACACCCGGCCAGCCAATTCACCCGCCTTGATGAACGGTGAAATCACGGGATTGTTGAACACGTTTTCGATGGTTGACTGGGCACGGCCAAATTCCCGCTCCAGCAGTTCGTTCCGCTCTCGGACCATGGCCAACTCTCGCTGAAGATTGGCGATCTGTGCCTTCCATTCCAATTCTTCACCGGACTCAATCAGCTGGTGGCCGTTGAAGAGGAATTCGTACCCGATTGCAGCCGAGCTCAGAGGACTCTCAACGGAAACCAGCTGCTCCGGGGCCCGGCCCGCCTCGTGGCTCAACATCTGCTCCACCAGGAATTTCAGTCTTTCAACCGCCGGGGTTCGGCATTCCAGGTTGTCATGCAAAAAATATTCCTGTTGCGCCATTTTCCTGTCAGGCGGGCTAAACAACTCATCGATCACCTGGTGCATCTGTTGCCTGTCGCGGATCTGCCATGCCGAACCGGTCAACTGGGGACAGTCGTTGTATTCCAGTACGGCAGTCGGCAGGTCGAGCAGCATTCCTTCCAGCATCGACGTCGAAGGGGTCGTGATCAGGGCATCACACTCGCCCAGCATGTCAACCAACTCTCCACCATCAAGACTCCCCAGGTTGTTTTCCACTTCAAGGAACTCATCCAATCCCCCGGTCAGCCGCCAGACGACCTCCACAGATTCCTTTTTTTCAAGGAAAAGTTCTTTCAGGTCCGACAAACTGGATGCGACTTTTTGGAATTGATCTTCGGTAAAAGCGGGCCACTTGGCAGTCGTGACCAAAACCCGCTTTTTTCGGCGGCTTTCAGGTGAAGCACCTCCACCCGAGGGGTTCCGATCCGGTCCGAAACACTCACCGACCAGCGAATCCAGCCGGGGCAAGCCAATCAGCTCAACCTTTTCCCGGTTTCCCCAGTAAGCCAGCATCCTCGCTTGTGAGCGTCCAATCGTGGCCACCTTGTCAGAAAGGACCGGTCGCATGGTCCACGGGCAGGCGGGTTCATCCTGCCTGTTTTCAAAGGCATTTCGCCACTCGAGAATCCCATCGATCGCATAGAGGGTCCGGCACCCCTTTTCCTTGAGCTCTCCAATCGCCGTCCGAAATCGTTGAAAATGTTCGGAAAAGAAAATTGCCAGGTCCTGACCGGTGGCAACCCGGCCCAGCCGTTCAGGCGGTACGATTTCGATTTCAAAGTGATCCATCAACGGCCGCGCATGATGAAGGACCTCCTCTTCGGTCCCCGCGTAAAAAATCTTTGCGCACATGAATCAATCCGCAGCCGTCTATTGAACGAAATCAGTCAAAAACGGCAGACACGGTTTCGCCATCCGCCCGGTCACAAAGTCTTCCGTAAACCACATCATCGATATGGGTTGGGATCGGCTGAACGCTCCCGTCACCAATGCAAAAATTGACGATCGTCGGATGGAAACTGCCGAACACGGTCCACGTCTGGGGAGGAACCGGATATTTGTTTTTTGCCATGTCGAATAACGGACCACCTACCCGCATCGATCCACCGGGTTCATCCCCGTTATACATGCATCCGTCTCCGTGTCCCCCGGGCTCATTGAGGTGCTGGACATTCAGTGCTTTTTCACCGACGAAAAGAGTGTTCGAGAGACCATCCCTGATATTGGCGAAACGGTATCGGCCACGGTATTTCTGCAGCACACCGTCAACGACCGGGTTGTCTTTTGGGAAACCGGAATTGAAGACCCCGTTGGCTTCGCTATTGAAACCAAAGTTGATGTTGTAGCCATCGGTACCAAAAACGCTTCCGGCATTCCCCGCGTAGTCACCGCAAGCGCCGACCGGTTTGTCACCCACTTCAAACGTACTGATGTCCAAAGCGGGGCGGCGGGCCGGGCAGGTAAAAACCGGTACGGCCACCTTGAGAGCATCAGGATTCTGCTGGGCATAGGGCAAACGCCAGTCCAGCTTTTCTTCCAGGTTGTCGAGCTCGATAAAGGGCATGATCAGGACATGCCACGTCAGAAAACCATCGGCGGGACGGGAGGGAGGAATGAAGCGACGTGTGTCGTGAAAGTTGTGAATGGCTAGGCCAATCTGCTTCAGGTTATTGGAGCATTGGGTCCGTCGGGCAGAGGCTCTGGCAGCCTGAACCGCTGGCAACAGCAAGCCGGCCAGGATTCCAATGATGGCGATAACAACTAGCAACTCCACCAACGTGAAGGCGTGACGACGATTTTTCATGCTCGGAACCATCTGCAATTGAATTCCTGGATACCCGGGCGGGAATGAAAGAACGAATCCGCGGCTGCCCCGACGGCAGAATTCACGACTTCAGACTAGTTTTTCAGCCCCGTTTGTACAAGCTTCCACCAAACCTAGGACACGGTTGCGAAACGAGCAAACGGGTGACCGGAATACCCGTTCCGTTCACCACGATTTTTCGGAAAAAAGGGCCCTCAGTTTTCGACGAAGCGCCGGGTATTGAGTTCCTTTGCCAAAACGTTTTCTGACAAATTCGATCCCTTCTTCGCCCAATTGCTCGCTTAGGTCCAAATCGAGCCCACTAAACAGATCCAACAACTCCGCATCTGTTTCAGCCAGCAGGATACCAGTTCCCGAAGGAGCTTCCCGGTCGTTTCCCGGTTCCGCAAAGCCCTCGACTCCATGACATGTCGTGACCAGGCCCACCCCATGCGCCAAAGCCTCAAGATTCTTGATTTTCAGGCCGGTTCCGAAGGTTACGGGGTTCCAGACCACCTGCAATCGGCAGTAAAAATCTTCCAGCGATTCAAGCCGGCCCAGGATTTCCACCCCTTCCAGCGACCGGAACGGTTCCAACAATTCGATCCGGTCACAGATGCTTCCCGCCAGAGAGAGCCTCAGCCTCGGATTTCTTTTGAAAAGCTCCGGCCAAAGGTTAAGGATCCTGCGGAGGCAATCCTGGTTGGGACGGTTGTCCGATCCCAGGAAACCGACCCGAATACCCGGTTTCGTTGCCCCTTCGGCAAGTCGAGCCTCTCTTCCGGTGATCTGATCCGGGAGACCCTGTTTGCTCTGGCCTTTGAAATCGCCGAGCATCGGACCTGCCACGTGGTCGGCAGTTTCAGACCGTTCCGGATGCAAGCCCCGGGCGTCCAAACCAGAACCCTCCATTTCCATCGCCGTCTCGATAACCCTCGACTCCCCTACCACCGAAACAAAATAATCCCTTTCCGAAGGCTGAATGGCGATCACGAGGTCAAATTCCCGTAAGGCAGCCTCTTCCTGCTGTCGATCGATATCGAGCCAATGCTCCTCTCCCCGTTGCTGGAAAGCCTGGTTCCGTTTCCAGAGGATGTCATGAGAGTCAAGAACCATAACCGTTGATCGGCGCAGCGAATCAGGCAGAGCACGCAAGACCTGCGTTTGATTCAGGTATTCAAAGAGAATAATATCCGGGTCTGCCAACCGGATCTGCTCCACAATCCGCTGAAGCAGTTCCGGGCTGTACCAATGGTCGATCTGCCGACTTTGCGGTGCCGGACGTTTGGGCAACCAACCGAGGGAATTGAGAATCGCGCGAAAACACCAGGACAACCGGCTTGCCCAACCCAGCCGGGGAGGTTGGGAAAGGTCCACTTTTTCGACCGGAAAACCGGCCACTTCGGCAGGTCCTGCTCCCCCTCCTGTTTCGGTGCACGTCGCGAGAATCGACAGGTCAAATCCAGCCTCCTGATTCTCGGCTGCACCCACTCCTTTCAGCAGATCCAAAATACGGGCATGCGCACCGGTTGCGTTCTGCCAGAACGGCACATCGGTTACCAGGAGCGTTTTGATTGGTTCAGGCATCGGCCCAGGCCATCTGTTCAGGCAACGGTCAGAAACGGTTCGATCATGACGATTTGACGCATCTGACGGATTTTACCCATTTTAAAATCTGAATCGCTTTTCTTTGGCGGCGAAACCCGCCGGGACGGTGACAACAGATTTTGCGGCAAATCACCGCGTTGATCAGATTAACAAAGAAGTATACTTTTCACTTAACGTTTCTGCGGCAATCCGTGGCCTGGCCCCGTATCAGCGACAATTCCATGAAACCTGTTCCGGAAACCGTCTATTCTCCAGCATCTCCCCTGCGGGACCCCATTGCGCTGCTGAGAAAGATACTGCGGGAAAACTGGGAGCGGCGGGAACTCTGCTCGCAACTTTTTTGGCGGAACATCAAGACCCAGTATCGACAGACCATGCTGGGAATCCTCTGGGTTTTCCTGCCAGCCATCATCTCGGCCCTGATCTGGATCTTCCTGCACTCCTTTCGCGTGATCCGATTTTCTGACGCCGGCGAGATTTCGCAGACAGCCTACATCCTGCACGTCCTGACCGGCATGTTCCTGTGGCAGAGTTTCGTGGAGGGGTATTCCGCCCCGATCGCTGCTTTTCAGCAAAACCGGAACATGATGGGCAAAATCAACTTTCCCCGGGAGATGATTATCCTGGTAGCCATCTGTGAAGTGCTGTTCAATGCGGCCGTTCGCTGCCTCATCCTGATTCCCTTTGTTTTGTTTCTCACCAGCGGCGAGGGAATCTCCGCGAAAACGGCGTTGTTTCCTGTCGTTTTTTCCGCCTTGATCTTTTCGGGAGTGACCGTTGGTTTGCTGCTGGTTCCGCTGGGCGCGCTTTATCTCGACGTAGGTAAGGTCCTGACCATGATCACTCCAGTCTGGATGATCATGACACCCATTATCTACCCGACCCCCACCTCTTTCCCGGCCAACCTGCTGGTCTATTGCAATCTTGCCAGCCCCACCCTGATTACCGCCCGGGACTATCTTCTGGGTCAGGCACCCCAGCACGAGGGAATTTGCTGGCTTTACGTAACGCTGCTGGTGCCACTGTTTCTGCTCGCGGTTGTCCTGTACCGGATTTCCATCCCCATCCTTTTAGAAAGGTCCGGAAACCAGTGAGTCATCCCCACTCTACCGATGAGAAAAAAAATGGTGCGTCCGCACCAGTTGAATCGGTCCAGCCGAATGAGTGCGAGGCCGAAACGGACGACTTCAAGGTCGTCGAGGTGGAAGGTGTCTCCAAAACCTATTGTCGAAACCTGAGACGCTCCCTCTGGTATGGAGTTCAGGATATTTTCCGCGAACTCACTTTCCAGGGGTCCTACTCCGGTTCCCTCCGGAAAGAAGAATTTGAAGCGGTCCAGGAGGTATCCTTTGACATGAAACGGGGGGAATGCGTTGCGTTGCTGGGTCCCAACGGCGCTGGCAAGAGCTCCATGCTGAAAATGATGAACGGAATCCTGCGTCCCAACCAGGGATCCATCCGCATCCGGGGAAGGGTCAGTGCCCTGATTGAACTGGGAACAGGATTCAACCCGGTGCTTTCCGGTCGGGAGAACGTATTCATCAATTCATCGATCCTCGGATTTTCAAGGGAGGAAACCGAGGAAAAATTCGACGAGATTCTTGAGTTTTCGGAAATCGGAGAGTTTATCGATTCCCCCGTCCAGAGTTACTCTTCGGGCATGAAGGTCCGTCTTGGATTCGCCGTCGCTTCCCACCTGGCGCCCGACCTGCTACTGGTCGACGAGGTATTGGCAGTGGGTGACCTGGCTTTCCGTCTCAAGTGCTACGACCACCTGCAAAAACGGGTCGAAAGCGGGATGTCGGTCATCGTGGTTTCGCACATTGTGGCCATGATGCCCCGGTTCTGCACCCGCGCCATCGTGTTTGACAAGGGCCGAGTCACCTTTGATGGTGACATCATGGAAGGCATCGCCGAATACCAGAAAATCCTGGGCATCGAAAAAGCCAAACTCAAGAGAATCAATGAGGATGACTTTTCCAACCCTGACCCATTGTCCTCCCCGGAGACCACCGGGGTCGAAGAACCGGAAATCCAGCCTGAAGTCCAGGTGGATCATGCAAAAACTCTTGACCAGAACGGGGTTGAATCTGACACATTCTCCACGGGAGACCCAATCACACTGGAAATTGCCATCCGCAGTCAGCGTGACCTGGAACAATGCAAAATGGTGATTTCGCTCGATTCGGCCAGCTTTGGAATTGTCTCCACAATGGTCTCCGCCCGGAAAGAATTTCTCTTTCCCCTGGGGTCCGTATCGAGAAAGGGACTGAATGTATTTCGCCTGCACCTGAAAAAAGTCCCCCTGGTGGATGGAGGATATTCCTTCAATATCTCGATCTACGGGGATGGCAAACTCTCACTTCTCGAGCAGCGGCATGCTCTGGGTGCCTTTAAAATACTGAACACCAACGACCGGAGAAAAGCCCTGAAAGGGATCCTGACAATCAATCACAGCTGGGAAAACTGTAATGATCGGGAGGAATCCTGAGACTCAAAAATGCAAAATCAGCCACTTTCGGGGTATGCTGGTTGATCAAATTCACTGATTGCCCATAATAGGGGACCCCTCAAGAAATCCAAAAGCGGGCGTGGCGGAACTGGCAGACGCGCATGGTTGAGGGCCATGTTCCAGTTAATGGAGTGGAGGTTCGAATCCTCTCGCCCGCACTTTTCTTTCAGGCAGGCCTTTCTTTCAGGTGGGCCGTTTCTGACATACGGGGTCGCCGTCGAATTTCCGGCTTCTTCAAACCCCTTCATTCCCTTCCAGGTCACCGGCGGGAAAATTGGTGCCCGCTCACGAATGGTTGGCTCCTGTTTTGCATTCGGGTTTTATCCACCTGTAAAACGGTAGCGAAAAGCTCCAATCCCGCGGCGGGTCAACATTTCAGGTTTCCGAAAACGGAAGCGGCGATCACGGGTTCCGATCCACTTTCAGGTTAACCTGCCCCCTGCCCCGCACCCAGCTTCGACCGATCAGACGACGGGTTACCCTGGCAGCGAAACCACCACCCGGTGTCCGGTGACAGTGCGAACCTTCGGCCCAGGGCGATCCTTCGGCGCAGGACGTAAGCCGCTCCTCCTTTTGGCAACCGATCCATTCGGCTCGGTACTATCAGTCCGGCTGCTGATGACTTCCAATGGACGAGAATCCGGAGCCGGTTTCTTTTTTAACGGCCTACAAAATGTTAATCTGGAGTCCACGCCAACCGGTTGACCCTTTCACGGCTGAACTTCATGACCCAGATCGATCAATTTGAAAGTATCTTTCGAGCCGCCAGCAAAAACCAGTTTGAGTATCAGGACTGGGCGGTTCAAAAGGTTTTGACAATCAGTGACGGAAGCAGGGAACAAACTGCCGCTTTTGAACAACTGGTGCAAAAATTCGTTTCCAATGCCTTTGAAACTTCACCCATACAGTGGAATTCCTGTTCGGGAGATGATTTTTCTTCTGTTGGGGAACTTGTAGAAAAAGTTGAACAGGAACGGCCTGACCTGATCTGCAGCCACCGAAATCTCCAGATACCGGCCGATGAATTCCCTTACAGCCTCGGTGTCTATATTGATGTACTCACGCAGGCGACCACATTTCCAGTAATGCTTTTGCCCCATCGAACCCGAACCGGGGACGGAGTGCCCTGGCATGACGAATCAAAAACGGTAATTGCCATTACCGACCACCTCGATGGGGATGCGCTGATCGTCAACTCCGCCATCAAGTTGACCTCAGAGGGAGGAACGCTGTTCCTGACACATGTTGAGGATGAAAAATCCTACCTGCGGTTCATGAACGTGATCGATAAAATTGCGGAAATCGATTCCGAAACCGCCCATGAAAAGATCCGCAGACGTCTGCTGCTGGAACCCGAGAACTTCGTCGCCTCCTGCCAGGCCGAAATCGCCCGGGCAGAACTGAATCTGCACGTGGAACCGATTGTCAAAATGGGCAACAGCCTTTCCGACTATCGCGAAATCGTCGATTCCCGCCAGGTGGACCTGGTGGTAATGCATACCCGTGATGACGACCAGCAGGCAATGCACGGACTTGCTTATCCCTTGACGATAGAACTCCGCGAAACACCGATGCTTCTCATCTAGGGAATTATCCGGCATCACCTCATCCAGGAACACCAACAGGAAACGAAATGAATTTCGGCAGCTCGGTTTTCAACTCCGTGGGTTTGTTTGCACACGGACACGACGTACCTACCTCGATCACTGCCCTGTTTGCCGCGCTCCTGGTCGGCTTGATACTCTGCCTTGCATTCGAGGAAAAGCTTCATGCAAAAAAATCAATCATCGCGGGGGTTTTTGCCATCCTCAGCCTGTTGCTGGGTGCCCTGACCGGAGTACTGTCTTTCGAAAAAATCCTCGTGGGAACAACCGAAGTCACCCCAAGTGGCGAGGCAGTCGAAGTTGCGGCACTCGAACAACATGGAGAACAGGAAAAGCCAGTCACCGTCAGCCGGGACGACGGAGAGCATCACCTGTTCCTCGATGGCGAGCAGGTGACCATGCCCGTTTACATCCCGGGAATCGATTGGGGCGTGATTGCCATCATCCTGGGATCCAGCCTGTTCGTCGACGTCGCCAGCAAATCGGGAATCTTCAGCTGGATCGCCATCAACGTCACCAAGGCTTCCGGGGGCGACCCTGTCAGGCTGCTGTACTTTTACGGCGTGATGACGGTGGTTTTTTCTGCCGTCCTGAATAACGTAACCGCAATGATTATTGTCGGATCGCTGACCGTGGTTTCGCTTGAGAAGCTGAACAAGCGGGACCTGCTGCTGGGCTTCCTGCTGGTGGAGGGTTTGTTGACCAATATCGGTGGGCTTTTGACACTGATCAGCAGTGTCCCCAACATCATTGTAGGGACTTCGGCGGGGATCGGCTTTGTTGACTTTTTTGTCAAGGCCGCCCCCTATGTTGTCGTGGCAACCGTGGTGACGCTGATCATGGGGAGCAGGGTGTTCAACATCCGGGGGCTGAAGTCCAGGGAGGAAAAAGAGGAAGCCCGCAGGCTGGTCGCCGGCTTCGATGAAAACGACAGCGTCGATTCGCCTTCGTTTTTCTGGTTTTCTTCGATTGTCCTGGTACTGTTCATCCTCACGATTGCGTTCACATCCGTGATCCCCTACGTGAAGGATCTCGGAATGGGATTTGTGGCGCTGACATTTGCGGCCATCATGCTGATCCGATTCCGATCCGAGGTCAACCGTTTTTACAGTGCGATCGACTGGGACCTGTTGGGTTTTTTCATGGCGTTATTTGCGACCATCTACGTCCTCGAGCATGCCCAGGTCCTCGGTGCCATCGGTTCCGGACTGGAATCCGTCCTCCGCAATGTGACCGATGAAAAAGGAGACTGGCTGGATTCAATCACGCTGCTTGTGGGATCGGCAGGATTCAGCAGTGTCACCGACAACATCCCGCTTGCCGCGATGCTTGCCAAAATCCTGAATGCCCTGGACACCCCAACGTCTTCCACTCTCTGGTGGTCAGTCATCTTCGGGGCAAACCTGGGAGGAAACATCACTCCGATCGGATCGGCATCCACCCTGGTGGCCATCACCATCATGCACAAACATGGACTCAAAATGTCTTTTGGCGGATTTTTCAAGGTAGCCATCCTTTTTGCCGGCATCCAGATCGTGTTGGCAGTCCTGTACGTCCTGTTTGTGATTGCTCCCGGCTACGTGTAAACTGCCGTCATGAACTCCCGCTTCACCGGCAGGGTTCACCGGGGGAAATCCGGCAAGGGAACCTGCATCTGGTGAGGGAGTTTGCCTTGAACTTTCCATCCAACCGGATCCTCGGGCTCCTTTTCGAATCACAAGCCGACCAATCGCTAAGGCTGACCGAATCGCATTGCCCGGGAGACCACGTGCCAAAGAACCGTTTTTGCCAACATCCAATTCCAAGACAGATGCCCCATCCCACTGAATTACGGCCTGCGTTTCTTTTTTTTCTTTTCCCTGTTCTTGCAACCGGATTTTCATTGATGTGTACAGCGGATGACCCAATTCATGTCATCGTGTGGGACGAGCAGCAACCCAAGCAAAAACAGGCCTATGAAAATTTCCTCGGAAACGAGATCGCGGACTACCTGAAAAAACAACAGGGGCTCGTGGTGCGAAGCGTCAGGCTGGACGATGCCGAACAGGGTTTGTCCGAAAGCAACCTCAACAATTGTGAGGTCCTGATCTGGTGGGGGCATGTGCGCCAACTGGACGTCTCCGAGGAGACCGGACGCAAAATCGTCGACCGGATCAAGGCCGGGAATCTGAGCCTGATCGCCCTGCACTCGGCACATTGGTCAACTCCGTTTGTAGAAGCCATGCAGGAGAGAACCCGCATGGATGCCCGGAAACAATTCCCCCAAACCAGTGATCAGCGGGTCCAATTTGAATTCATCAAACCTAAAAATCGGTTCATCGTTCCAAAGGCTGATGACCCGCTGACCCCGTCGTTCTACCCGCGAAAATTCCCTGACGGATCCGTCCGGGTACAGGTCAAATTACCTCTTTGTATTTTTCCAGCCTACCGGGCTGACGGCAAACCAAGCCAGATCCGGACACTGAAACCGGATCATCCGATTGCCAGAGGAATTCCGGCATTCTTCACCCTGCCGGGCACCGAAATGTACGACGAACCGTACCATATCCCCGAACCGGACGAGTTGATCTTTGAAGAGCGCTGGGAGCCCGGTGAATGGTTTCGCAGTGGTTGCGTCTGGAACCTGGGCAAAGGCAAGGTTTTCTATTTCAGGCCAGGGCACGAGACATTTCCCGTCTTCAAGAACGAGAATGCTCGGCAGATCATCGAGAATGCTGTCCGCTATCTTGCCAGTTGCCAGAGGGAAAAGCAGGCGTCAGATCCACCGGCGGCGCCCGCTGACCGCCAGTGACAAGGCAGGTCTCAGCCTTGTTCTGCAGCGTGGGACGGGTCCACCGTTGATCTACAACAGCTCCGACATCTCGCCCGTGCTGTCGGCAAACGATTGAAGCGGCACATCCAGCCGGTCCAGCAAGGTCACGAACAGGTTGGAAAGGGGAGTCCGCGAGGTGAACTTCAGGTACCGGCCATGCTTCAGACCAAGGCCGGATCCGCCGGACACCACCAGCGGGTAGTTGTTGTTATTGTGGGTTCGGCTGTTGCTGCTGCCGTAAAGAACGACCGTTCGGTCCAGGAGAGAGCCTTCTCCCTCCGGTGTCGCATCAAGCCGTGTTAGAAAATAGGCCAGTTGCTCGGCCAGGAACTGGTCGAATCTGCCCAGTTTTTCGTAACCATCCTTTTTGCCAGCTCCATGCGCCAGGCCATGCCAGTTACCCGGCAGCCCGACTGCCGTAGGAAACCGGTTGGCAGCGGTCGTCGCGCCGGCAACCTGCCCCAGCATATAGGAAGCAACTCGCGTCGTATCCGTCTGGAAAGCTAGGAACATCAGATCGTACATGGTACGAATGTATTCCCGGGGAGCTTCAGGCGACGAGTCCAACACCAGCGGCGATGAGTCAACCTGGGGACGGGGCACTTCCAGCCATTTCTGCGATCGCTTGACTCGCCTTTCGATTTCACGAACGGAATTCAGGTATTCCTCGAATTTGGTTGCGTCCGCCTTGCCAAGGCGACGCTGCATTTCCCGCGAATTTTCCATTACGGAGTCCAGCATGGAGCCAGCCGACCGGAGTTGCCGCCTTTCCTTTTTCAGCTCGTTGTCCCCATCACCAAACAAACGATCAAAAACCTGCTGTGGTCTTGCCAAGGCTGGAATGGGGCGGCCCTGGCTGGAAAAGGCAAGGGTGGTGGACCGCGTCGGCTCGCCAACTCCCCCGTCACTGGAAAGGGTCAATGAAGAAAAACGGGTTTTCTCTCCGACGTGATTTGCCATCACTTGGTCCAGCGAGATTGCGTTGCTGTAGCTGGTACCCGTAAGACGTGCACCGGTCAGGAATATATCACCGGTATCATGCCCCCCCATTTTTCGACCGTTTGGATGGGACAACCCGCCCAGGACGGTTACCTTTTTCCTGAAAGGATCGAGCGATTTAAGCGTATTGGTAAATTCAAAACCAGCACCTTCCCCACGCGGAAACCAGTTCCATTGGGCATGCTGGTGGTCGGCAGGCGGCAGACTGACACCAAAGGGAAAATAAACGGCACACAACCGCTTTGGCAACTCCTGACCGGACACCGAATCGTTTCCACACAACATGGCGTCTAGGCAAGGCAATCCCATGCAAACTCCAGCCCCCCGCAACATGGTTCGCCGATTCATTTTCCAGGATGGTTTGGGCATCGAATCATTACCTCAAAAGAAATTCCAAAAACAAATCAACCCGCTATGACCGGGGCCGTATCACGGGAAACCGAGCCCCCGTTTCGTACCACCACCGATTCATCAAACAACAGTTTGCAACTTTGCAAAAAAGGGGTGAAGAAAAAACAAAAAAATCTGCCGGTTACTCTTGCCGAAAAAGGTCCGAGGCTACGATCGCATGCACCAGCTTCGACAACTTGTACCCATTATCGACAAAATCTTCGGTCAGCGACACAACGATCGACTCATCGGCGGAATCCAGGGAGCGTCCCAGGGCATAGACGAGCAATCTCGAAACCAGGGCTCGGGCAAAACGGTCCTTTTCCCTTACCATCAGGTGCTTTTTGAGGCCTGGCATACCATCAATGACTTCACCTCCCGGCAATTCGGAGCGAGAATCAATTGTCAAAGGTTGTTTGCGACCTTTTTTTTCAGTGCGAACGACCTCGGATCTCCAACGCCCCACCGCATCATAATTTTCAAAAGCAATTCCCCAGGGATCAATCTTCCTGTGGCAGTTGTTACAGGATTTTTTTTCACGATGTTGCTGCAACTGTTCAACGATTGAAAGCCCGCTGCGAGCCGCTTTTCCCGCATCCAGCACCGGTACGTCCGGCGGCGGTGGGGAAGGGGGAGAATCCAGAAGACGATCCAGCAACCAGACAGCTCGCCGGATGGGATGCGAATCCTCCCCGGTGGAATTGGCCAGCAGAACCCCGGCCTGAGTCAAAAGACCACCACGACGATCTTCAACCGAAACCGGAACTCGCTGAAATTCTGATCCACGGGGCCCCTTCAAGCCATAGTGCTTTGCCAAGCGGAAATTGAGCATGGCAAAGTCGGAATCAATCAGGTTGAGGGCACTCAAATCGTTAAGGATTATTTCCCCGACAAAACGCCGACTCTCCTCACGCATATCCTCCTTCAACCGGTCATCAAAGTCTGGGTAGTACTCCGGGTTAACGGCAACGCGATCCAACCCTGACAGATTAAGCCACTGATCGGTAAAACTGTTGACAAACCTGGCGGATTTGGGATCGGCGAGCATCCGGGAAACCACCTGGGAGAGCTCCTCGCGGTTTTTCAACTGACCGCCCAAAGCTTTTTCCAGCAGATGCTCGTCCGGCATTGAATTCCACAGAAAGTAGGAGAGGCGGGTCGCAAACTGCGTTTCACTCAATTGCCCTCCTGAAGCCGGCCTGGATTGCCCCGACAGGTATAGAAACTGTGGTGAAACCAACACCATCACCAGGGTTTCACGCATGGCCCCCTCGATATCCTCGAATTCCTTTCGTGCCTCCAGAAAAAAGGCGTAAAAAGCATCCACTTCCCCACTGGTTGCCGGACGACGAAATGCCCTCGTGGCAAATCGCCCAATGACTTTTTTCCAATGGGTCGGCTCGTCATCGCGCAAGTCTTTTTCAAACAGGATTTCCGTATGGTGCCGGGGTGGCCACGATTCATGGACCGGTCCCACGAACTCTACGGATTCCACTCGGATGGTGGAACGGGGACCCTCGGGCTGTCCTTCGGTGCCCTTTTTCTTCCGGTTTTTTTTCTGGCCTTTTTTCCCCGAAACCAGGTCATCGTGTCGCAGGGTGACCATGACGCCAGGAAATTTCGGGTTGTGACCGGGCAACGGGTATTTTTCGATGCGCGTCCTGAATTCGTACACCTGGGGCGCACCGAGAGGCGCGTTCACATCAACGGTCGCCACCTGCTCCTCGGCCGTCAGAACGTCACTCCGCATTCCAAAGGCCACGCTCATCCGCGGGAGCGATGCCCCGTCTGGAATCACAGCCGATGCCTTGACCCGAATCAGGATTTCTCCTTGCCGGGGAAACTCAAGGAACCGGGCCACGAAATCATCCCCCGGACCCAAATCATTGGGAGCAGGGTCCTTTTTTCGCTGACGGTAAGAACGGGTAACCAGTTTTTTTATTGTTTGCGGCTGATCGCCTGAGACGATTGCTTTGGACATCGCCAGCCTGGCCGCCTTGAGGTAAAGCTCCATCTGCAAGGGCGAAAGCGAAAGAACACGACCATTGTTGAGAAACCCCTCCGGGGAAGCCGGTTCCGGAGGCAGGTCCCTCGAAAAATCAAAGTCGATGCCCAGCAGATCCTGCATCGTGTACCGGTATTCGTATCGATTCAAACGGCGCAGATTGCCGATGGCCTTTCTCCTGGCTTCAGCCGCTGAAACCATCCTGGCCTGCAAAAACTCCGTGATCTCCTCCAGTTCGGTTGCACCAGGCTGCCGACTCTCTTCCGGAGGCATCTCGCCCCGATTCAGTACCCGTAGAACATCGTGCCAGGTCTCCGCGTTCACGCCCCGGTCAAATTCAGGTTTCAATCGATCCAGCCTCAGATCGGATTCCTGTTTTTGATCACCATGACAACCGAAACAGTAGCGGGAAAGAAATTCCCGGGTCCGGTCTTTTGCAGGGTCGATCTTCTGGCTGGCCGCGAAAAGTGTTTCACCAGGAGCTCCCGGTCCAGGGTCTTGCGCTGGACCGGAGCCTGGGAGATGCAAACTTTTCGTGACAGAAATAATCGTGCCAATTTCATTGTCGACAGACTGACCATGGGCCTCGCATTCCATCGCCCCCAACAGCCATCCACCGAAAAACCACAACATCAGAAGCCTACCGGGCCCCGGTCCCGCCGTGGTGGAGAATTGATCCGTTCTGATTGATTCGTTTCCCATCGGTCAGGCCCCCGGAGAATCCGATCGGTCCTGGTACCAGCACCGGAGAAACTGGTTCCACCTGCTGGGTGAATCACCGCTGGTCCCGATCGAGGAATCGGTCGACCCTTCCTCAAATCGACTCCAGAGATTCGGTAACACCACGGTCTCCAGGTTGATCAACTTGACCCCGGATTCGGTAAGCCATTGGTTGGCCGCTTCCACCGCGGCGTCAAAGGACTCGTAGATCCCTTCGCGAATCCAGCCAGGCTGCTCGGTCATCTGGGGAACAAAATCTTTGAACTTCAGCATGTTTCTGCTCGTGATGGAACTTTATTTGAATTGGCCTCTCCAGGCGGAGAACTTTTTATCGAAATCAACTCCTGGTGTTGAAAGGCGATTTTCTTCGTGAGGATCCTTTTCCAGATCATAGTAGTGGGGACCTTTTTCCACCACGCTGTGGATCGTGCGATAAGGCCCCAGTTTTCCGGGGTAGGTCAGGATCGCCTTTTCGTTTCCGTGAATGCACCATTCGTAAAGCAGGCTTTTGGATGGATCTTTCAGGTCAGCAATATCGTGAGCGTAGATCTCTCCAAACAGGGTCGGACGCTGCAACGGTTCACTGCCCGTGCAGTGGGGAAGGAGATCCACTCCCTGCAACTCTTCCGGAACACTGAGCCCAACGGCCTTCAAAACCGTTGGAACCATGTCGATACTGGAAACCAGCGTCTTACGGTCCATGCCGGGCCTGATTTTTGCCGGCCATTTGACCATGACTGGTGTTCTCAAGCCGCCGTCAAACGGTGACTGTTTACTCTTGGGCGCAAACTGGGTAAACCAACCCTCTGGCAACCTGGTGTCGGGCGTCCTTTGAATCCAGCCATTGTCCGTGACGTAAACAACAAGGGTATCTTCTTCCAGTTTCCTATTCTTCAACTCCCCAAGCAGCTCACCGCAGGTTTCATCAAACCATTCGCACATTGCATAGTATTTTGCCAATGCAAGGTGCCCCGTTTTGGCCTGGTACTTGTCCAGCAACCGCTTTGGCGGGTTATGTGGGGTATGGGGCAGAAACGGGGCGTACCAGATAAAGAACGGCTGGTCCCTCGCCTCGTCAAGAAAGCGGCTGATCGGTTCCATTCCCTTCCTGCCAATTTTCAATCCTTCGTCGCCGTGGCGTCCCCCTCTCGCGGGGTCACCGTGAGTCATTCCGTGGGTAAATCCACCACGCTGATGATTCCCTTCCCACCATTTCCCACATTGGAAACTGAGGTAACCTTTTTCCTTCAGTAGACGGGGCAGTGTCGGCACCCGGTCCACATTCGAAATCAGCTGCTTGCAAAGATCACGGTATTCGGGTCGCCCCCGGTACTTCCGCCGATCAACGCCTTCAGGAACTCCCGGGTCGTTTCCGGTGACCAGGTGCTGTCGAGGGTAAAGCCCCGAGATCATGGTCATCAAAGAGGGCCGACAAAGGCTTGTGGGAACGTAGCCCCTTGTAAAAGTGAAGCTCTCCCGTGCCAGCCGGTCGAGATGGGGAGTCTCGATCACCGGGTGCCCCATGAAACCGTAATCCGTCCAGGTCTGATCATCCGAAATCATGAAAACGACATTCGGAGTTGCCCGCCGGCGTTCGTTACCCGACGGGTTCAAAGCGGCAGCCGTTTTGAACGAACGCCCCGACTGAGAATCCTGAATGGCATTTGAAACGGCTTCCGTATCTGAAAGCCGATTCAATTCCTGCCGACGGCGGACGGTTGATTCACTTTTTTTTTTAGAGAAGCAACTCCAGCACTTTCAGCGGCCACATTTGCGTTCACGCTGGATTTTAAAAAGGCGACCAGGTCCAGGATTTCGTCCCTGGTCAGGTTATCAAGCAACCCCTCCGGCATCATGGAATTCTTGGCCGGTTTCATCGCTTCAATCTGATCAACATTGACGTTGGTGAATTTACCCGGTTTGAGCATGTCTTCGATCACCCGGTAATTCTTGCCATTCAGATTCGCAACGCGACCCACGACCGTTTTCCCGCTGTCCAGCATGAAAAGGGTGGCCTGGTATTGATCCGAAACCGTTTTGCTGGGGTTGATCAGCGACTCCAGCAGGTCACGGTTGTTGTAACGGCGTCCCAGTCCGGTCAGATCGGGCCCCACGATGCCACCCTGCCGATTGATACGATGGCACTTGTAGCATTGGGAAACCCCAAACATTTTCCGACCGTTGGCCAGGTCCCGCCCGTCCAATCGCTGATTGACATCCTCCAGCAAATCGGAAACCTGCCATTTTTTCACAAAAGGCCGTGCCTTGAGTTCGGCGTAAGGATCAATGGTGGTTGGTTTCCTGGCCAGCAAATCCTTGAAAGTCTCCCGTTCCCGCGCACTCATGTTGGCCACGGCTTCCTTTCGAATGTTCGCGATAAACCCTGAAAAGGAATGACCTCCCTGCAGGCTGGCCGCTTTGAGAAACCACTCAAAGTAGGCAGTTCGGTTCTTGGCGTTCCAGCCTTTTTTTGCATTTCTCAGGCAGAGTGCGTAATGGATCTGTTCTTTCTGACTGGGTGCCGATTCCATCCGACTGACCACCCGCGGCACAATCCCCGGCGCTTCGACTGCTACCAGGATTCGGGCCAATTCAAGATTCAGGGCTTCGGTGCTGGCTGGAAACAGCGAATCGAGCTGGCTGGCTACCATGGCCTTCTGGCCAGCGTCCTGGATTTCCTGGCGGATCATCAGCAACCCATAGGCTCGGATCAATTCGAGCGTGGTCGCCTCATCAAGATCTGAGACCTTGATCCTGCCGAGTGCTTTCAGGCCCGCCTTCCGGTTGGCGTCCGAAGGTTTGGCGCAACGTGCAAAACCGACGACACCGTTGATCAGGGCTGTCGCATCCTGAAGCTGCAGAACCTGTTCCTGCCAGCTACCGAGGGGCTGGTGTTCCAAGGCGACACGAGCGGCATAACGGACAAACCGGTCCGAATGCCCGAGGTTCTCCAATCCCATCGCAACCGCACCCCGGGATCCGGCGACGTGGTGTTTTTCTATTTGCCGACGAAGCTTGGCGGTCGAATTCAATGGCAACGCCTTAACGGGTGCCGTCGGCTCCGACCCCACATAGGTAACACGATAAAGGCCGGACTGGGTCCGTCGCCCCCCGATTGTAAAATAAAGAGCTCCATCGGGACCGACCGAAATATCGGTTCCCTGCAGAGCGGGCGCCGAACAGAATCGTTCCGCTGTTCCGGCATACCCGGCACCCTCCTGTTTCAGGTGCACCGCGTAGATCAGGCCGTAGCTCCAATCGCAGATAAAAAGCGCCCGCTGGTATTTTTCAGGGAATTTGGCACCGGTTCCAAATGCGATGCCGGTCGGACAACCAGGCCCGATATCCACCGCAGCCGGAACACTGTCCGGGTAAAAAGAGGGCCACTTTCCGGTACCGCTCCGCCAACCGAATTCGCTGCCGCTGCTTGCAAAACAGACCCGGGTCGGCCGGTACCAGGGGGAACCAATGTCCCATTCCATGTCCGCATCATATGTGAAGAGATCCCCTTCCGGGCTGAAAGCGATATCGTATTCGTTTCGATAACCGGAGCTTACCAGCTCCCACTCCCTGCCTTCAGGATCTGTCTTGCAGATCCATCCACCGGGTGCAAGCTTGCCAACAGCATGTCCGCCTGCATCCCACATTCGGGGCAGCAGCTGGTCCTCTTTCCAGTTCCTGGGCACACGGGACTTCTCAGGATCGGGCAGTTCGGTGTGGTTACCTCCACAAACAAACAGCGATTTCCGGTCGGGACTGAGTATCACGGCATGGGGGCCATGTTCGCCGCCCCCGCGAATGGCCCTCAGCAATTTGACCTCGTCGTACTGATCGTCGTTGTTGGTATCCCTGAGCCGATAAAGGCCGGGGCCTTTGCCAAATGGTTTTCCGTTGACGACCGCGTAGAGGGAATCAAACGCATACAGCAACCCCTGGGCATGGCCCATCTGGACATCCAGTTTCTCAATGACCGGCTTTTCGGACGATCCAATCGCAGGCGGAGTGATCCGGAAAAGTCCGCCATACTGATCCGAGGTGATCAGGCGTCCTTTGTCGTCATGCGTCAGGCTGACCCAGGAACCCTGGTCTCCCTGGACCGAGTGAAGCAACTCGACCTTGAATCCCTCGGGAACCTTGATCAGTTCAACCGGAATGGATGACTGGCCGTACCCCTGGCCAATGAACAGGGCCATCAGAATGACCGTTGCAACCGTTGCTGAAAAGCTGCGCATTTATTTTCCCTCAAGCAATGTATCTCTGAATCGAATCTCTTCTGATTATCGCATTAGAGTCCTCAAAATGCCAGATCACCAATCATCCCATTTAAATTCCCGGCATTCGCCTTGCCTGCCTGGTGAACCACCCCGGGTTGAATAAACGTCTCGCAGGAAATGCCTCAAACGTTTTCCTTCCGAATGGCACTCTTTTCCAGGAACAGCCCAGGCCGCCATTTGCACAAGCAAGGGGTGGAATCATCCATTGCCCTGGATTTCATTTTCACGTTGACCATCTGGAACATCTTGAAACGGGCTTTCCATGCCAATCCTGCCTTGATTGCCGCCCCCGGATTCTGACAGACAACAAGGGCTCTGCGCCTGCTCCACCAGGGTCAAAAAACAACCGTCTTCCTCTGATTCGACAGACTCTTGAGGTATCAAAACCTGAGATCCAGACTTCGCAGTAGGGACATCCCAGCTCCGGGGATGCCACGGGAATCTCGCCCAAAAAAAGAATTTCGCAAAAAGAAAACCGTGGACCGCCAACCCATGCCAGCATATCCAATGGTGACCAAAGCGTTTCAGGACATTGCCCGTCGAACCTGCCGAATGGCAGAGAGAGCAGGTTTTTCATTCATGCTGGAGGAAATCAATCCTGCACCATAAAAAGGGTCGCCCGCCCGATCAATGCTCTCAGAATAGATCACGCCGGCAACATTGTGTTTGGCCATGGCAAGCAGCGAGATCTTCTCCAGCCAGGTCGACTGGGAATCGGGATCAGCGGCTGATCGGTGGGAACCATCTTCGTTTTCGCCTGCCGGCCCACCCCCGGGGATTCTCAGTTGCAACAACATCGGGTAATCAAACTGGGCCCACGAATCAAGCAGATCGTTGAAAGCAAACAGGTCCCGAATCCAGGTTCCATCCGGGTAGTAACCCATATTGATTTCCAGTGAAATCGCGGCAATCGGGGTCTCCATCCGAATCAGGTTATCTGCCAGTTGGAGGGGATTCATGGAACGTCCGCTCACCTGAGATTCTCCAAATGGCTGATCGATCCCCACGATCAGCGGAATCTTTGGAAAACTGTTCTTGAGACCGCTGAAAAGTTCATAAACGAGGTGAATCTGTTCCTGGTCGTTCCAGCCGTTGGCCTCGCGAAACCCAACATTTGCCATCGGGTAAATCAGCTTGCAACCGGAAAGCCCCGACTCAAGCCTTTTTTTGGCATCGTTGAGCAAAAAAGACTCCAACTCATCAATCGAAGCATAATCAGATTTTGCCAATTCCCGGAAACCAAACAGGGGCTCGCTGCAGGTGGTCAAGCCACGCTCATGAATGTTGGCAACCAGTTGGCTCACCGGCAGGTCATCTGACATTGCGTCCGAAACCAACGCGGAATTGAAAACCTGTTGAAAAGTAGTTTGCTGCCGGGTGGGGGCCGAATAGAAAGGCGCAGCGATCAGGGCCGAACTGGGCTGCTTTTCCTTTTTCCGCCGTTCGAACACGTACTTCGCGAATACCGTCCCCACTTCGTTCATCAGGTGGATTGCGGCACCGATGGCCACCTCGGCAAAGCGGTTCCTCCGCTCTCCTTCCGAGAAAGTGGCCTGCCTGAAATTCTGTTTCACGAGGGCCAACTGGTCCTCCAGCTCAACGGGCAAAACCAGGCCACTGGCTTTCCAGTTTTCAGTCTGATCAACCAGTCGACCAACAGTTCCCCTGGCCAGTTCCAACAGGAGGTCATACGGTGCCTCAACCTTGGGCAGCGAAACGGTCTTCAGAAAAAAAACCCCCAGCCCTTCGACTTGCCAGGGAATAATGATTCGAAGGGATTCCTTGTAGTTGTAGGTAATGATCAGTGACTGACCATCGATTTCCACCTGCACCGGCAAAGGATTCCGATCGATCCATTCACCATAGATGTAGCTTTCGAATCCGCGTGGAACAGATTGCAATTCCGGTAGCCGAAAACAGACTCCGGTTGCCACGGACTTCATAAATCACTCGGAAAAAATGTACAAACCCAACCTGGACCCGGCTTTGCATGCCGCCATGCCTGACGGATCAGTTTTTGGAATTTAGCCGGGGAAAAGCCTTCCAATTTTATTCCATATTGTCGCCGCTAGTAACCCTTTTGGCTGGCAGATATAATCCGGCAACAGTTTCCGTCCACTTTCCCCCCTTGGAATTAACGGATGGGTAAAACGTAAATCCCTTTCAAGCTTTGACTTAGGGATGGGCAACGCGGTGTTTTGAGGAGAGGAATGACCACCAACCTCTTGAGACAGGGAAAAGTACGTGACATTTACGACGCTGGCGACCATTTGTTACTGGTGGCCAGCGACCGGGTCAGCGCGTTCGACTGGGTGATTCCGACGGAGATTCCAGACAAGGGGAGGGTCCTGACCCAAATCAGCAACTTCTGGTTTGATCGATTCGACGTTCCCAACCACCTGGTCAAACTCGATCTTCAGCAATTGGAGGTGCCGCGGGAGACCAGTCTTGAACAACTGGAAGGGCGGGGCATTCTGGTAAAAAAATGCGAAGTCGTCCCTATTGAATGTGTGGTTCGTGGTTACCTGGCCGGCTCGGGGTGGAGAGAGTACCGAAAAGACCAGACCGTCTGCGGTCTCCCGCTGCCGGATGGCCTCGAAAACGGGTCGCAATTACCTGAACCGGTTTTCACACCGGCAACCAAGGCTGAAGAGGGACACGATGAGAACATCCCCTTTGAACGGATGATCGAAATCGTCGGAGAACCAACCGCCGTACACCTACGGGAAAAAAGCCTTGAGATCTACCGCCAGGGTGCCGAGTATGCCCGCACCAAGGGAATCATCATTGCCGACACCAAGTTTGAATGGGGTTGGCATGAAGGCGAGCTGATCCTGATCGACGAGGTACTGACTCCTGACAGCTCCCGCTTTTGGCCAGAAGACAAATACCTGCCGGGCGGAGAACAGTTCTCTTTTGACAAGCAGTTCGTCAGAAACTACCTGGACCAGACAGACTGGGACAAAAATTCACAACCGCCCGAGTTGCCAGCGGAAATAGTCGACAGGACTCGGTCCAAGTATATCGAAGCTTTCGAGCGATTGACGGATCAGCCGTTTCCCTGGAAGTAACCTCGGATCGCTGGCGGATTCCTGCCGTGCAAGTAAAACTCGATGCCCGCCCGTCATTCACTCAAAAGACGGAGCCAATCACTCTGGCAGGCTTTAAATTTTTTCTTCGCGGGAGAGACGCCGATAGGTGTCTGCCGAATGAGCGGAAATGGTGAGGAACAGGACCGTCACGAAAAAGGGGACTACTGTCAGCATCTTGAATCCTGCCTGTCATCAAAAAAAAATGGGGCGAAAGAGTGCGTAATCAAATTGGGCAAAACGCATGCCAATTAGCACGGCCTGTCGCGTGTACTGATTATCGGCAAATGACTGCGGCATTCCTTATACGTTTCTCCCAACCCAGCCCCGTCGCACTCAAGCCCGTCTGCAACGACAGCACCGGGTGACAGCGTCTCATTCGGGTAACAGATGGAATCAATTTGACTCCGCGGTCAAATCGACCACTGACATCCTGGTCCAGTGCCCTCCCAGGTATCGCAATGAAAATGCGATTGCATAGGCGAGAATCCATAAGGTAATGGCAGACCACCAGACCGTCAGCTCCTGCTGCGGTGCCAGATACAGACTGCCGATGATCCCCAAAAGAACAAACAGCAGGGCATTGATTATCGTGAAGAGAAAAATAAAGCGTGTATCCCCAGCACCTTTCAAGGCAGCCGCGAAGATCACCTGGACACAATCCAAAACGCAATAAGTAGCTACAAACCTCAGCAGGAACCTGGATAACTCGGCGATCTCTGCAAAATGCTCTTTTTCGCCACCAAGCGAATAGAGTTGAAGGAACACCTGCGGGGCAAAACTGTATAGCAACGCAAAACAAGCTGAATAGATCAGCCCGATCAGCATGCCGTAATGAACAGCCCGCCGGGCAAGGTGAATTTCACCCGATCCGATTTTCTGGCCCACCAGGGTGGAAACGGACATGCCCAACCCTACCAATGGAACAAATGCAATCAGGTTCACACTGAATGCCAGAGTGGTGGCGGCGGCTTCCACCCTGCCAATCCTCCCAATCCACAGGACAAACAGGGAGATCGCCAGGCCTTCCATCCATAACTGCCAGCCACTGGGACCTCCAAAACGCACCAATTTGGCCAGCAGGCTCCCCTGCAGTCGGATTCCCCGATCCAGGCCGAAACGCCGGATGTTGCCAGGACGGGTTACCAGGACCAGATAAACGACCACTTTCAGCCATACCGCGATTGTGGTCGCCCAGGCGGCTCCCCGGATCCCCATTTCCGGAATCCAGCCCCAGCCAAAAATAAAGCTCCCATCCAAAACCAGGTTGATCAGCATCGCCGCAAGATTGGTGACCATCACGATCCTGGTCTTGCCCCGGCCAATGAAAAACGATGCCAGGGCCGATTCAAAGACGACCGCCGCGGAGCCGATACAGGCAATCCTGAAGTAGATGGATTCGAGGGGAACCAGGTCTTCGGGGTGCCCAAACCAGCGAAAGACACGCTCTGGAAAAACAGAAAGAACCACAAACAGGGGAATAAAAAAAACACCGATCCACATTGCCGTCCAGATCATCGGACCCACATTGCGTTCCTGCCTGGAACCGCAGTACTGGGCGACAAAGGTAGCTGCATAAGAGGCAATCCCAATCGGCAAACAGGATGCCGTCCAGTTCAAAACCACCGCCGACATGACTGCCGCCATTTCCTCTTCACTATGCCATGACAGGAACAGACGGTCACAGAATTGCATCACGGAGTAGGACAGCGTGGAGAGAACCAGAGGAAGTCCAATAGCCAGTACCTCCCCTGGACCGCAGGGTTGGTGCCAGATTCGCTTCCAGGATCCCCCGCTGCCCGGTGGGAAAACCGTCCCCTGATCGTATTCCCGATTCGGCTCAGGCGTTGTTTCTTCAGGGGATGACTCTGCCTCGTTTGACGACAATGATGGATTCCTTGAAAACCGTCAGGTTGGCGGCTGGCAATTGGAGGAAAACTGCCCACGCGACTCCCTCTTCGGGCAGCAATACCGCAACTCAAATCAATTACCGGGGAAAAACCAGCCTGCATTACCGGGTTTTAATGCACCCGGATTGAAATAAAGAGGGACAAAGCACAAAAAGCAAAAGACAAACATGGATCCAAACGGCATGCCATAGACCGGTTTTCGAAACCGGGGTTCACACTACTTGGGTGAAACGGTAGTTGCCGGAGCTTTCAGACGGTTTAACCCCTTTTCATATTTCCGCCGATACAAGTCTTCGAACCCGAGTTCCTGCACCAGAAAAAGGAGATTCTCATAAAGGGCGACATTGTCCTTCATCTGCATCTCAGCAGACTCGAGATCATGGAATGCCAGTTCGTATTGCTTCATTTGCATGTAGATATTCCCCCGTGTATCGAGAAACCGGGGATTCCGGGGAACCAATTTCAGCGCGTTGTTGATCAGGGCAAGCGCCTCTTCAAAACGTGGCTCCTGCTGACGGGCGAGAACAAACGCAAGGTTGTTCATCACGGCTGTTGCCCGGCGATTCATGAGCAACGCCTGCCTCAGGTGCTTGATGGCCAACTCATCCTCCTTGTTCATCGCTGCGTGACTTCCCAGGATCACGTGCACCGAGAAGGGTGCCACCGCGTTTCCAAGTGCGCCCTCCAGCCGCTGCTTGGCCACCAGCTTGACCTCATCGTTATTCATGATGGATATCTGGGCAAGAATGGCCAGCGCCGCCTGGTTTTTGGGATTCAGCTGAATGGCCTTGTCCACCAACTCGACGCAGGTAGAGAGGTTGCTGGTCCCAACTCTCAACAGTTCCCCGGACCAGGCGGCATAAATCTTGGATTTGAACTCGGTAAGCTGCGGCGTGATCCGTTTTTGCAAGTCGTTGGTAATTGCAATATCCAGCGGTCGGATCGCCAGTTCGTATTTTTTCTGGAAAAGGTAACTGTCCGACAGACGCAGCAGGTCTTCGAGGCTGTCCGGTTGGGTCGTCAGGTTCGCCGCGTAATGATTGACCGAAGTTTCCGCAGTTGCGGAAGACAATGCCTGCATTCGATTGACCGCCCCCGCGTCACCGATTTTTTCGTAAAGCTGGGCCATGCGAAGCTGGATCCGGGCCAATGCCAGAATGGAACGCGGATCGATGTTGGCCAAATTTTCAGCATGGGTTTCAGCTTTTTTCAACGCCCGAATCGAAGAAACCAGGTCCGACCTCAAAAAGAAATATTCTGCCAACTTTGAATTGACTTCGACGGACAGGCTGTTTGCCTCGTAGTGATTCGGAGCCCCCTCAAGAAAAACGGACAGGTAACTCCGACAGCTCTGCAATTTCTGCTTTTCATCCAAACCCTCATTTTCAAGGGTCTTTTTGGCAAACCAGAAATTGACCAGCCCCCGAATATCCGGCTCTTTGCGAAGCTTGAACATCCGGCGTGAGGCCTCATCGATATTGCCCTCACTGTCAAAACTTCGTGCTATCAGGAATTCGTAGCTCTGGTTGGTATCGTCGAGCTGTAACAGCTTTTGATAGTACATCCGGGCCGTTTCAAAGTGCTCGACCCTCTCGGCGTTGGTTGCTTTCAACAGGTAATTGTTGATCAAACCGCCACGCTTCGTGTTGTACAGGTATGCCAGGATAAAGACGAACATCGCAAATGACAGCATGGCTGGCAGTCCGTAGATCAGCGCTTTCGATTCCCGTGTTTTGCTCCAGCCGACTACCAGATCGCCAGCATTGGCAATCGAGTAAAGACCCAGGGCGAAAAACCAGAGAAAGGGGTAGGAAAGCCTCCGTAAAAACCCCGGTTTCGCATCTTTGAAACTGCTCTTTTCAGCGGTCAAAGCGCGGAACGGCCAACTCATCCAGAACCGTATGCGGTCAAAGAATGCCCGTAATCTGCGAATCCATGTGATTGGAAAACGGTCCTCAGACCACTTCCGGCGATAATCTTTTGCCATTCAGATGCCTGCCGTTACTGCTCAAACAACTTTTCCGCCCACATCCCCATTTTGCACCAAAGCGGCGGAATCGTAAACAACTTGTGCCTGCACCACTGGCACAACGGTCAAAACAGGAGAAACCATTAAAAACGGAATTATCAATTCAGCCACTAATCTCCAAATGCCGAATACCTGAAATGGAATTGGTCCAAAACTTACCTGTTCATTGCATTAAAGATGAAAACTCAGTCTTCGATATCGTGGCTCTGCAGCATTGCACTCGGCCTGACCGGCACACTGCTTCCAACCTCCCTCGCTGCCCAGGTGCCCATTGTGCCCATTTCCAAAACTGGCAAATCGGCCGTCAAAAAGGAGGAGACCGACAAACTCCCTCCAATCATCCCGCTTCCCAAGCAGGAAGAAAAAAGGGGTTCTGGCGATAGCATTCCTGCAAAAATCAGCAAACTGGCGAAAATGGCCCCCTCCATTTCTTCCTCTGATTCCCAAGGGACCATTCTTGCCAGGAGAAGCCCATCCACGCAGCAAAAACCGTCAAGTCCCTTACCCCAAATCAAAAAGTGGGACCCTGCCAGCCTGGTGGATCTTCCACCCGTCAAATCCTGGACACCCAACTCCCAACGGGATGACCAAACGGTCAAGTCAGCTTCCTTTGCCAATCCTACACGGCCACTGCCAACAATCACTCGCCCCCGGAAAAACAATCCTGGTTCCTCGAAAAAAATCGTGGTCCCCATCCGCCGATCGCCAAAAAAGCAGGCTGAAAACGTAATTGTCAGCCGCAACCCCGAACCCATTGTGACTCCCGGGAAAACCAGCCCGACGACGCGCCCGGCCGTTTTGCCATCCCCCCTTCCCCAGGAGCCTGCGTCAGCCAGTTCCCGACTTCCCCGTGCTGGAGCAGTTACCCCCCAACCGTCCAAGTTCGTCAAGGCGCCCCCTTCACTGTCTGCAAAAGAGCTGAAATCTCAAATCGAGGCTTTGTTGCCTGCCAAAAAGACCGCAAGATCCGAAAACCGGACGACAGAAAAAGAGGTTTTTGTTGCCAACCCTTATACCCCGAAGAACCAGTCTCTGATCAGCCTCGAGAAAGAAGCCGACACACCGGGAAAGGTGGCCACCATTCAACCGGTTGCCAATCCAAAGCCGATCATGCCATCGACTCCCATCTCGGCAAAAGGAGCTACGGCTATCGGCGGGGACTGCAACGTGGGTTCCATCAGTCTGCCGCACAGCCCGAGAGCGGCGTTGCGTGCAGAGGCCCTCTACATGACCCGCGAAGGCGGTTCAGTGACCGTCTCCGATGAATTCGGGATGGACTCCTTTCAATACGACCTCGGAATCCGGATCAACGCCCAGAGACTTTTTGGCGTCGATGGACCGAACATCACTTACAGTGGATTCCAGGAGTGGAACGATACCCGGCGACTCGCTTCGCCAACCGGGGGACTCGGAATTGGCCTCACTGGAGCGGGGCTTCCGGCCGGAACGCTGGCACCTTTTACCAACGCCATTTTCCAGCAACAGTACCATCGTGCCAATATGCACACACTGGAAGTCAACAAGGTCACCTGGGCCTGGGACGTGATCAACCTTTTCTGGGGTTTCCGCTTCACCCGCTACGAAGAGGAATTCAGTTTTTTCAGTGCCCGGGCAGATGGTCAAACAGGCCTGCTGGACCTGGACTACGAAAACAACATGTTTGGCCCCCAGGTCGGTGGCGAGGTCTTCTACGATATTGGGCGCCGTTTCTCAACCGGCTTCAAGGGCAAAGTGGGTGTGATGGCCAATGCCTTCAAGGGGCACACCCAAGTCTGGTCCAACGGCACGCGTCGAATCAACAATGGCGACACGGACGTTGCACTGAATTTCCTCGCAGAAGCAGGGTTCTTTGGAAGAATGAGACTGGGACAGAGGGCCTTCCTTCGGGGCGGGTACGAAATCTGGTACAACACCGCGGTTTACGGTGTGAACGACAATCTTCCCGCGATCATCACACCAGGTTACGGTAACGTATCCTTTGATAACGACCTGTTCATTCATGGTGCTACCGTCGGGCTGGAGTTCATCTGGTAGCCCCGCAGGCAAAACCCACCCCAGAATCGGACGCCCTGCAATTGCCCGTAAATCAGGAAGCCCGTAAACCAGGAAGCCCGTAAACCAGGAAGCCCGTAAACCAGGAAGGCTGAAAACCAAAAAGGCCGCGTGATCCGATTCGACGATCCACGCGACCCTTTTTTATGGATGCTTCCGGGATCTCCCGAAAACGTTTCCTGCGGTCTACTTGAATTTTGTCTGACCGGGCATCGGCACCTCGGGAACCGGGATCTCACCGAATTCAAGCTTTTCGGGACCAAGGCGGGTCTCGGAGTTCAACATCTGGTCCCAGGTGATTTTCTGTCCGGTGTAGCAGACTTCACGACCAAGAATAGCCATCAGGGTACTGTAAGACATGTACACACCGTTGTTGATCGGTTTTCCATTGCGGATTCCGTCAAACAGTGCGACATGCTCCACGTCGTACATGTTGGGCCTCTCTCCCTTGTACTTGTGTACCACCCGGTCATTGATCGTGATTTCATTCCCCAGGATACGGGCCCGACCATTGGTACCGTAGACATGGTCGTCTGTTTCAGAGAAGCACCTTCCCTGTTGTCGGCAGTAGGCAAATGTTTTCACCCCATTTGCCCATTCGTAACAGACTGCGAAGTGATCGTAGACATTTCCAAATCGTTCGTCAGTCCGCACCTGTCGCCCGCCGCAGCCGTAGGCCGATACCGGTGGCGTGTCCCCCATCAGCCACATTGCCTTGTCGAGACTGTGGATATGCTGCTCGACAATGTGATCGCCGGAAAGCCAGTGAAAGTAGAGCCAGTTCCTCAACTGGTAGTGCATTTCGGTCCAGTCTTCCTTCCGGTTCCGCTGCCACAAAAGACCGGTCAGGTAATTCTCCTGGATGGAAGTGATGTCACCGATATAACCATCGCGAATTTTTCCGACAATATCGCGAACGAGATAGTCGTATCTCCAGCAAAGCCCCGAGACAATACTCAGGCCTTTTTTGCGGGCCATTTCCGTTGTTTCCAGGACACTTCGTACCCCGGGTCCGTCTACCGCTACCGGCTTTTCGCAGAAAACGTGTTTACCCGCTTCGATGGCAGCACGCAGTTGGGTCGGCCGGAAGTAAGGAGGCGTGCAGAGCAGGACAACGTCAACATCGGTATCCAGCAGCTTCTTGTAACCATCGAAGCCAATGAAACAGTTGTCGTCGGTAACCTTGGTCTGGTCTTTCCGTTTGGTCTCCAGCGTCTTGCGGCAAAAGTTCAAACGATCCTCAAACATGTCACAGAGGCCGACCACTTCGTTCTGGGGATTGGCTTTGAGTGCGTTCTGAACGGCCCCTGTTCCTCGTCCACCACAACCGATCAAGCCGATCCGGACAGTTTCCCTTGTACCTGCACCATGGGCGTATCGGGCCATACCCGTGGTCGTTCCCGCTGCCAGTGCGGCAGCTCCAACCGAGGTTGACTTCAAAAAGGATCGTCGGGACCCTTGGTCGTTACCAGAATTCTGAGACACGCGTTACTCCTGAAAATGAAATTGAAATTCCGGGTGGGAAACATGACCAACCATCATCAGTCCCGATTGTAACATCCGGGACCGCCCTTTTCCTACCACCGCTTACCGATTCGTGATCGCCCGTTGCAACGTGAAAAGTGTGGTTCCGGCCTCGCGTCCCCGTTCATCGATAACCATCCCTGTCCCCACCCGTTCCCGGCATCCGAACCCGGGAACCGATAAGCCAGGTAATTTGATCAGGCACAGCCTAGGCATCCATTGGCACCTGGTCCTCCGGTCGCTCGACATCGTTATCGCCCGCGTCTGAGCCGGACGTCTCCAGCTCGGCCCTGGCAATCGAATCCAGTTTTTGCTGATTTCCAACAATCCCCCCCGCGTATTCAACGTCATCAATCCGCTCGATGACACGGTATTTGCGTCGATAATCGTGCTCCACAAACTCCACGAACCGGATGTCGTAATTCATCTCGCCTCCCATTCGCTCCTGCAACAATTCGCAGGCCGCCTCACGGATCTCGTTCTGGCGGGATTCATCCCGCAGGATAAACTGGACCTCGAGGTCGGTCTGCCCCCGCTCATAGACCTTGATCTCGAGAATATTTCCATCGAACATTCCATTCAGCTCGTTGACAAATCGGTTGAAAAACGATGGGTAAAACCTTTCTCCAGAGTGCGAAAGTATGTAATTCGAGTCCTTCCCTTCGATGTTGCTGATCACAAACATCTCTTGACCCGATTCATTCACGCGGAACTCGATATCGGCAATGTCTTTCATTTTGTATCGAATAAAAGGAAAGTCATCGAGCTGCAGTCGGGTAATGATCATCTCCGGTTTGCCGTTCTCATTGGGGGCCGTCTCCACGTAGGCAACGTTGGCAAAAACCTCCAATCCGTTTTCGGTTTCGTGAGCCAACTCGCCAAGTTCAACCGAACCGTAGGAGTCCTCCACCCTGCTTCGGCTGAAAACGTCCTGAATGTTCTTTTTCTGACAGTCAAAAAACGTCTCTCCGCTGACGTTGATCAGCTCGGGATGGTGTTTCAGAGGCAGGTTGTACTTGCGAATGGTGTGGGCAACCATGTTCAGGGGCGAAGGAAAAATCAACAACATCTTTGGCCGGAACCGATTGATTTCCTCGACAAGTTCGGCCACCGAATCCCTGTCAATTTTTTCAAACAGCTGGTAGCGGAATCCGCAGTACCGGTCATAGCGATTGAATTTCGCCATGTCGTCGATGTTGTAGGTGTTTTTCGGATAGAAAACCAGGATCTTGTCACCCGGCCGCCAGCCCATGCGATACCAGCATTTGAAAAACGTAAAAAGCATCGAGAACATGTGATGCTTGGTCATGTGAATCATCAATGGCAGGGAGGTGGATCCCCCGGTAGCCATCGGCATCAGGAACTTTCCGCTCCTCAATCGTCTGAGGGAATCCAGGGGTCGCCCGGCGAACTGGAGCTCCAGTTTCTCGACGTCCTGCTCGTCGTACCCGTTTAACAGGTCATTCCCGGCTTCGGCGTAATCCTGCTTGGAATAGGCGGGTAACCCGGAGTAGGCCTTGAAAAAGGTTTCATCTGTCGCATCACGATTTTGCTCCAGAAATTCGTCGAATTTCCCCCGGAAAAAATCGTTGTTCTGATTGGCGTGCTCCAGCAGATTCTGAAGATCTTTTCGAATCAGCGATTTGACATTCTCATGACGGTCCTCCACGACGACCTCGTCGTAGAGTTTTTTAACGCCCATGAAGCGAAAAGCCATCTGGGTCAAGAATCTGCGCATGGAATCCTCGGTTGAATGGACGTGTCGAGGTAAAAAACGCCCATTTTAACGAACGCAGATTGCGAGGGAAGCCTCCTCAATGCCAGGATTGCTACCGGATTGGTTCCTGGCGAATTTTCCGAATGGCGTTCTGGCAGGCTCCCCTGACATGATAGTCCTTGTGCGAACGAAACTGCTTCTCGAGGGCAGGCAGCGCCGCTTTTGCTCCGGGGCCCAGTTTGCCCAGGAATTCCGCAGAAGAACAGGCCACTCCCCTGACCGGATTCTGCAATGCAGCCACCAGCACATTCAGGTGCTTTTCCGGCGATTCGATCGTGCAGAGTGCAAAGGCAGCCGGGAGGGAAACACCTTTTCCATTTCCGGATTCCATTTTTCGCAACTGCAGAACCACCTGCTGGTGAAATTCCGACCTGGTCACCGCCGGACCGATTTGGCCCAAGTGATCTGCGGCCCAGTACCGCACGGCGTCGCTTTCATCGACCAGGCACCCTGCCAAAGCCCGTATGGCTTCCGCCTTGAATGGCCCCAGGCTTTTGACTGCACGCAGTCGAACGGTTTCATTTTCCGACTCCAGCTGGGCCGTCCAGCCTGCCAGTGTTTTCCCTGCAACCCGCAGTTCATCCGCCGACACTGAAATCATCGCCGGGAAAAGAAAAAGAAAAGGCAAAAGCAGGAACGGCAATGGTCGGTTCATCATCTTGTCGTGGGAATTGGCAAAATCAAACAAAACGGCCCCTTCAGTAGAGCTCTCCTGTCAATCCGGCTTCATTGTGGTTGGTCGCGACACAGTCCACAAGCTGACCCGTTGGAAATTCCTTTTTGAACTCGACTGCCGAATAGCGACATGAGGTCCCACGGGAAACACCCTGTTCCGTTTTTTCCACCAAAACCTGGAGTCGTTTCCCCAGCAGGCGTTTGTGATAGTTCCGTCTCAACTCCGACTCAAGTTCTGCCAACACTTTGCCACGCTCGGTCTTCACCGAGCGGGGTAGCTGGTTTTCCATGGTTGCTGCCGGAGTGTCACGACGGGGGCTGAACGGAAACATGTGTATCTTGGAAAAACCAACCTCCCGGCAGACATCCAGCGTCTGCCCGAATTCCTGCTCGGTCTCCCCCGGAAACCCTACGATCACATCCGTAGTCAGAGAGGGCGTATCCAGTTGCTCCTCCACAAACCTGCAGCGGTCGACAAACCGCTTGGCTCCCCAGCGCCGTTTCATGCGGCGAAGAACGGAATCACTTCCGCTTTGCAGGCAGACGTGGAGGTGGGGACAGATTTGAGCCGAAAACTCCCCCATCACATCCACCAGCTCCCGGGTGACTTCGGTGGCCTCGATACTAGAAAGCCGAACTCGAAAACCGGAATCGAGCTTGACGATTTCCCGCACCAAGTGCGAGAGACGAATCCAATCGTCCTTGGGCTTGCCTTTGTTAAAATCTACACCGTAATGTCCCAGGTGGACACCCGTCAGGACAATTTCACGGTAGCCGTTATCGATTATCCGGCGAACCTCCTCCAGGACATGTTCCAGCGGCCGACTGTACATTTCAGGACGAACCTTTGGAATGATGCAATAGCTGCACCTCAACAGACAGCCATCCTGAACCTTGACGTAGGCCCGGCTCCTCTGCCCCAACCCGCTGATTCCGGTCGGCAGATCCACCACTCCAAAACGGCCCAACAGGTCAGGAAGTTCCCTCTTGTCAGTGATCACCTCCGCCACACCCGGAAGCGTTTTGACTTCGTCAGGTGCGCGCGTTGCATAACAGCCCATGACAATCAAACGGGCCTGCGGGTTGTCCCGGTGTACCCGGCGAATCGTCTGGCGACTCTTGGCATCCCCTTCGTTGGTTACCGTGCAGGTATTTACAATGCAGAGATCGGCTGGTTCCCCGTCGTCGGCATCGGCATACCCGATACCCAAAAGGCCTTCGCGCACAAATTCGGTTTCGTACTGGTTGACCTTGCAGCCGAGTGTGACGGTTTTAATTGTCGCCATCGTTCGTTTCTGGTTCGATCGAAGCGGACATCGAGCCATCGCATCGCTCGATCAGGACATCACGCCCATAGCCATGAATCTGATCCCGTTTCAGCTCGGCGTGCTCCAGAGTGGTCGTCAGAACAATCGACTTGCCGTCACGGTCAACACGCTTGGCAATCTGAAAACCCTTTTCGAGCTCGTGACCAAACAGCTCCTGCATCATCAACATGACGTATTCGTAGGAGTGGTCATCGTCATCCCAGAGAACCACGTGATAACGAGGTTGCCGTTTCGGTTTTTGACGTTCGCGTTCCCTCTGGCGTTGAACCGTTTCAATAACCGGCTCGGCTACTGCGGTTTGTCCGTCTTCTTCCATTTTCGGTGCATAAATCAGGTGAGTGGAATAGCTGCCTCTCAGCTTGCCCATTATATTGGAATGCAAGTTTCAGAAAAGGTTTTTGAAAAAATTTCGACTGAATAATCTGTTTCCTCCCACCCAAAAATGGCAGAGTTTGACGATGGACGAAGTGTTCGGGTTTTTGAACGACAACCGGCAGAATTTTGAACGGGAATTGTTCGAATTTCTCGAAATTCCGAGCATCAGCACCGATAGCCAATACGACCAGACCGTCCAGAAGGGGGCTGACTGGGTCGTTACAGCCCTGCAGGGAATGGGCCTCGAAACCGACCTGATTTCCACCAACCGGCATCCGATCGTCTTTGCGGAAAGCCCACCCGTGCCCGGAAAACCGGTTGTCCTGGTTTACGGGCATTACGATGTTCAACCCCCGGACCCGCTCGATGAGTGGATCACCCCACCGTTCCAGCCCACCGTCCGTAATGGCAACGTCTATGCGAGGGGTGCGACCGATGACAAGGGCCAACTGTATACCCATATCAAAGCGGTAGAAGGTTGGTTGAAAACCGTGGGCGAACTGCCGGTTCAAGTCAAGTTCCTGATCGAAGGCGAGGAAGAATGCGGTAGCGGCTCACTCTATGAATTCATGGACGGCAAATACGATCAGCAAAGAACTGCCCTGGATCGCATGAAATGTGATATCGCTGTCATCAGCGACAGCAGCCAGTTCGCTCCCGGGCAACCAGCCATCACCTACGGCCTGAAAGGAATCTCGTACTACGAAATCCGTCTCTTCGGTCCGGCCCAGGACCTGCATTCGGGAGCTTTTGGTGGAGCGGTCACCAACCCTGCCAACATTCTCGGCTCGATGATCGCCGCACTCAAGGACCCCACAGGGCGCATCAGGATTCCTGGATTCTATGACGATGTGATTCCCCTGACTGAGCGGGAGCGGGAGCAGTTTGCCGCACTCCCCTTCAGCGATGAGGAGTTCATGAAGCAGATTGGTGTCGAGGGACTGTCTGGAGAGGAATCCTACACCACGCTGGAGCGCAGATGGGCTCGGCCAACCTGCGACGTGAACGGAATCTGGGGGGGCTACCAGGGCGAGGGAGCCAAAACGGTTTTGCCAGCCCGGGCCGGAGCAAAATTCAGCTTCCGGCTGGTACCGGACCAGGATGCCGGAAAAATCAGGGAATCCCTCAAACAGATGCTGGAGGAACTCTGCCCTCCGGGAATTCGACTGGAAATTGACGAAATCCATTCGGGTAGCGGAGTCCTGGTTCCCCTGGACAATCCCTTCATGGGGGCGGCTGAAAAGGCAATTGCAACCGGATTCGGCACCCCACCCGTCTTCATTCGGGAAGGTGGGTCGATTCCGGTCGTCGCAGCCCTGAAGGAAAAGGTCGGAATTGATACCCTGCTGTTGGGCTGGGGCCTGAATGACGATAACACTCACAGTCCCAATGAAAAATTCAACCTGGACGACTTTCACCGGGGAACCCGGGCCAGCGCAGCGTTACTGGACGAAATCAGCCGCGTCGAGCGGCCGAACCACTGAAAGTCGTTCCGCAAAAAGGCCGAAAACGCCGAATAACAGATTCACCCAATCCTGATCTATCAAGGAATTCCATTAAAAATGCTGGACCGCAAATACGTTGTCGCGAATATCGATGAAGTCAAAACCAATTGCACCAATCGTGGAATGGAATGCGACGTCGACAGGTTCGTGGAATTGTTTGAAAGCCATCGCCACAGGAAACATCAAGAGGAGGAGTTCAACCAGCAGGCAAATGCCCTCTCCAAGCAGATTGGCAAGGCCAAAGATGACGAGGAAAGGGAAAAGCTGAAGGAGGAGGCCCGTTCCCTTCGCGAAAAAAAGGAGGAAGCGCACCGGGATGCCCAGGCCATCGAAGGAGAACTGCACCAGATCGAAGTCCGCATCCCCAACCTGGCCCATCCGGCAGCCCCCATCGGCAAGGACGACAAGGCCAATCTCGAAATTCGCAAGGGGCCGCATGCCCCCCGGCAATTCGATTTTGAAATCGAAGATCACGTCCAGATCGGTGAAAGGCTGGACCTGATCGATTTTGAAGGCGGCGCCCGGACAACCGGATCAGGTTTTTATTTCCTTAAAAACGATGCGGTGCTGCTGGAACTGGCCCTGCAACAGTTTGCCGTTACGGAACTGGTCCGCCGGGGCTTTGTTCCCGCCACCACTCCCGATCTTGCACAGGATCGGATCCTGGAGGGCATTGGTTTCAATCCCCGGGGCAACGAAACCCAGGTTTACAGTGTGGAAAACTCAAATCTCTGCCTGGTAGGAACCGCTGAAATCACACTGGGTGGACTCTACTCGGACCAGGTCTTCAGCGAACAGGAGTTGCCCCTCAAGCTTTGCGGGGTCAGCCATTGCTTTCGGACCGAAGCCGGAGCTGCGGGAAGGGCTTCCAAGGGACTCTACCGCGTTCACCAATTCACCAAAATCGAGATGTTTGCTTACACGCTTCCCGATCAGAGTGAAGCCATCCACGAAGAGCTCTGCCAGATTGAATGTGAAATCTTTGATGCCATTGAGATTCCCTACCGGGTCGTGGATACAGCCACCGGCGACCTCGGCGCGCCTGCCTACCGAAAATTCGACCTGGAGGCATGGATGCCCGGACGGGGAGAAGGGGGCGAATATGGCGAAGTTACCTCCACCTCGAATTGCACCGACTACCAGGCTCGTCGCCTGAATTCCCGTTACAAGTCCGAGGGCAAAAAGGGGACCCAGTTCGTTCACACGCTTAACGGGACCGCCATCGCCTGCAGTCGGGCCATCATCGCAATTCTTGAAAACCATCAACAGGCCGACGGAACCATCAGCATCCCTAGCGTCCTGCAGCCCTGGATGGGTAAGGAAAAAATCGGAAACTGATGCCGCCTCGGCTGAGATTTCACCATCCGATGATCCATCGCCGATAGTCTCGATGAAGCTTCAAACCGAATAATTTCGAACCATGGCCAACTTGCCGGATCCGGACCGACCCTTACATCACGTTTTCGGCTTCTGTCCGCTCTGTGGAACTCGCTCGAAAAATACGGGCAGCATTCCCTTTGACTGCATGAAATGCGGATTCCGTTTCCATTTTCCACCCACGGTTGCCGTGGGAGCCCTGATCACCGATCCCGATCACCGCCTGCTATTTATCGAACGGGCCAGGGAACCCGGAAAAGGAAAACTCGGTCTGCCCGGGGGATTTGTCGACCCGGGTGAGACAGCCGAGCAGGCGGTCCAGCGGGAAGTCCTGGAAGAGGTCGGGCTCGAGGTAGAGGACATTTCTTTCCTGGTCACCTTTCCCAACACCTACCACTACCGGGGCATTGTCAACGACGTTCTGGACCTGTTTTTCGTCTGCCGTGTGGATTCATTTCAACACCTGACCGCAGCCAGCTCGGAAGTCAGCGACTGGCAGTTCGCCCATCCGGACGATTCGATCTACCGACGAATGGCATTTGAATCCAATCAAAAAGCGGTTCGCCATTACGTCCAGGGGCAAAAGGCAGAAAACCGGAAAGGTTGACAACCTCGAACGGACCCGGACGGTCCAGGGTCCCCATTCAATAGCAGGCGGTCTCAGCCGGGCTATTTCTCTTCGATTTCCAGCCCATCTTTCGTGGACAGGTTTTCCAGTACACGGGATTTTCCACTCGGCCAGCGAATTGTCAAACGGTCGATTTTCTCGGCCTTGCCAACACCCACCAACAGGTTGGCAGGCCCCAACCCCATACAACCATTCCTGGGAAACAGGTCGCGAACGATTTTCCTCTCGCCAATCTCCAGGACCACCCGACTTCCGATCGCCGGCCGATTGGAACGCGAGCCCTTCAGCTGGATCCTGAAAAACCGGTTTCCCTGGTTGAACTGGTTGTCAAAGAGTCGCAATGCACCACCACCGGCGGACGCCACCAAAAGATCCGGATCCCCGTCCGAATCAAAATCCGCTGCAATGGCACTGCGACTGTCAGAATCGATATCGGCCGCCGAGGCGAATGAAGCATCAAAGAACTTTTCTCCATCCACGTTAAGATATAACCGGTTTCTTTCATAGGCACTCAGATTTTCACCATCTTTGATGATTGCAAAGGGATTGGAAGCCCAGAATTCACCCGCGGAGTGATCAATATCCCCGAGAGGCTGGATTTCGCAGGTTCGATCGGTAGGCCGTGACACGACGGCACGCCAGAGACACGTTCAGCCATCCGGTTTCTGGCGATCAAAACTCATGAATCCTGTGGTCGCGTAAATATCCAGCAGACCATCTCCGTCAAAATCGCACATCAAGGGGGCGAATGCCCAGCCAACTTCGTTGACTCCCGCGATCTCGGTGACATCCGAGTACCGACCGTCCGCTCCTTTACGGTACAGCCGGTTTCCCGCACAGGACCCGCGGATCTGCGGATAGATACCCTCGGGGTAGTCCTCGTCGGAAACGTGGGAGATGATCCTCCGCCCCATCTTGGAATACATGTTGGCAACGTAAATCTCGGTCGTCCCGTCATTGTCGAGGTCACCCGTGGCCAAACCCATGCTGGTCGCAAAATCGGCCGCCCCGCTGGTATCGGAAACATCCTCGAAAGTCCCATCACCCCGGTTCCGCAAAACCACGTTGCTGGCAAAATCATTCACCAGGTAAAGGTCGGGAAAATGGTCCTCGTCGTAAAAGAACCAACTGCTGGAAAAGGTCGTTCGGTTGCCACCTCCCGCATTTGCCTCGTCGGTAACATCCCGGAATTTACCGTTCCCCTCGTTGTGCCAGAGTGTATTGGCAGCCCCCCCTTCTTCATCGCCGACCCAGCCGGCGCGATCCACCTTTTGCTGAAACTCGTGTGATCGGCTGATGTACAAATCCAAACGACCATCGCAGTCAAAATCGGCAACGGTCACACCATGTGGGTCAAAACCGCCGTCGAACCCGGACTCTGCCGTCACATTCTTGAACCGCAATCCACCCACGTTTCGATAGAGCGAAGTGCCCATCAGCAGATCCGGGTATCCGTCGTTGTCAAAATCAACCCACCCGGCCAGGGCCGTCTTCCCCGGCCCCTCCGGGGCCCAGTTGGAAAGTCCCATCTCCCGGCTGCGGTCAATGTATTGACCATCTTCCATGCAGAGCAAAAACGGGATGCCGTCGTAGGTCGCAACGGCAAGATCAAAGTCACCATCCCGATCAAAATCCTCCACAGCCACCTGGAACTGAAACTGTTGCGCTTCGCCGGAAGGCAGCTTCCAATTATCCGGAATCGCAAAATCCTGCAGATTCAGCTCGCCGGTTTTCTCTCGGAATAGTGACCGACTGGACTGGGTCAGCACGCAATCGACGGTTTTCCAGTCGACTGCCGCCTGGCCGTTATGAATTTCCTCATCCTCTGCGTATTCAAACCCCACGTGGTGGTGGGAGCTCAATTTGCTGGCATATCCTTCCTTCGAAATCCCGTGCACGGTAATCAGCAATTCCGTATCCCAGGCCTGAGGACTCCTCCCCCGGGAATCGATCTTGAGAACCCGGACCCGGGACCGTTCAATTTTCTGAAACGATTTCAATCGATCCCTGAAAAAACCGATCAAAATCGAAATATCGCCCTGTTCCAGGTCATCCGAGTCTTCCCAACGCTGCACCTGGAAGGAACCTACCTGCTCGCTGCGAAAGCTATTCAGTGGAAGGGTCTCCGCAACAAAATCATCCCGAACCAGATTACCCAGGGCCTCATCATCGCCGGCACAAAGTGCCGCGGCAAAAGGCTTGCCGAAGTAATTCTCGATTTCGAAAGTAACGTGCTCGGCGTCCCAGATAAATTGCTGCTTTTCCC
>JAYZFP010000151.1:0-9770 GCA_036336715.1 Planctomycetota bacterium
GAAGGCTATTCCCGCTCGCCGGAGCAGGTGGCTGCCGATTCCGAAACGGAGATGGATGACGAGAATGAAAAAACGGATTGGGAGAAAGCCTACCGGAAGCTGCTGGCTGATAATCCGGCGATCCGCCAAAAAGTGGAAAAGGGACAGGCCACCCGCGAGGATATCATCGCCTGGATGAAATCCAAAGCTGGTGGCAAAATGCTTGCCGGGAAAAAAACAGCTGGTCAAAATCCGAAGTCCAAGGTGACGCCAAAGTCCAAACTACCCCAGGAATCCAAGGATCAAATGATCAAGGATCAGGGGTTGGCGGAATTGGCGGAAAAACTGAAACAGCTGGTCGACGCTGGAAAGTTGAGCCGTGAGGAAGCAGGTGAACTTTACCAGGCGGCTGCCGGATCCAAGGGAAGTGGCAAAGGAGCTGAGGCGGGAGAGTCCTCCAATCAAGGCGTTGACTGGGACAAGGCCTACCTCGAACTGTTGGAAAAAGACCCGGCGATCCGCCAGAAGGTGGAGAATGGAATGGCCACCAGGGAGCAGGTGATCCAATGGATGAAAAGGGAGTTTAAAACGGGGAAGGGGGGAGGAACGAAAAAAAATGTGGAAAAGAACCCTTCCGGAAAAAAAATGAGCCTCGGCAAGGGGGCAGTTAATTTCTATGCGATTGTAGTTGGTCGCCTGAGAACCAAGGATTTTGAGGTTGGCGAATTCACCATGCAAGTCGATTTTGTGACGTCGATGTATGGAAATCGCTGGGTTAAGGATGAGCTGGTCGGAAAAGTCGTGACAGTCAGTGGTGTGGCCGGAGAGTTTACCGACCGGCTGTTGCAACTCAAGAGAGGGGAAACTCTCAAGGTGCGTTCCGGCTCCTATGATCCCAACGGAGGCAAACCGAAGCTGACCTTCGCCCCCAAGTTTCATGTGCTGGAGCGGGCCAGTCCCTTCAAGCCGGAGGACTATGGTGTCCCCCCGGATGGCTTTCGAGGATTCGCAGGCCAGTTGAAAGGGAAGATCGTGGAGGTAGGCGGTTATGAGGTGATGCTGAGGGTTTCCGAGGTGACGCGGACACTCGAATCCAGCCGAGCCCGGGAAGTTGGTCAAATCAGTCAAAAGCTGGTTCGAATCAGTGGCTTTTACGGGCAGCATGAAAAGGCATTTGGCGACCTGCGTGTCGGGGATGTCATTGAAGTGGGAGTGGCTCATCGCAACCCGGCCTACGATGAATTCTCCGTCACGGAGTTGCTGAAAAAAGTGGAATCCCCCTAGGCTTTCCTGGCAGCGTTTCTTTCAGCGGCGTTCACCGCTTCCCCACCATGGTGGCCGAGGGGGTGAGCAATCCGGGGTGAAGAATCTGGCGTGGCAGAACAGGATTTTGGCGGCCAGTTTTTGGTCGGCAGGTGGGAGTTGTCCGGAACCGGCCGACGGGGAGATGCAGGGAGGCCTTCGGTTCAACGCCCGGGTCTATTCCAATGAGAGGGTCGTGACTGGTCCAATGAGAGGTTCGTGAAACGGTGGCGGGCCGGGACCGTCGCCCTTGGACGCAGTGATTGCCTTGAACGCGTTGATTGCCTTGGCAGGTTCAGATTGTTTTCGATTCGAGGCTCAGGAATTCTGCTCGGTAAAAACCCCGATTTTCCTGAATCGCTCGTAACGGTCGTTGACCAGTTGCTCCCCTGTCAACTCCGAGAGATCTTTCATGGTCTTGATCAGGTACCGCTTGAGCCGGGCGGACATCTGGTGGTGGTCGCAATGGGCCCCCCCCAGAGGCTCTTCGATGATATCGTCAATGACGCCAAATTTTTTCAGGTAGCTTGCGGTAAATTTGAGTGCGTCGGCTGCTTTTTCCGCATGTTGGCCGCTTTTCCAGAGGATGCCGGCACAGCCTTCGGGGCTGATGACGCTGTAGTAGGAATTCTCGAGCATGGCGACACGGTTGCCGACGCCGATGCCAAGGGCCCCCCCACTGCCTCCTTCTCCAATGACGACGCAGATGACCGGCGTTTTCAGTTGGGACATCTCAAACATGCTTTCGGCAATGACCTGCGCCTGGCCCCGCTCTTCGGCACCAATCCCGGGATAGGCGCCCGGCGTATCAATGAAGCAGACGACCGGCAGTCCATACTTTTCGGCCATTCGCATTTTCAGCATCGCCTTGCGATACCCTTCCGGGTGGGCACAGCCAAAATAGGATTCCTGTCGTTCTTTCAGGTTGCGACCCTTCTGGTGTCCGATCACCATCAGCTTTTCACCGTCCAGCTTGGCAAAGCCCGCACGAACGGCTCGATCGTCACCGAAGAACTTGTCACCGTGCAGTTCCACGAATTCGTCAAAGACCAGCGAGAGGTAATCGACGGTGTAAGGTCGATCGGCGTGCCGCGCAACCTTGACGGTTTGCCAGGGCGTGAGGTTGGAATAGATGGACCGCGTCAGGTCAGTCAATTCCTTTCGCAGTTCGCGGAGTTTCTCTGTCGACTCGGAAGAATTGTCGGATTGAGCCTCAAACTCGGCAATGCGATCTTTGAGTTCGTAAATCGGCTGTTCAAATTCAAGGATTTGGGTGGTCATCTTTTGTTGAAACCGGAACGGTGAAGACCGTCCTTTGGAGGGATCACGGAGCGGGCGGTTGCCCGGCCAAAACCATACGGGGAATATCCTGTGGGCAGCTAACGCATGCCGAGCATTATAGAAAAAAGGTTGGAGTTCGTCTTGGTGCTTTTTCCGACTTCGGGGCTCATTCCCGGAAATCCGTCACTCGTATTCAATGGCATCTTCGTCCGGTTTTTTGGGCCGTAACCCAGCCTTGTAGGTCGAGATCTGGCGGAATTCCTCGAGGAAGATTTTCACCGATTCGGGACGTTTTTCTTTGTCCTTGGCAAGCATTTTGATAATCAGGGCAGCCATGTCCGGGCTGACACGATTGTTGTAAACCGATGCATTGGGAGGGGGGGCTGTCAGGTGTTTTCGCAGCAACTCGTCCGGACTGACCGCGGAAAAAGGAGGCTTGCCGACCAACAATTCAAAAATCACACATCCAAATCCGTAGACGTCGCTTAGGGGGTCGAGGTTCTTTCCCCGGATCTGTTCCGGACTCATGTAGCTTCGGGTTCCCTGGACTGCTTTCTTGCCACCGAACAGGGCGCCCAGCCCCGATTTCCGTTTCCGGGCAATGGAAAAGTCAATCAGTTTGACTTCGGCCTTGGAATTGACGAGAAAGTTGTCCGGTTTGACATCGCAGTGGACGTAACCCTGTTCGTTGAAATAATGCAGCCCCATGCCGGCCCGTCGGATGATCTCCGGTGCATGGTAGGCGAGGTTTTCGGGCCGCTCACGGATTTCCTGTTTCAGGTTGCGAGCATTGAAAAGTTCCATCGCGATAAACGGAAGATGGTACTTGAAGTTGAACTCGTAAATCTTGATGACGTTCTTGTGCTCCAGCCCTTCGCCGACAGCCCCCTCATTCCTGAGTTGGGCAACCTCTTCCTTGCTCTTGGTGTGTTCCTGAAGCAGAACCTTGAGGGCGATTCGCCGAGGGTCGGGATCCTTGACCACTTCCCAGACCTGGCAACTGGTGCCAGCGCGAATCAGTTTCACCATTCGGTAGGGCCCGATAAAGTCACGTCCGCTTGCCACGCTTTTCTTTCCGCTGGAGATTTCTTTTCATCGTTCCATTTTAGTCTAGTTGGAAACCCGTTTTTGAAAAAGAGAACCGGTCATCATCTTTCCCTGACGGAGGTCAGGCCGATTTCAAAGGGGAGAATTGCCGGTCGCCCCTCTCAGCCCATAGTCAACCTTCACCAGAAACAGCCCCTGCGGAGGGGCCGTTTCTCCGGCCAGGCTGCGATCCCTTGAGGCGATCAGCTCGCTGATCCAACTTGCGGGCCTCTTGTTTTTGCCAATCACAACCAGGCTGCCGACGATATTGCGAACCATGTTGTAAAGGAAGCCGTTCCCTTCAATCTCGAAGACCAGTTTGTCGAAACCTGAGCCGTGGATTTCTGTCAGCCCACAATGAAAGATTTTTCGAATCGATGATCGGGTTGCCGCTCCGGCAGCCTGGAAGCAGAGAAAGTCGTGTTCACCCTCTATTTTCCGGCAGGCTTCCTGCATCGCCTCAACATCCAGGCGGGCAGGTACAAACCAGCAGAAATCCCTTTCGATCGGATTGCGGACCCGGCCATGCTGCATCTGGTACCGGTACATTTTCCTTTTTGCGCTTTGAATCGCATGGAAATCCAAGGGCATGTCGCGGACATCCAGGACGGAGATATCACAAGGAGTCGTGGCGTTGAGTCCGCGGACGAGTCGTTCACAATCCATCTCCGAACCGGTCTGCAGGCTGGCGACCTGTCCCAGGGCATGCACCCCGGAATCGGTGCGTCCACTGCCGGTGATCCGCACCTGTTCCCCCGTGATTTTCTCAAAGGCCTGTTCCAGGCATTGCTGGATGGAGGGTTGCCCATCCTGGATCTGCCAACCGCAAAAGTCGGTTCCCCGGTAGGCGACCGTCAACATCAGGCAACGCATCACTTTTGACGGTGGATGAGGAGTTCGGCAATTTGAACCGCGTTGGTAGCGGCACCCTTTCGGAGGTTGTCGCTGACGCACCAGAAAGCGAGGCCGTTCTCACAGCTGATGTCCTGACGAACCCGTCCAACGAAAACGTCATCCTTGCGGTTGCATTGGAGGGGCATCGGGTAGCTTCCCCGGTCAACGTCATCGAGCAGGGTGATCCCGTCGAAACTGTCGAAAGCCTGCCGGGCCTGCTCCAAGGGAATTTTTGATTCGGTTTCCAGCAGGACGGATTCGCTGTGACAATTGACGACCGGAACGCGAACGCAGGTTGGGCAGACCTGAATGGAAGAATCACCAAAGATTTTCCGTGTTTCATAGAGCATCTTCAGTTCTTCCGAAGTGTACCCCGCCTCTTTTTCCGAGCCGATCTGTGGAATCAGGTTGAATGCGATCGGGTGGGCAAAAGCCTCGTAGGAATAGTCTTCGCGATTCAAAAAACTCTGCGACCCTTCGAACAGCTCTCGCTCACCAGCGGCACCGGCCCCGCTGGGGGCCTGGTAGGTGCTGACCACCACCCGTTTGATCGGAGACAGGTCGTGGATTGGTTTCATGGCCACCACCATTTGCGTCGTGGAACAGTTTGGGCTTGCGATGATTCCCTGGTGCGTCCCGATGTCCTGAGGATTGACCTCGGGGACGATCAGTGGAACGTGATCCATCATCCGGTGAGCCGCCGATTCGTCGATCACTACGGCGCCTCGCTCCACTGCCCAGGGGGTGAATTCCAGCGAAACCTCATCGGGCGTACTGGCGATGACCAGGTCGATTTTATCAAAGGCTGCCGGGCGGAGTTCGCCGATCGTGTGTTCTTCACCTTTGAAGGTGATTTTCCTTCCTGCCGAACGACTTGAGGCCAGGAAGCTGATTTCCTTGTAAGGGAAGTTCCGTTTTTCCAGCAGTTCCAGCACGATGGAACCGACAGCACCGGTTGCGCCGACCACGGCAATATTTTCAAACATTTCTTTTCTTTGGCAGGGTGGACAAAAACCCAGTATACGTTGACTTGGCTGTCGTCAACAGGCAACCGCCAACGCATTCCCGGGTCAGTCGGAGGTCCCCGTCAGGAATCCGTTGATCCGGAAACCCCGGCGGCCGACAGGCACTTTCTCAACAGAACTGGAGAAAGAAAAGCCAGGTTGGCAGTGATCATGATCAGGCCGAATTCCATCATGCCCATGGTGATGCCGATTCCCAGGTGAACCGCAAAGGCCATGGCAATCACCCACTTTCGGGACCAGCGGGGCCAGACGAGGATGAAATAGGTAGCTTCCCACGCCAGGGCCAGGTGGGTCATCAGGTTGATCAGGTAGGGATAGGCTGCCAGCCAGGTCATGTCGACGGTCTGGTACTCGGCGTTGGCCACCGCTCCCCAGATCGCTTCTCCATTCCACCAGGTTGCTCCCAACAGTTTGCTGGTGCCGGCGAAGAAGTAAATGATACAGAGATGAACCTGGATGAGGCGGGTTGTGAAGTTGGCAAGGATCGACGGGGGGGCGGACGGAGACTGGGCACCACTCGGGGACTTGCCGGACTTGCGGCTCCGGATCCAGCGATCCAGTGAAAGAGACTGTCCGCTGGGCCCAATTGCGAGGTAAAAGGCCAGCAGAACATTGATCTGGTCGAGACCAAAGGTGGCCCCCACCGCGCGGTTGGCGTAGGAAATGGTAAACAGTGCGGTGAGGATACCTGTGACACGGGTCATCAGGCCGAGGCAGAACATCAGCATGCAAAGTAACGCCACCCAGTGCAGGGTCCAGAGGATTGACCATGATTCGATCCAATGGAAATGTGACCAGGCAAACAGGGAGCCGGTGATCAGGCGATTGTGTTCTATCGGCAGCAGTTGAGCTGGACCGAAGAACCCCTCCAGCTGAAAGGTCCAGACGGCATGCGTGTAAAGGATAATGGCACCAGCCAGGAAACGCATCGATCCAAGTACCAGCGGATCCCGGGGGTGGAACCAAAAGCGGTCCCAGGCTCGGCAGGCGTTCCGAAAAGAAGAGCCGATCATTGGATGACCTCGTCTTCCGAATAGACCAGCTGCTTGGGTCCGTAATTGGAATCATCGTTCAGCTGCCCGCCGTCAAGCATGTGATCGAAATCGGGAATCATGTGTTCCTGGATCCAGATTCGGACAGTTTGGCCGCCATGCTTTTTTTTCAGGTAACTGGCGATCCCGTTCAGCCAGACATCCCGATGGCGATCGGCTGTTTCCCGGGACTGTTTGACCGCGTTCAGCGTGCGGATTGCGGTTCGGGCCGCATGATGCTGCCCACTCTTTTTCAGGTCGTCCGCGATGGTTTTGATTTGATCAGCCGTCAGGCTTTCGCTCCCGTTTCCAGGCCGGTTTGCTGCAACCCAATCGGCCTGGCGAAGCAGTCCTGCGTTTCGCAGGTACTCTTCAGCCTGTAATAGTTCGGCGACCATTTCGGACCGGTCGGGCTGTTGGGAGATTCCAAGGTTCCAGAAATGTTCGCTGATCATGAAATATCGATGATAAAGCAAACGTGGAACATGCTGTTTCCGGTCAGGAAAACTCCCCCTGACCGTTGTCCCGTCAGCGCGTGCAACCTCAAAGTGAATCAGGTGGCTGGGCCCAGGATCAGGTGCGAAAAAACGGTAGCCATGTTTCATGTACAGCAGGTCGGCTACCCGCGATGTCAGCTGACTGGTATCCCTTGCAAGCTGGCTGCTTGGCTCCGGCATCGCCCAGGGGGAGGAAAAGACGATGAACAGATGCAGAACGGCCAGCAGCGACAATGTCACCCGAGTTCCCCTGCTCCAGGTCAACGGGTCAGCGGGCGAATCCGCTGCAGGTTGCGATTCGGTCTTTTTTCTTCCTGAATGTGCCATCTTGATTGCAAATGAGGCTGATGTATGACTCCAGTTTAATCTCAAGCCGGGAAAAGACCGAATTCCTTTTTCCGGAGGGCCTGGCAGAGGGAGGGGAAAACTGGAATCCAAAAAAACGCCAGGAATACCGGCAGCTTTGAGGCGGGAGGTTTTCCTGCCGGATTCGGGCACAAAAGGTTACCGGGATTTCATGGAATCCACTCCGTAAGGAAGGATCAGGGCAGCGCCGACCCCCCATCTTCCCGAGAGAGGGGCCGTACCAGGCGGTTGATGGGTTTCGGGACCTCATCCAGGCATCGGTCGCTGGACCCGGCGGTGAGGGCACCCAAGAAAGCAAACCGGGAAGGGGCCGCTCCTGTACCTGGAGGGGCATGGTCAGGGAGCGTTGAAGTCCTGGTGCCATGGACTGGAGCCATTCTTGATTGAAAAACACTCAATGGTTTCCTGGTCCTGTCGGCGGTGGGAAATGAAAAACCGAACTGCCTGAACGACGGGAGAGCCGTACCGGGTGCCGACCGAAATTTGGTAAGGGCTGCAGGAGATCGCTGATCCCCGTCAGAGCGGATTCCCGGGGCCGCCAACAGGAATTGCCGAACTGGACCTTATCGAATGGACCAGCCTCCCGAGAGTGCAGCAGGGTCGACTTCCGTCACTTCGAAAGGACCATCCACCTGTTGGGATTCGCCTGATGGGAGGTGGCACCCGTCTGAAATCCCCAACCCACAACAGGCGAGGAGCAACGCGGCCAAGGTTGTTTTGAAAACGCCCGTATCAGGTCTCGCAGCAATTGGCGGGGGAAAATGAAAGCCATGGAAAATCTGCCATTTGAGCCTTGCTGCTGCCAGGCGTCAAAATCGGCAGATTCCAGATCTTAGGACCTGGTTGTGAAAAATCATACATCCTGTCCGGCTGAAAACAGGAAGTGGCCGTTAAATTCGAGGGACAGGCGCGCTGGTAAGTTATACTTTTTCATTCATCAGTGGTTCCCGGATCTGATTCTTCAATGCTCGACGTTTCCATCGGCGTAAAAAGTCCGTTTGTTATCTTCTTTCCGGAACGCAGTGGTTCGACGATGCTGGTGCATCTCCTGAATTCCCACCCGGAAATTACCTGCGAACACGAGCTTTTTCCAACAGTCAGCAGTGGGGATGGGAAAGGTCAGCTACCGGTTCATGACCAGGAATCGGAAAAGATTCAAAAGCTGGAAACGGTCTATTCCGGCCAGGGGACGATCGCCTCAGGGTTCAAATTCAAGTTCCAGGGACAGTACGAGGCTTACCCGGATGTGTCCCGGTTTTTTCTCAGAAATGTAAATTGCATGAGGATGATTTTCCTGTACCGGGAAAACCTGTTGAAGATGGCTGTTTCCAGGCAGAACCTGGTTCGATTGAAGGAGATGGGGGAAGAGCATTTCCTGGAGAGCAGCAGTGATCGGGAACTGGGCAAGATTGAACTGAACCTGGAAGAAGCAAGGAATTACATCCGGCTACAATCCCGCAATCTGAAATTTTTCCGAAGGCTCTCCCACATCTTTGAGCATCGTATGGGGGTTTCTTACGAACAGCTCTGCACGCACCCCCGAAAGACTCTGCGAAAGATTTGCCGTTTCCTCGGTGTGGCTGAATGGGAGGGAAAGCCGGAAGCCCCCATACGAAAAATTACCAGCGACAACCTGGAACAGGCGATCGCCAACTACGGGGAACTGGTCGATTATTTCCGACAGACCCGTTACGCCAGCTTTCTCGAAGCTTGAAATTCCTGCAGATTTGACAGCCATCGGCAAGGTGTTTCAATCCAGGCCTGACACCCGGTGTCACTGTGTCCAAAATGCCATGTCGAAATGATTCCCCGGTGCCTGCGTAGTAAAGAGAGCAATCGTGGGACGCCGGTCGCACACGTTTTTTGGGGCGTCCACTGCAGCCAGGCCGTATTCATGAAAAAAGGGTCCCTTGAAAACAAGGGACCCCGTTTCTGTTTTTCAGATTTTGGATTGACTAACGACTCGCAACCGTGTTGAGGCTGCTTCCGAAATCAAAACTCAGGTCGAACGTTTCTCCACCCACGAGTTGAATCGTCTTGGACTCGACGCGTCTTTTGCCATTCACTACAGCAGCTACCTCAATCCGGTAATCTTCCCACGCTTCTCCTTCTTTCAAATTGGTCGTCGTGAACATCCGCAACGAACCGGTGGCAGACGTCAGGTTGCCCGCCAGGGTCACCTCTGCGTCTTCCGGCACATTCAGCGAAAGCACTGTAACGGGCGAAGGATCGGCTTCGAATACAAAATCAAGATGCTTGGAAGCACCAGCGGTCAGATCGACTACTTTGGTCTGGACCAGTTTTTTCCC
>JAYZFP010000152.1:0-4263 GCA_036336715.1 Planctomycetota bacterium
AGACAAGCCTTCTCAAGGAGATCGAACTCCCTAAGCCCGACCTCACAACCGCTGCCTGGACCGGCCTTTTTTCGATTTCCACCAGCTCTCCCCCGCCCCTTCAAAACGGGTGCCTCGAAATCTACCAAAGCAACATCAACAACAACCAGGTCCAGAAAATGGAACTGGAATACCAGCTTCGCGACCCCGTTCTAACATCCCGTTTCTATCGACCCGATGTTATTTTTGGTAACGGGCCCCCTGGAGCCACCAAGCAATCTGCAGGAGAAACGGAAGCCGTCCTGGTCACAGGACACGAATCGGGGAAAATCCGATTTTGGACCATTCCGAATTCGCCCGACCAGACCGTAAAACTCACCTGGGACTGGAAGGTCGCAGCCAGCGGAATCACGGCAATCGAAATCCACCCCCTAACCTCCAGGCTGATTGCCGCAGACCGGGAGGGCAACCTTCGCCTGCTGAACCTGGCGGCTCAGCCATTTGAGGTCCTGAAACTCCGGGAAGAACGACCCACCAGTCCTGGCAGCCGATCTCCCTTTGTCAGAGTCCATTTCGACGATCAAAGAAGCAGGATCCTAGCAATCGATCTTTCGGGCAATCTTCTGCAATGGCCTTATGGGACCGAAAACTGATCCATCCGGGCTGTTGCCCCGTTTTTCAAAAGACGTGGACGTCCTGAGAAAGGGAAACAGCGCAGAAAAAAAACAACGCTTTGGGGCGCTGTTTTCTCAGGAAAGGGTGTCCCATCTCAATCTCGGTAACGGCCGCCCGTTGCGACCGCCTGATCAACGGGAGCGAAGTGTGATCACGTCATCCGGATTCCCGTTGATACCAAAATCAGCCAACGCGCCGATGTCACTCCAGTCCGGCGTGCTGTTGTAAGTCTTCACCAGGCTGCCATCCTCCCGGATACCGCGTATTTCACAGGAAAGCATCCGATCGCCCGCCGGTCCAGCACGCCAGTATTGCGGCCGAATGTAGGTCCACCTGGTCTCCCAGCGAAAAAACCGGGTTCCGCGGTCCGGGTCAATCAACGGGAATTCCCATCGATAATCGCCCCTGGATTCCGCTGTGGCAATGGTTTCCCAACGCCCCTCAAGAACATTCCAGGCCTGGATCTTTACTTCCATTCCCGGCTCCATTTCAAACCCTTCGAACCGGGTCACCCGTCCCGGAATTTCCGAACGGTTGACCGGAGACGTCATGCAGCCGACCGAAGGAATCAGAACAGCGGAAGCGAACAGTATCAGGAAACTTCTGGTCATTTTTTTCTCCTTGGAAAAGATGAATCGTCAAGCAACTGGAATTCGCCAGGCACACGCTGAGACCGACACCCACTTTGCAACTTTTTCTTTTTTTCCCTCGGATTTGTTTTGCAGGTGCCGGTCCAAAAAAAAACCGGGAGCTCCTGGAAAGAGCTCCCGGTGAAAACGGGTCGCCTGGGTTCAATGGAAAATTTTCAGGTGTTCGATTCCTCGAGATCACGGTGATCACCGAACCCGGTCGACTGGCGGTAACGCTGGTGAATGAAATGCCACACCGCAAGTGGCATTCAAAACGACCAACTTGGTGCAGCATCAATCTCCGAAGAAAACCCGGTCAATGGACTCCAGTTCAAAAAGGTCCTCCCCCCGACTGGCAAAAACCCGGTCGACCGCTTCGTCCATCCGTCCCGCGAAGAACCGGTCCCTACCTGCCTTGCCCGAAAGAACGTCAGCACCTTCGTTTCCATAAAGACCGTCATCCCCCTCTCCACCGTCGAGACGGTCGTTGCCTTCGCCGCCGGATAGAACATCATGACCTTCACCGCCCATCAGGAAATCGTTTCCACGGTTTCCGTACAAACGGTCATTCCCCTCCCAGCCAATCAGGCGATCCGAGCCAAGACCACCCAAAATCACATCGTTTCCACGGTTTCCGTACAAACGGTCATTCCCGGCATCGCCCTTGATGAAGTCGTTGCCATCCTGGCCATGAATCAGGTCGTCTCCTGCCTGGCCGTGAAGGCGATCATCGCCGGAACCTCCGCGAATCACGTCGTTGCCATTTCCACCGTAGACCAGGTCATTTCCCCGGGACCCGAAAATTCGGTCCACCGCATCTCCTCCATAGAGACGATCGTCATCGTTTCCTCCAACCAGCCGGTCCGAACCATAGTTTCCGTAAAGCAGGTCATTGCCCCCAGCCCCCATCAACCGATCGTCTCCGTCATGGCCATGCAACTGATCGTCACCATTGCCTCCGTGCACGTAGTCATTGCCACCCCATGCCGAGATAACGTCCTGTCCGTTACCGCCAAACAGTCGGTCGGAGCCACGGGTACCACTGATGGCATCATTTCCCGCTTGCCCGTGGATAAAGCTCCCTCCGTCACTACTGAGGGAGTTGTGCCTTCCGTCAGAATGTACGGAAATCCCGTCATCACCAGCCCCGCCGTAAACCACGTGAGCGACGGATTCCAGGGGAGCCTCATGCCCTACCAGGATCAGGTCGTTTCCTCCCAATCCGTCAATCCTCGAGACTGTCAACGCCTTGGCAAATGAATTGACGTGGGTGAGCGTCGTGGTCAGCAGGTCGGAGCCCGTCAAGCGGACCCGAACATTTTCCCGGTAGTCGGTCCCGTCAAAACCACCTCCGGCTGAGACGTACCCGAGTCCCCGGCTGGCATCCACTTCGATCTGGTAGCCTTCCATCCCGCCGTTGACCGTCAGTCTCCCGGGTTGCAGGACAGCCGCCCAGGGCCCCTCTGCTGGCCCGAGAACCTCGGTCAGGTATTGATGCTGATTGTGGACATCACCATGATGGTCCACGAGATCCACGTCCCAGAATGCCTGGTTCACATTCATCACGTACCCGCGTGAATCCCTCAGGTCACACAAATAACGATCCATGATATTCCGGTCGTTAACGTTCGGGGTGGAATCTTACTGCATGTGGGCTTCGACGTGCTCAAGGCCAAAGGTATGGCCTGTTTCATGACTGACCAGGTTGGCCATCATCGTCGTGCAGCGGTCCAGCAGGGTTTCCCGGTCGGACGGATCATTGATATAGGGATGCAAGCCCTCAAGGCCTCCGGCTCCGCCAAACGTATCCCGCGTGTTCCCGTAGTCAAAACCGGCCTGCCCGCCAAAACCACCCTTCTCATTTATACCGATTGCAATCAGGGCATCCCCCGCGGGATTTTCACGCATCATGCGCATGGCCGTCTCGTGATCATCCACCCGTTGCACGATCACATCGTAGGGAGAAAAATCCTGCTGGACTTTGGCCACGATCAAATCAGCGATCCGATCCGTATCCGCGTCATTCAGCACTCCATCCGAATTGGCGTCCAGGTAAGAGAACTTTTCGTACTGCTGGTTCAAATTCAGCACTTCGGTCGTGGTGCCGCTGACCTCCACTTGTTGATTGGCCATACCGGAACTGGTGTGCAGTTCGGTGGTCGCCTCCCACCTTTCTCCCGGGGTTTGCCCATCGAAATCGAGCAGAATCAGGGAGGTCATCAAATCCCGCGTTTCGAGGGATTCCAGCTTCAAAGAACGGTTTCCAGGTTGAAAAGACATTTTTTCCTCGCGAATAAAGAGTGGTTCATTAGCACGAGGAATACGACAGCGGTCCGCCCAGCCCGACAGCCCAAAGCTGATTTTTTGAATTTTTCCCAAGCAGGAATGATTTCAGAGGATTCGTTCCATGAAAAACCGGCCCGCTTAATGCGGCGATCATCCCAAAGGGTTCCCCAGCCTAGGTATGTGAAAAGCTGCGCGAAAGCCTCCCGGGAAAGCTATTTCCAAGGAATACGCGGGCAGGCACCCCGCAGTTGAAGGGTCCCCTCCAGCGATCCGACAGCAGAGAACTGAAGGCAGGACACACTTTTCATCCGAACCCTTGCGGTCCCTGGCCCAAAAGGGGTTCCGTGACGCCGGCAGCCCCAGCCCGGGAATTCAGTGGTGTTCCTCAGTGCTGAAACAGAGCGATGAACCTCAGCACAGAATCCCGCTGCCGAACCGCAGGGTAAAAACCAAATTCCGGCAGCCAAACAACCGCGATCAGGCGTGCTTTTTGGAAAAGGCCAACCTGAGCCGTTCGAGGCTCTTGGGAACCGCGGTCCAGGGATCTTCCTTCCCCTCGAATTCGAGGGAAACGTAACCCTTGTAACCGGCCTGCTGACAGATTCGGGCAACCCGGTCGTAGTCGATGTCGATCGTGTAATAGATCCCGCCACCAAAGTAGGTTTTGGCCTGCATGAAAACCGCCTTGGGAGCC
>JAYZFP010000153.1:0-29951 GCA_036336715.1 Planctomycetota bacterium
GCAAGGTCCCCAACCATGCCATCGAGCGGGCCAAAACAATTGCCAGCGCCGAACAGGCCTTCATGATGTCGGACATCCAGAAAGCGGACCGGGCACTTGAAGGCCTACGCTATTTCCACCCGGTCGCAAAGGATGATCTCCCACTGCAGGAAGCACTGGCCCAGCTTTACTCAACCAAGGGAGACCCGGTGGAGGCGGATCGCATCTGGTCGGGGCTGATCAAGGTCTTTCCCCGAGATGAATTCCTCCTGACGCAGGTTTCGCTGGCGCTTCACCAAACGGGAAAATTCAAGGAGTCCTACCCCTATTACCGGCAGCTGGTCCGGGTCAACAACAGCCGCCCGCAGGTCCTGATGCGCTACCTCGACGTTTGTACGAAACTGGGGAAATTTGAAGAAGGAATGAAGGTCGCTGAAAGGATCCTCGAACTCGATCCTGGTTCGAAGATCACTCACCAGTGGTTGGCACGAGCCTACGAAACCGCCGGTGATCAAACAAAGGCCAGTCACCATGCGGACATGGCCAAAAAATTATCGGCCCGCCAGTAGCCGGTCGCTGTTTTTCCGCCTGTCATTGCTCACCGTTTACCTGGACCCTGCGGGTCTTTCAACTGGAGTGCCAGCCAGTCCCGCAACTGCTTTCTTTCCGGCAGGTCTTTCAGCAACCATCGATCGGTGTGATTCTGAAACGGGAGATCGATACAGGTCAGGCGAACCGGAACCCCCGATCTCCTGATAAAGTCGCGAATCGCATCCGTGGATCGCTCCTGGGTCACCAACTGGGGAACCTGCCCCAGGCGCTTTAACCTGCGGATCGCTGATTTTTCGTCCGAACCTTCATAGGACCAACGCCGAACTCCGTCGTAGTGGCTGTGACAAATCATGGCCGCCCACAACGAAGCGGTCCGGTCATCGTGCAATCCGATGTAATTGCAGGCAATCGATCCCCGGGAAAAACCGCAGAGGACGAGACGATCCGGATCGGCATTGAATTCCTCAAGAATGGATTTGACCAGCGAACGGCAGTAGTTTGCCGAAGCGTCCACATCGCCCCACCACTGCCGCTGGTTGCTTTGCCCGTCCTTCGAGACAAAGGGTATCACGACCCAGATAAAATTTTTGCCACCACTGATTCCGAATCCCATGTTGCAATCCTCAACCCGTCCGGTGCAGCGGTCACCCAACCGGTTCTGATACGGGCCGTTACCCGCGTACTCAAAGATCACCGGGTGGGGAGGGCCCGAGCGGACATAATCCTCCGGCAGGTAAACCGAGTGAAAAACGTCGCTCCCCGAATAGGACGGCAATTGCCGCCTGACCCGTTTGCCGGGAGAAGGCTTTCCCGCAATCAGAGGTGGGGGGGCAAGGTCCTCCGGAATCGACCGAAACTGCTCCGGTGTCAGCGGTTTTGTTTTTTTTTCCTGGCTCTCCAGTGAAAGAGGCAAACAGAGCAACGCCGGGAACACCCAACCTGCGGCAAGTTTGGCGACGGACAACCGCCGGTTCGCAGATGGGGACCGGTGCGCCGTTGGCAAACCCGTGAAGCCAACGGAAAATTCTGATAGGATTGTCGGTTTGATTTTTTTCACAGCGATATCAACTTGGAGTCTGGAAGTCCTCGATGTTAAACAAGTTCAGTTCCCGGATCACGCAACCCAAATCACAAGGTGCTTCGCAGGCCATGCTTTATGCCACCGGCATGACCGAGGAAGACATGAACAAGGCGCAGGTGGGTATTGCCAGTGTCTGGTACGATGGCAATCCGTGCAACATGCACCTGAACCGGCTTGCTGACGAGGTGAAAAAAGGGGTCGTCGATTCAGGCCTGGTGGGCATGCGATTCAACACCGTCGGTGTGTCCGACGGGATCTCCATGGGAACCGAGGGGATGAGCTTTTCCCTCCAAAGCCGGGATTTGATTGCCGACTCCATCGAGACGATCATGGGTGCCCAGTGGTACGACGGCCTGATTGCCCTGCCAGGATGTGACAAGAATATGCCTGGCACGGTGATGGCCATGGGACGGCTCAACCGACCATCGATCATGGTTTATGGCGGCACCATCAAGCCAGGTTTCAGTGGCGATGAAAAACTGGATATCGTTTCCGCTTTCCAGTGCTACGGTCAGTATCTTTCAGGGTCGATCGATGAGCCGACCCGATCCTCCATTGTGCGAAAAGCCTGTCCCGGCGCGGGCGCCTGCGGCGGCATGTATACCGCCAACACGATGGCCAGCGCAATAGAAGCCCTGGGCATGAGCCTGCCCTACAGTTCTTCCATTCCGGCAGAGGATCCCGACAAAAAGGGCGAGTGCATTGCTGCCGGAAAGGCAATTCTCCACCTGCTGGAAAATGACATCAAGCCACGGGACATCATGACCCGTACCGCATTTGAAAACGCAATCGTCACCGTGATTGCCGTGGGTGGCTCCACGAATGCCGTTTTACACCTGATCGCCATGGCGCGCAGCGTGGACGTGGACCTTACGATTGACGATTTCCAGAAAGTCAGCGACCGGGTACCCTACATTGCCGACCTCAAGCCAAGTGGCAAATATGTCCAGGAAGACCTGCACCGGGTCGGTGGAACGCCAGCGGTTCTCAAATACCTGCTTGAGGAGGGGTTGCTCGAGGGTGACTGCCTGACGGTCACCGGCAAAACACTGGCGGAAAACCTGAAAGACCTTCCCACCCTGGCCGAAGACCAACCGATCATCCAGCCTGTTTCAAAGCCGATCAAACCGACCGGGCATATCCAGATCCTGCGGGGCACGCTGGCACCCGAGGGCGCCGTGGCCAAGATCACCGGAAAGGAAGGGCTTTCCTTTTCCGGTCCAGCCAAGGTTTACGACTCCGAGGAACTGATGCTTACGGCGTTGGAGGAAAAGAAAATTGAAAAGGGAGACGTGGTCGTCATTCGCTACGAGGGCCCCAAAGGGGGTCCCGGCATGCCGGAAATGCTGACGCCCACCTCGGCCATCATGGGGGCCGGACTGGGAAGCGATGTCGCCCTGCTGACCGACGGTCGGTTCTCCGGCGGATCCCACGGGTTTATCGTTGGACACGTCACTCCTGAAGCCCAGGAAGGGGGACCGCTCGGACTGATCGAGGATGGTGATCGGGTGACCATCGACGCGGAAAGCAATCGCCTGGATGTCGATGTCAGTGAAGAGGAATTTGCCGCCCGCAGGGCCGCCTGGAAGCAACCTCCCTACAAGGCAACCCGGGGAACCCTTTACAAGTACATCAAGAATGTCAAAAACGCGTCAGAGGGTTGCGTTACCGATGAGTGAACGCCCGTTGGCAATGCAAGGCACATTAGCATCTGACAACATTTCCCTGAAAAACGCATTGCCAATTTCATCCGCGTTGCGAACGAAAAAAGGACCGGAAAATTCCGGTCCTTTTTTGATTGATCCGGATCGGGATGGATTTCGAACCTGCCACGGACTTTCCCTTTCCCATTCTTTCGGCCCCATTTCCTTGGACCCATTTCCTTGGACCCATTTCCTTGGACCCATTTCCTTGGACGCCTTCCCGAAGCAACCGCTGGCAAATCCAACGGGAGAATTCATCCATCCCGTTGTTGATGGCCCCTATTTGTTTCGCGAACGGGGATCCCTCTGAAAGGTGCCTGTGATCTGGACATCGATTTCCCCTTCGTTGTCGGAGACATCGAGGTCAAACATCTGCAGATACAAAACACCACTCTTCTTGGGAATCAGCTCCTTTTTGGTTCCGATCACAAAAGGCTTTTCCATCGTCGATTCTCCCGTGTCGATGCGTCCGACCAGGGAGCCGAGGTTGAACTCCTTCAATTCCTTGGGAATTGCCATGCCATCGGTTCCCAGTTCCTCTTGCAGGGTAAAGGTCCAGGTCCCCTTGGACAGGATGGTTACCGGTTTGTTTTGTATCAGCCGGATCCCGGTGGATTGCCATGTCTTGGCGGCATCCACCTTGAGCAAAATGCGATCCGCCTGTTTTTCGCGCTCACGCAACAGGTTCAGACGTGTCTTGGCATCGGTGTGCTCGGGAATCAAACGAACCACCTGGCCGTAAACGGCCATGGCACTGTCGAAATCACGGTCCCGTTCGTAATCCCGGGCAATTTTCATTGCCTCGTCCGCAAAGGCCTTGTGGATCCGGATCAGCTTGGGATCATTTGGCAAGTCCGGCATCGCCCGGTTCTTTCCTTCGGCATTCCCCCCCTTGGAGCGACGTCCCGGTTGTCCCCAGGAAACGCTCGTCTGGATTCCAAAGGTCAACAGGAGAACCATCAGCAAAAAAGTGCTTTTTTTGAACATGTTATTCCGGTGTTAAATGAGGAGGAGACTGTTGTCTGAACGATCTGAACAGGGGTTGGTGCCCTCGGAAAACTGAAAAACAGACCGATTTCACAATTTTATTTTGTTCCCTTCAAAATCCAAATACAAATTCACCGTTTGACATGCGAAAATCAACCCGCCAGGGAATGATTTTCTTCCAGGTTGTCCGAAGGGCAGGCGTCCCAACTGCTCGCCCGACCCAATCACCCTGCCCCGCCGGCGACAGGAGACACTGCTGGAAAAAGGTCGCCTCGCCTTGCCCTGGGCGGAATGGGGAGCAGAAACCCTGTCTGAAATGGAAAAAACGGCCAGCCACCCTCCCGATCCATCTTTCAGCCCGGCATCCTGCCCCCGGAACCGACTGAGTCATCAGCGCCGAGTCCCGCAATTAAGGCAAAAAAGTAGCCGAACCCTATTTTCGGCTTTCACCAAAATCAGAATCCCGTTCCGCGGGCCTGCGCCCGGTTCCCCGGCAACCTGCCACTGCGACAACGGAGCAAGTGAAAGCCCTGGCCGAAACAGAAAAACAGGCCACAAAAAAACGGGACCCGCAAGGGCCCCGGTTCTGTTACCAAGCAGTGACTCGAGAGCGAACTGGAATCAAACGGAGTGAACCGTCTCCATTGGAAACCATCCCGATCGGATTGGTATTTTCGGAACGGCCAGTCCGGAAAACGAGTCTCCTGGCGTTTTCATCGAGCTGTACCGGAGGGTTCCCCAGAGAATTAGGCTTCGCTCGCTTCTTCCTCGACCTCGTGCTTTCCTTTCATCAGCATCAGCAGCACGGGTGAAGCGACAAAGATCGAACTGTAGGTTCCCACAATCACACCCACCACGAGGGCAAAGGCGAAACCGTGAATGGCATCTCCACCGGCACCATAAAGGATGATCACCACGATAAAGGTGGTCAGGGATGTCAGAATGGTCCGGCTCAGTGTCTGGTTGATACTCCGATTGACCATATCGCCATTAAGTTCGGGGTTTTTACCCCGGACCTCACGGATGCGGTCAAACACGACAATCGTATCATTCAACGAGTAACCGATAATCGTCAGCAGAGCCGCAATCACGGCCAGGCTGATCTTGAAGTCTTCGACCAGGATAATTCCGAGGTAATCTTTTAACCAGAAACTGACGGCGATGGCCCCCAGGACCACCAGAACGTCGTGGATCAGGGCGGCGACAGCTGCCAATCCGAACGAAACCCGCTGGAAACGAATCCAGATATAGGCCACGATGCCAATCAGGCTGGCTACCATGGCGGCCAGGGCCCGCAACCAGGCTTTCTGGGCGAAACGCTCTCCAACCTCTTTGGACTGGGGAAGAAACACTTCACCATTGTACTTTTCCATCATGGCCTGGAGGATTTTTTCACCATGATCTTTCTGATCGGTGGTGAGCTCCACTTCCCAAACGTCCGTCTCTTCGTTCATATCGCTCGCCAGGAACTCGCCACCGATCTGGGCATCCCGAATCTTGATATTGTTCCGGGTGTAGTTGTCAAAATTCAGCGATTTGGCAGCTTCTTCAAAATCACTGCGAAGGGATGCCGCCTTTTTCTTGAAACCAGCCCCTTCCAGCGACAGACCGAACTGGATCCGCGCCGTTGTCTTGTATTTCCCGGGATCGGCGGAGCCGCTACTGGTGCCAGCCTGACCCGGCTGGAAACCCGAATTGAGATCCACCTGTTTGACAGGAGGAACTGCAGTGGGATCCTGGGGAGGCGCCTGTGAAATTCCCGGACCGGTCGCATCGTTGGCGGACGGCTCTTCCTTTTTGGCACCAGCATTTTCAGATTGCTTGGCTTCACCGCCTGCAGGATCGGCAGACTTGGGGGTCTCACCGCCCGGACTGGCGTCGGACTTTGTTTCCTGGGGATTGGTTTCTCCGGTTTTTGCTTCACCGGTTTCTGCTTTCTGGGACTCGCCTTTCTGCTCATCCTTTTTGGGCTCTTCCTGTAGGTAATCCAGCAGTTCGCCACCGCAAGGCTCAGAAACGGGTTCCTCACCGGACTCGCCCTCAGCGGACTTGCCCTCGCTGGAAGCGCCGCCAACCGCTGCATCATCGTTTTCGGAAGGAACGCTGGCTCCACCCCCAGGATTCGCTGATCCGCCACCGGCGGTTCCACCAGAACCACCCTGACCGGTTGTCTTGATATCGGAAACCTTGACCACATAATTGGCCAGCTTCCCTTCGAAGCCCTTCTTGAGTAAATCAGCCAGCGATTCTCCGCCATCCGATTTCCAGTTACTCATGATCCGGTAATAGGATTCCTCCGTCTTGTACAGCGGTGAGGTGACCTCCGCTGCAGAAATCACTACCGGTGCGCCATTAATTTCATTCTCCTCACTGATCTTGTCCAGAACCGCGTTAACCTCTGTCAGAGGAGTCGATCCGGAAAAGACAATCCGGGCCATCGAACCACCTGCGAGGTCGTGGTTCAGCATCGTCCCACCCCGCGAGTAGATGGCAGCAATACCGATCACGATGAAGATCGAGGAGACCGCAAAGGCAGCCCCCCGTTTGCCAATAAAGTTCATCCGGGTATTGGTTAACAACTGCGTCATTCCCAGGGACCGCAGCCATCGCTTCTTTTCCAGGACATCGAACAGGACCCTGGAACAAAAGATGGCGGTAAACATACTCAGAATGATGCCCAACATCAGGGCGACCGAGAAACTTTTCAGCTGTTCGTTACCGATCACGTACAGGATAAACGCGGTAATAAACGTGGTGATGTTGGCATCCACGATGGTCGTGGTGGCCCGCTGGAAACCGTTGCGGATGGCCATTCGCATGGTTGCGTCCTTTGCCAGTTCCTCACGGATCCTCTCAAAAATCAAAACGTTGGCATCAACTGACATCCCCACCGTCAACACCAGGCCGGCCAGACCATTCAGGGTCAGGGGTTGTTTGAGCATCATGATGATGGCCAGGATCATCAACAGGTTCAGAATCAATGCCAGGCAGGAGACAATCCCGGCGATCCGGTAGTAGAAACAGAGAAAAATGAGAATCAGCACAAAGGACACACCAATGGCATAGAAACCCCGGTCCTTCATCTCCTGGCCCATCGTGGAATCGATCAGGTCCCCACCACCATCAGGGCTTTGCAGGGTGGTCTTCAACTGGCCTGCCTTGAGAATACTGATCAGGTCATCCACTTCCTTGGAGGTAAAATCCCCTTCAATGATTCCATTCTTGTAAATCTTGCTGTTGATATTGGGAGCCGAAAGCAATTCTCCATCCAGGATCATTCCGAGTGCCCGGTTGATGTTGTTGCCCGTGAGACGACTGAACTTGGAGACCCCGGTCCGCTTGAGGGTAAATTCGACCGCCGGACGCCCCGCCTTGTCGATCGCCTGCCTGACCAGAGATGCGACCAGATCCTGTCCTTCCACGTTTTCCCGCAAGGAAGGCTCCACCACCAGGATCTGCATCTCCGCGTTGGGATTCACTTCGTCGTCTTCGGTGTAAAGCACACCATCGGGGCCCGGTTGCCGCACCTGGTTCTCCTCCCACCAGTCGGCGTAGAAGGCCGCTCGCAGCTTCTGATTTTCGGCGAATCGTTTTTGCGCCTGTTCCGACTTGAAACCCCCTTTAAACAAACTCCCTTCAACCGAGGACAGGACACCGTTGGGTGAAATCGGAATGTCCGAAACCAGTTTTCCGGTCGCCGAATTCCGAATGAGGCAATTCATGGACTGCCCGGAAAAAGGCAGAGTGAATCGGAAGGGGCGATTCCTCCTGCCCATGGCATCGGCACGCTTTTTGTCAATCCGCCCGACATTCACCCAGCGGGCGACCACTTTTTCACCGATGATCACCTCATCCCGTACATTTTCCGCTCCGGCAGCGGTAACGATTTCCTGGTGCTCGGGATCGAGCGGTTTGACAAGGATCCTGAACTGCAACAATCCAGCCTTTTTGATCCTTTCAAAGATGCGGGCCGCTTCGGCGGCGTCCACGTCCGGAATCGTAATCTCAATCTGGTCTTCACCGAGGGCCCGAAGTTCGACTTCGTAGATACCGGCGGGGTCAATCCGTTTTTTCAGCTGATCGATTACGTTATCGACCGATTCACGCACCCGCCCCTCTTCCTTGGCGGCGATCCTGGCGGCCGAGCGGATTTCCTCGTCGGTAACCAGGCCGTCCTCGTCGCTGTCGTACTGTTTGAACGCTGCCTTGTCTGTCCATTCCTGCGGGGAGAGCTTCCCATCTCCATCACTGTCTTCACGCATGAACTTCTGAACGACTTTTTCCGGATCATTATCCAGATTGAGGTCGACAATGAACGTCACCCCACCCTTCAGGTCCACACCAAAACGGGGCGGCCATTCCTTCATAACGTAGTAGGTCGAGAAAAGCACCGAAAACAGGATGACGGCCAACTTCCAGCCATGCTCCTTCATCTGAAGGGCATTTGCCTTGAAGAGCCCAACGCCGAGAGCAACCAGAGCAATGACAACCAGCATCAGGGCATTGAACAGGGAAGTCTCGGTAAAGCTTTTTTCTTCCGCAGCCTGCGCAAATAGCGACAACAAATCCATAGTTCGTTCTATTTCAGAAAACGTATTTCAAATGTTTCAAATCTTGTGTTGCGAGGGAGGATTCAGCTGGTTTTCAGTTCGCTGGAACCGTCCCCATCGTCCGCACCCTTTTCGCCCTTTTCATCAGCCGTAACAACGCGACTGATGGAAGTCTTGAGCAATTTCATTCGGGTGTTCGTCGAATCATCCACCCTCAGAGTTACAAACGGATCTTCCTGGCGAACGGTGACGATCGTCCCGAAAATCCCACCCGCGGTGATGACTCGATCGTTCTTTTTCAGATTGTCGAGCATCGCTTTCTGTTTTTTCTGATCTCCACGCGGGATCATCATGATGATCAGGTAAACAACACACATGATGGCCATCAGAGGCCACATTCCGCCCAGGAATCCGCCGTCGGCCGCGACATCTTCGCCGCCGCCACCGGTGTCTTCAGTTTCCTGTCCGAAAAGCAGTGGAAGTGCTGCCAGCTCAAAAATCGTGGGAAAGTTCATTATCCGTTCGCCGCTGCAACCCCTGCTCGTGCAAGGGATTGCAGAATGAAAAAGACCGGCAGCCGTAACTACCGGTGCGCTGTAGGTAATTGAACAATGATAAAGCCTTTGCTATCAACGGGCAATAGCTACATGAGAGCCGGCCTGGGGGGTCAAACAGTCGGATGCGAACCCCAGTTTCGCCGTTTTTCCTGCAGGAAATCAGCATAGCTGTCGGCCAGGATCGCCTCCCGGGCATCGGCCATCAGACGCTGGTAATAGGTCAGGTTATGAAGGGTCAGGATAATGGGACCCAACATCTCCTTGGCCTGAAAGAGATGGCGAATATAACCTCGACTGAAATGGGAAACCGGCGAATCCAGCCCTTCCTGGATCGGATTGGGGTCCTTTTCGTGGACTTTATTGCGAAACCGAAGCGTTCCCTGGTCGGTAAAAGCGAGTGCATTCCGCCCATTCCGGGTAGGCATCACACAATCAAACATGTCGATTCCCCGCAGCACCGATTCCACCAGGTCCTCTGGACGCCCTACCCCCATCAGGTAGCGAGGCCGGGTTTCCGGCAGCTCCGGACAGGTCACATCGAGAGTGGAGTACATCTCTGCCTCGGATTCACCAACGCTCAAACCCCCGACGGCATACCCCGGAAAATCCATGGAAACCAGTTCCTGGGCCGACTGCTTCCTCAGGAGCGGCTCCAGCCCTCCCTGAACGATGCCAAACAGGACCTGGTAGGGATGGTCTGCAGCCTGCAAACAGCGTGCAGCCCACCGGGTCGACCGGTCACAGGCCTCGCGGATGGCGGCGAAGGAATTGGGCAGCTCCACCACATGGTCAAACGCCATGGCGATGTCGCTCCCCAGTTTTTGCTGAATGGCAATGGAGCGTTCGGGGGTGATTTCAATCTCCGAACCATCGATATGGGAACGAAACAGAACCCCCTGTTCGCTGACCCGGTTCATGTTGGAAAGGCTGAAAACCTGGAATCCACCACTGTCGGTAAGGATGGGACCGTCCCACTGGGTAAAGGCGTGGAGACCGCCGAGTTGCTCCACCACTTCTTCCCCCGGCCGCAGCGCGAGGTGGTAGGTATTACAGAGAACGATTTTCGCCCGGGTGGAGGCAATCTGCTCCGGCGTCAAACCCTTGACTGTACCCAGGGTTCCCACCGGCATGAAAACGGGGGTGGGGACCGTTCCCCGGTGCGTATGCAGCAAACCGGCCCGCGCACCGGTGTGGCGGTCAACATGCTGCAACTCAAAAGAAAAAGGGGTGGCGTTCACTCCAAACCGACTTTGGGAATCAGTCCCCCCGCAGCTTCAATCCGGCCTGGGTCAGTTTCTCACGAATTTCATTGAGACTGGTCACACCGAAATTCTTGCATTCCAGCAGGTCATCACCCGATTTGCGAATTAGCTCACCAATACTGGCCATTCCAAGGCGATTCATGCATTTACGGGCTCGAACGGACAGGTTCAGATCACTGATTGGCCGGTCCAGCAAAGCCTGTTCGTCGGGTGAAAGGTGCGAGGTATCGACCGGCTCGTCCTGCATGACCGCCTCCGAGGAATGCTGCCCGATTCGAAGCCCCTTGGATGACAGCATTTCACGGATTTCCACCAGTGACGTCTCGCCGAAGTTCTTGCTGCTGAGCAGCTCCGATTCGGAAATCTTGGTCAAATCACCCAGGACATTGATTCCCATTTTCTCCAGGCAATTCCTGGAACGGACGGAAAGTTCAAAGTCGGTAACCGGCGTTTTGAGAACGTTGCGAATCCGTTCTTCTTCTTTTTGCTTGTTGTAGTCCCATTCATCACCGGATGCCATGGCATCCTTGAGGTAAAGACGGGCTCTTTCGTGGGCCGGGAAAACGTCGAGAATCCTTTCGTAACATCGACGGGCCTGCTCGTTTTGATCCAGGTCTTCGTACAAAAGCCCCAGGTTCAACAGCGATCCCACGTTGGTAGGAAATACCGATGCCGCTCTCTGGTAGAGACTCATTGCCATCTCGTCATTTCCACGGCGGTCGTTTTCAAGTCCCAGTCCAAACAAAGCTCCCGGATGGGCCGGGTCCAGCTCAATCGCCTTTTCATAAAGAGCGACCACTTCCGCGGGATTTCCTCCTACGGCGGCCACAGTGGCACCGCGCTGGTACCGGTACTCAGCCGTCTGCTCGATGGCGCCAAACATCTGGTCGAGAATCTGCATGGCATCTTCGACCCGATTGGAATAGCGATAAGCCTCCACAACTCCCAGGTTGCAGTAATCCTTGTCGTAACCACCCTTGGTCGAAGCCTCGTAGGCTTTGATCGCCTCCTCGTATTTCTCGAGGGCGAAATAGGCCTTGCCGAGGTAATAATTGGCGACCGCGCCGCTGTCAGCGTTGGTCAGGGCATTCACACACTTGTGATATTCACCAAGGATGTAATAGCCAACGCCCAGCTTGACAGAAGAAGCGGGTGTTCTTTCTGTCATCTGCCCCATCTCGCCAATCACCTCTTTCAATACAGAGAACTGGGCATAGTTCCCGGAAATCTCATTTCTGACTTCCTCGATCTCCCGGGGCCCAAAAGAACTGTTGGACAGGAAGATTTCCCGAAGATCCACGATCTGTATTTCAGACATTCAATATTTCTCCGATGGACGTTTTGCCGCACGGGGCGTTGGTTTGGAGTCGCGTCAACTCGAATTCGAGAGCCAGCGGCGGGAATCGAACCCGCAACCCCCGCATTACGAATGCGGTGCTCTGCCAATTGAAGCTACGCTGGCGATTGAAGCTAAGCTGGCAATACTACCAAATAGAAGACCTTCTATCGTACCGTCTGAATCCTCGATTCGTAAAGGGGAACCTGCATTTTGCACAACCGGGTCCCGGAGGGCACCGCAGGGCCCCCATTCAGGACGGTCCGGGGAACCTCCAGCTCGCTTTCGCTGCCAAAAATCCCCTGCCATCCAGGCCAGCGTGACGCGGCTTACCGGATCCGGGCGTCGGCAATCTTCAGATGGTAAAAATGCAGCTCCGGCTGGGCCCTCGTTTCCCGCAAAGGTGCCCCAAACCATTCCTTTAACGATTCCCGCTGCGATTCGGACAGCATTTTCACAAGCCGAGCCTCAAATTGGAGCTCCCGGTTGCGAAAATCCCTCATGATCCGCTTTCGGACGGGCTCCAATTTTTTCAACAGTTTTTCCTGGGCCGATGGATCCGGTTTCAACGATTTCTCTCCGGCAAGTCGTTCCGGATCACCAGAAACCAGCCAACCCACCAGTCCCAGCCTGGCCACCGCCAACTGCTTGAGCAACCGGTCAGCGACCTTCCGCTGTGCGGGCGTGAGGGACTCCTCAAATTCCAGGAGAGCCGAACGGCAAAGCTGGGCCACCTGCTGGTGTTGCTCCTGACGGATCTGCTGGTGGTTTTTCGCGTCGTTGGTTTCCCGATCCTCCTGGATCCGCCGGAAGTAGCTCTTGACGGTTTGCAGGTAATTTTCGGTGGACTTGTGAAAGGCCTCTTTCTGGGGCACCGTCAAATGCAGGTCCTCCAGCACTGGTCCCTGCAGCTCCAGATGCAGGGCCTGCAACGCCCGCTCGGGTAGCGGGCCTCGGGATGGCCGCAAAACCAGCTCACCAAACGGTCCCACAGCAAAAAAAAGTTGGGCGCCCAGGACTTCCCATTTTCCGGTTCTGCCACGAGGTCGCTCCCTTTCCGACTCCCTGGCGGTTTCAATCCGCAGTTCCTCGATGGAAAAGACAACTGCCTCCCTACGAATCGAAGCCGGGAAAAACGAATCCAGGTCCTTTACCAGCTCCTTGTCCAGTGACTGCATGACAACGCCCAGGTATTCCTTTTTGGCGTCCTCCAGGACAAGGGAAAGCTCTTTTTTTTCTTTCACACAAAACTGCCGGATCTCCATGGCCTGCTGCGGTGTGACCGGAGGATGAAGCGGGATCAGGTTCCCCGCCAGTACCAACGGAAGCCCGGTCCTTTGCCAGGCCGCCCTCCGGTAAAGCTGCGTCAGCCTTTCCAGCTGGTGCGACAGCAGTTTTTTCTCCAGCCGATCCTGGTAGTCCAGCAGCGTTTCGAGTTGTCGGTTGGCGGTCCGACGTCGTTCCGTGGAGTAAGGGGTTACCTGGTATCGGGAAAGCAGTTTTTTTTTCAGATCCGCCACCTTTTCCAGCAAGGGCACGATTTCCTTGAGCTGTTTTTCAGAGCAATCGACCTCCCGCCGAACCACCTCACTGTTTAAAAGACCGAACCCTTCCCGTTCTCCCCGGAGACGTTTTTTCCGTGAGAAGGAAGTCAGTGTATTCAGCTCCCCGTTGAACTGAACGACGAAATCGACTTCCTCGTAAGCGGTTTTTTCAAAAATCGACTGGGCCCAACCGGAATGCAGTCCGGGGGTCAGGAAACAGATGAGGAACCACAACCGACGCATGGTGAATCCGAATACAGAAAACAAATGGCCTTCTCTCAGCGGGAGCAGCCTGGAGGGCTCCGGAACCCAGCTCTCCCAAACCGTTTCTGATCGCCAGGCAGTCCGGCAGAGCTCCCACCAGGACCAGCCTCCCGCGGGCATGGGTCACCCAAAACGGATGCCGGGGGGAACCGGATTTGCGGTAATGCTCCGATTCCGGAAAATCCACATTGGAAAATTCACATTGACGGAGAGTTCACCGAACCTTTACTTTACCCCGGATCTGGTCCGATGAATAACGTCCCTCCGGAATACCGCGGGTTTCAAAGCACCAGAGAATGATCAGCCAGAAAGATCCCCCATACCAAACCGCCCAGAATCCAAACGGGCCCAAAACGGAACCAGCAGATGCTCAGTGAAATCGTGCAAAAAGCATTAAATGACCAGATCAACATGGAATTCACTTCTTCGTACACCTACCTGGCAATGTCTTCCTACTGCGCGATCCAGAACTTCCCCGGTTGTGCCAACTGGCTGTTGATCCAGAGCCAGGAGGAAAACGACCACGCCATGCGACTGCGAACTTTCCTGCTGGATCGGAATTGCCCGGTAGTCCTCCAGCCCATCCAGGCACCCCGCTCTGAATTCGAGTCCATCCCGGATGTTTTCGCCGCGGCCCTGGAAAACGAACTGGCCGTCAGCAGGTCCATCGACCAGCTCTACGAACTGGCTCATAACGAAAAGGCGTTCGCGGCACTGGTCGAACTGCAGTGGTTTATCTCCGAGCAGGTGGAAGAAGAAAAAACGGTCAGGGATATCGCTGCACGTTTCGAAATGCTGAAGGACGACCCTTCGGGTTTGATCGACCTGGACCAGAACCTGGGAGCCCGCAGCATGGAATCGGCATCAGCCGAAGCGTGAAACCGGTTGCAGCGTCTAGCCTGCCCGGCAGGTACCGATTTCGAAGCAGTCGTAGCCGGCTTGCTGAACCAGTCGGATCACCTCCTCGACCACGTTAGGATCCAGGACCAGCACCAGACCGATTCCCATATTGAAGACCCGCTTCATTTCTTCATCGTCCACCTCGCCCAGCTCCTGCAGCCAGTTGAAGACGGGTGGCACGATCCAGCTGTTGGGTTTGATTTCCGACCGGCAACCGGCGGGCAGAATCCGCTGCAGGTTTTCCTCCAGGCCTCCGCCGGTAATATGGGCGACTCCGTGCAGGGCCGATTCCAATTCCGCATCGGACCGGATCAGGTTGACGAGTTCGGCATAGATCAGTGTCGGTTCCAGCAGAAGATCTCCCACCTGGGTGCCGATTTCCTCTACCTCGGAATTGATTTCGAGACACGAATCTTCAAACACAATCTTGCGAACCAGGCTGTAACCGTTGGAATGGAATCCGCTGGATGCGATTCCAAGCAGGACATCTCCCCCGCTGACCCGGGAACCGTCCAGCAGCTTTGATTTTTCCACGACCCCCACGCAAAATCCTGCCACATCATAGTCACCCGGCTGGTACATGTCGGGCATGATCGCCGTCTCACCACCGATCAGGGCGCAGGACGCGCGACCGCAACCTTCGCTGATCCCGCTCACTACCTGTTCCAGCAGATCCGGATCATCCTTTCCCATCGCAATGTAATCGAGGAAAAACAGGGGCTCCGCCCCGCAGCAGATCACATCGTTGACACACATCGCAACCAGGTCGATCCCCACCGTATCATGACGCCCCATCATGGATGCGAGCTTCAGCTTGGTGCCCACACCGTCCGTTCCGGAAACCAGTACCGGCTCCTGGTAGTTTTTACCGTCGCCACAGAGATCGAAAAGTCCGGCAAAGCCACCGCCGTTCTGAATGACTCGGGGTGAAAAAGTCTTTTGCATGTGCCCGGGCAGGCGGGCCATCGACTGTTCGTATTTTTCCAGATCCACTCCGGCGGACTTGTAGGAAGACTTCATGATGGGCTGAACGGAAAAAGGAAATTAGGTTGGAATTGCGTTTCCGCACTGATTGTATCGAATCAGACGGAAAGTTTAAGCGGCAGCCGGGATGTCGGCAGACTCCAATCCCTGCATCCGTCAGGGTCGGCACAACCGGCCCATTCAGCGCATCGGAACCGGACCGTCAACTCGCCCCAACCTCCGCCAATTTTCCAGTTGTTGCAAAAAGTCGTCCGAGCCCATGAATCCCGGTGGATTCCGCTAAACTGAACGCCGCCTCCGGATGGACGATGTATTTTTTATTTTGAAATACGGGAACCGGCGAGACGCACCACAGCATGTTAATGAAACAAGCCAACCAGATTATGCAATTCACACACGTTTTACCCTATGGAGCCCTGCTCCATGACAATGGCGTCCAGTTTGTCGTGTTCAGCCGCAATGCAACCCGCATGAGGGTACTGCTCTACGACGAGGTCGACCAGTCAGAACCGGTCGACGTGATTGAATTTGATTCCGAAAGGGACCGCTGGGGAGATATCTGGAGCATTTTTGTGCCCGGAATCCGACATGGCCAGCTCTACCACTTCCAGGCCGACGGGCCTTTTGAACCGGACAGGGGACACCGCTTCGACGGAACAGCCCGCCTGATCGATCCCTATGCCAAGGCCCTCGCGGGCACCTTCCAGGATTCCAGTGATGGAATTACCCGTCCTCCCAAATGCGTGGTCATCGATGATTTTTTCGAATGGGAGGGTGATCGGCACCTCCGCGTTCCACTGGCCGATACGGTAATTTACGAAATGCACGTTCGAGGTTTCACCAAGCACGAATCCTCGCAGGCCAACCAGGCGGGTTCCTACCTGGGCGTGATCGAAAAGATCCCCTACCTCAAGTCCCTCGGGGTCACCGCGGTAGAGTTGATGCCCGTCCATGAATTCCCGATCCTCAACTTCGATGGTTCTTCCGGCGGTCCCAGGAATTACTGGGGCTATGACTCGATGGCGTTCTTTTCACCCCACCGGGGTTATGCCCAGAATTCCGAACCGGGTGCCCAGGTCAACGAATTCAAGCAAATGGTCCTGGAACTCCACAAGGCAGGAATCGAAGTCATCCTCGACGTTGTTTTCAATCACACCTGCGAAGGAAATGAGCGTGGCCCCACGCTGAGCTTCAAGGGATTGGAAAACTCCGTCTACTACATGCTGGAATCAGGTGGCAAGTTCTACAAGAACTATTCCGGCTGCGGCAACACGGTAAATGGAAACCACCCGGTGACCCGCGAAATGATATTTCACTGCCTCCGCAGCTGGGTCCACAATTACCACATCGACGGCTTCCGGTTTGACCTGGCTTCGATTCTTAGCCGCGACCGCAACGGGGAACTGGTTCCCAACCCACCCCTGATCGAGGCGATTGGCGAGGATCCCCTGCTTGCCGATACCAAGATCATCGCAGAGGCCTGGGATGCTGCCGGCGCCTACCAGGTCGGGACCTTCGGAGACCTGCGCTGGGCCGAGTGGAACGGCCGTTACCGGGACGATGTCCGCCGGTTCTGGCGAGGCGACCAGGGCCAACTGGGGAACTTTGCCACCCGGCTGGCAGGTTCCAGCGATCTGTACCATTCGCGTCGGCCCTACAGCAGTATCAACTTCATTACCTCGCATGACGGGTTCACCCTCCACGACCTGGTTTCCTATAACGAAAAACACAATTACGACAATGGGGAAAACAACCGGGACGGGGACAACAACAACTTCAGTGAAAACCATGGCTTCGAAGGCCCCACCAACGACACGTCCATCAACGAGGTCCGACAGAGGCAGATCAGGAACCTGTTCACGACGCTGTTGCTCAGCCAGGGGGTGCCCATGCTTGTTTCCGGCGACGAGGTCGCCCGCACCCAGGGAGGCAACAACAATGCGTACTGCCAGGACAACGCGATTTCCTGGTTCAACTGGGACCTGGTGGAAAAGAACCAGGGCTTGTTCCGGTTTGTTCAGCAACTGATCGCCTTCCGCAGCAAGGAGCCAACCGTTCGACGACGCAGGTTTTTGACCGGCGAGGTCAATGATGAAAATGGCTTACCCGATGTCAGCTGGTACTCGGCTTTCGGAACGGCCGTCGACTGGGAGGGAACGGATTCAGCGCTGGTTTGCCTGCTGGCAGCCAATGCGGCACGAAAGTTCGACAAACAGAGCCACGCCCGGGATGTGCTGATCCTGTTCAATGCCAATTCGGAGTCACACGAATTCCTGGTGCCACCGGCGGCCAAACTTCTTGACTGGGGCCTATTCGTTGATACGGCGGCCGATTCCCCAGAGGATATTTTCCCGGAACCCCAGCCGGTTTCGCTCGCATCACTGGAAAAACAGGTTTTGATGCCCAAATCCACAAAGGTGTTTGTCTCCCTTTCATGAAACCGCCTTCCAGCGAAACCACGAAAGCCCCCACCCAAAAGGCAGGTCATCGACCTGCCTTTTTTTTACGCCAGATGTTGCGTTAACCGCCCGATTTTCCCCGCAGCAAAAAGGCCGCCAGAAGCAGCCCTTCCAGTCAGGTAATCAGACGGTCCAGCAGATGGCCATGCACATCGGTCAGCCTCCGCTGAATGCCATTGTGCTGGAAAGTCAGACGCTGGTGATCCAGACCGAGCAAATGCAGAATCGTGGCGTTCAGATCGTGTATCGATGAAATATCCTCGACCGATTTGAAACCGAGTTCGTCGGTCGTACCATGACTGGAGCCGGCTCGAATTCCGGCCCCGGTCAGAAAAGCGGTAAAGCCAAAAGGGTTATGATCCCGGCCCCGGGCTCCCTTCTGAAACATCGGCATCCGTCCGAATTCGGTACACCAGACAACCAGCGTCTCCTCCAGCAAGCCCCGACGCCTGAGATCGGCAATCAGGGCAGCCGCAGGCTGGTCCATGATCCGACCATGGATGTCGTACTGTTTTTTCAGGTCACTGTGACCGTCCCAGTTGAGGCGGCCGCCACTGGCGTAAGCACCGTTGAATACCTGGACGAAACGGACCCCGTTCTCGATCAGACGTCTTGCCAGGATACAGTTCCTGGCAAAGCCTGCCTTGAGGGGATCTGCCGGATCATCCGCCCCGTACATTTTCAGCACATGCCCTGGCTCACTGTTGAGGTCGCTGATTCCCGGAACGGAAAGCTGCATCTTGGCAGCCAGTTCGTAACTGGCAATCCGCGCAGCCAGCTCGGAATCCTGCGGGTTTTTTTGCAGGTGCTCACGGTTGAACAGGCCAAGCAGCTCCCGCGAAGCACGGTTGGCAGAAGGTGAAATCCTGGCGGGAGCCGCGAGGTTGGTAATGGGCCTGCTGGAGCTGAAAGAGGTCCCCTGGAACACGGCCGGAAGAAAGCCGGGCCCCCAGTTGTTGACGCTTGCCTGGGGGACACCCCTGGGATCAGGAATCGCAACAAAAGCCGGCAGGTCCTGGTTTTCGGTTCCCAGTGCGTAGGTCACCCAGGCACCCAGGCTGGGAAACCCGTCCTGAACAAAACCGGTTGAAAGGAAATTTTCAGCTGGCCCATGGGTATTGGACTTGTTGGTCAGCGTATGCACAAAAGCAAAATCATCCACCTGGCTGGCCAGGTGCGGAATCATGTCCGAGACCATCTTTCCCGATTCACCGTGCGGACGAAAACGGTACTGGGGACGAGCCAGGTTCCCTGCCGGCCCCTGGAAGGTCACAGATGGTCCCCCGGGTAACGCCGTTCCATCCCGCTTGATCAATTCCGGTTTGTAGTCCCAGGTCTCCAATTGACTGCAGGCACCGGCCATGAAGAGGACGACCACGTTTTTTGCCTTCGCGGATTCGAAAGGGAGGCGTGCAGCGTGGGGACGGGCGAGATCGATCCGGGGCTGATAGGCTGCCGGTTTGTCATCCGCCAGCAGGCCCTGTTCGCCCAGGATTCGGGTGAGCGCAATCGCCCCCAGCCCGGTCGCGGTTTGTCCGAGGAATCCCCGTCGGTCCAGCAGTCCACGTCCGGCGTGAGTCAGTTGGGAAGCAACAGTCGGTTTCATGACAGGTCAGGGCAAAAACAGGAATTCACTGGAATTGAAAAGGGCACGGCAAACCGCTGCCAGTCCATGGTCCCGGGCAACCTCCACGGAGGCCTCCAGCTCCACGCTGTTTGGACGACGTCCGAGAGCGGCCCTGAAACAGGATTCGACCTGCGCAGCAAGATTGCCCGAACCGGTGACACGGCTGATCCGATCGGCAAACCTGCTGGCGCGTTCGTTGACAAACGGGCTGTTGAAAAGATTCAAAGCCTGAATGGCGGTCGTGGATCGACTCCTGGACGGCATGGCCTGCCCGGCATCCGGACAATCAAAGGCACCAAAAACGGGGACTCTCTCCATGCGGATTTTGTGCGCATAAATCATGCGTCGCATCTGCTGAGGTCCAAATTCGGTTACTGCGGGAAAGCCGCTCAATCCACCACGCGTCTTGAAAAAGTCAAAACCGGGTCCCCCCATTTCCAGATTCAGTTCGCCACTCACGGCCAGCATCGAATCCCGGATGGCCTCCGCTTCGAGGCGACGGGTCGCGAATCGCCAGTAATAACGGTTGTCGGCATCGGTTTGCCGGGCCTGCTGCCGAACCTTCGATTGCTGTTTCCAGGTCTCCGAGCTGACGATCAGTTCGTGAATGTACTTGATCGACCACCGGTTACGCACGAACTCCCCCGCCAGCCAATCGAGCAGCTCCGGGTGGGTCGGCTGGGGAGCGTTGACACCAAAATCACTTGGTGTCTCCACCAGTCCCCTGCCAAAATGATGCATCCAGACACGGTTCACCATCACCCGCGCCGTCAAGGGATGATCGGGCGAAGTGATCCATTTGGCCAAGGCAAGACGCCTCTGCTGTTCGGGCGTCCATTGCGGGGCATCGCCACCTTTCACCGGGACAGCTCCGGCAGCCGATTGCTCATCGATTGCTTTCAGATGGTTCCCCTGACCGACGGCAAGTGTCCCGGTGAACAGCGAGGGGATGGCAGGGGCAACGGGAGCCCCTTTCAATTCAGGATTTCCCCGCCTGAGAACAAAAGAGGGATCGGGGGAGCGGAATTTCCCGGCATAGACCAGGGCCGGCTTTTCAAGTTCCTGCTTTTTCTTTTTCAATTGGACCAGTTCGTTTCCCAGCCGGGCAACCAGCTCGCGGTCTTTGCCGGACACCAGTCGCTGAATGAAATGGAAATTTTCACCTGGGGTGCCGAAAGGAACCCGGTCCCGGTGCGAGGCAACCTGGATCCAGTTTTCTCCATCACGAGAGACCTCGATCTCATATTCAATCGCCAACCGGTCCCTGAATTTACCCAGCCTGTCCCGCCCCCAGACAATCCGATCGATTTCATGTTCATTCGCCAGCTCAATTTGTACCCAGCCCTTCCCTGCCTGGTTGGAGATCCAGCTGTACGAATTCCCCGGCCTGCCATCGTTGACATGCTTCAGCTGGTGAATACCGGAACCGTCTCCGAAGTTCCCCGACGAGGTCGCCACGCCCCCCCGATCCCTGAGGGCAACATTGACCGGATGCTTCCCTGAGGTGTAGATCTCCAGTTCATCCAGGCAGGGTTCCCGAAGGTTGTTGCTGTCAGTCGCCAGCGATCTCCAACGCACATACCTGGCCTCGATCGGTGCGAATTTTTCATCGTTCTCTGCAAACTGCACCGCCGGACGCAACCTTGGAACCGGGGCATTGTTTTCCCCAACTCCAGTTGTCACGGGCGGATTTGCCGTGTTGTCCGATTGCAGAACGATCACATCGGCAGTGATCCCGGTTCCACTTGAGCCACCACGCAACAGGAGGATGGATTCACGCCTCAGTTCCAGCGTTCCGGCATACAGGAAACCGCTCCACAATGGGCGTTTTTCGGTTTCCCCGGTCGATACATGGGCTGGGTAGTATTGATCGATTGAGGCGATTTCCCGCTGGTCGGAACGGGTTTCCGGATTTCCGTCGAGGTCGAGCAGGTAGCGTGCGTCCCGGGTGTGCACCCCACTCCCATGGGCCCCCCAGGACAGGAAAAGACGGAAGGCTCCCTCGACCCCGGGACGGTAGAACATCACGTCCTTCCCAGGCAGGTTATTCCACCAGGTGTACTTTCCACCGCTGATGTTGGGCAGCCGGTTGGTATCGCCGGGATCCGAGAGATAACCCCGGGCCGTTCCGCCAGGGTTGCTGCCGGTACCATTCTCCTTGGCCAGGTAAAAGGTCCGCTCCCTGTCCGCCTCGTCGATCACCACGGTGCTGCCGCCGAATACAGACGGTTGAAGATTCGCCAGCTGATTTTCCAAGGATACAAGCCGGGGCTGCAAAGAGGTTGCCTCTTGCAGCCTTGCCTGGTAGCCCGCGTCATCAAGGGGACGATCTCCAAAATCGACCCCGGCAAAAAAGGCCTGCATGGAATAATAATCGCGGCTGGTAATCGGGTCGAATTTGTGATCGTGACACCGTGCGCAGCCGATCGAAAGCCCGAGGAAAGAGGCCCCTGTAGCAGAGACCATTTCATCCAGTTCATCCTGCCGTGCCAGCCGTTTCGATTCATCGTCCTTGCCAATCTGACCCGGCAACAGAACGGCCGAAGCCACCAGGAAGCCGGTAGCAGCATCCGCGTTCAGGGCATCCCCCGCCAGCTGCTCGCGGACAAACCGGTCATAGGGTTTGTTTTCGTTAAAAGATCGAATCACGTAATCCCGGTAGGGCCAGGCATTCTCCCGCGGCGTGTTGACTTCGAAGCCGTGTGTATCCGCATAACGAACGACATCCAGCCAATGCTGCGCCCAACGCTCTCCATAACGGGGACTTGCGAGAAACTCCCGGATCCGATTTCGAAAAGCTTCCGGATCAGGATCCCTGAGAAAGGCGGCGACCTGGTCCGGATCGGGAGGAAGCCCGGTCAGATCGAGTGCGAGTCGCCGGATCAGCGTTCGTCGATCAGCCGCCGGGGACAGCTCCAACCCCTGCTGCCGTAAACGTCGTACCACGAACCGGTCCACCGGATGCCGATAACCGGGTACCTCGGGAACCTGCACCTCGGCCACCGGCTGAAACGCCCAGTGCCGACGCCGCGGATCCAACGTGGCCTGCCGATCGTATTCTGTTTCCGGCCAGCGGGCCCCCTTGTCGATCCATTTTTTCAGCAGGGCAATCTCCGTTGGAGACAGCTCTTTTTCAGGCGGCATCTTTTCATCCGGGTCGCTGGAAATGACCCGACGGAACAACTCGCTTTGCTGACTTTTCCCGGGGACGATGACCGGCCCGCTGTCTCCACCCTTCATCGCCAGAGGCCTGGCATCCAGCCTCAAACCGCTGTTCTGCTCCCCGCTCCCGTGGCAGGACACACAATGCTCTTTCAAAAGCGGACGGATCAGTTTTTCGAAATCCGGCGAATCCCTGAGGTTCTGTTCACTTGAGACCTGTTCAACGGGGCCCTGCGCATGGACGGCGGGCGTTCCAACAGACGGCAGGTCAATCAACACAGAGCAAACCGCCATTGCGGAGAGCGTCCCGCTCCAAATCCGCAGCATCGACACACGTCCTTTTTGACTGCACAAAGCTCTGCTCACAACGATCTCTGAAATTCCATGCAATGGATTATACTTTTTTTCGCCCACCGATGCCTCACCCGTTCCCGAAGGCTCGCCAGTCGATATGGGAAAACGGGATCAGCTCTGGTTATAGTGATGGCTCTCCCCCCACACAGCTCACCACGAGATCGAAAATGTCAAAGCCGTCTGTTCCCGTCTGTCTTGTTTTGCTTTTCGTCCCGCTGGGACTTCTTTTCGGCCAGCAGCCCCAGAAGCCAACCGGTAATCCGAATGGTAAACCACTCGAGGAAAGCCGGGTCGCCCCCCCGCTTTCAGTGGCTGACTCGCTCAAAACCATGAAAATCCAGCCGGGCTACCGACTGGTCCCCGTGTTGACCGAACCCCACATTCACGAACCCGCGGCCATTGCCTGGGACGGAAACGGTCGGATGTACGTGGTTGAAATGCGCACCTACATGCAGGACATCGACGGAAAAAACCAGCTGGCACCCGTCAGTCGCGTCTCCCGCCACGAAGACACCAACGGGGACGGCATCTACGACCGGCACACCGTGTTTGCAGACAAACTTTCCCTGCCGAGAATGGTGCTGCCGCTGAAGGACCGGGTGATCATCCGCGAAACCAACACGCTGGATCTCAAAAGCTACCAGGACACCAATGGCGACGGTGTTGCCGACCGAATCGAACTGTGGCACGCCGGAGGAAACCGGGGAGGAAACCTGGAACACCAGCCCAGTGGCCTGATCTGGAATGTGGACAACTGGATCTACACCACCTATTCCCGGCACCGTTACCGCGTTCAGGATGGCCAGGTAATCCGGGAATCACTGGCTCACGGCGCCGGACAATGGGGCCTGACCCACGACAATGTGGGCAGGATTTTCTATTCCAGCGCAGGGGGCGAAAACCCGGCTACCGATTTCCAGCAACCGATCGCCTACGGCAGAATCTCGCTTCCCGGAGAACAGGCGGATGGCTTTCGTGAAGTCTTTCCAATCGATAACGTTCCGGACACCCAGGGGGGCCGGGGCAGACTGCGGTCGAACAACACGCTGAACCGTTTCACAGCCAGCTGCGGTCAGTCCATTTACAGGGGCGACCGAATGCCACCCGATTTCGAAGGCGACCTGATCATATGTGAACCGGTGGGACGGCTGATCCGCAGGGCAGACGTTCACAACCAGAAGGGGAAGCGGGTCGTCCGGAACAGCTACCCCAAAAGCGAGTTCATCGCCTCCACGGATCCCAACTTCCGGCCCGTCAACAGTGCCACCGGTCCGGACGGCTGCCTTTACATCGTGGACATGTACCGTGGCATCATCCAGGAGGGAAACTGGGTCCGCGAAGGCTCCTACCTGCGCGATGTCGTGAAAAAATTCGAGTTGCAAAAAAACACGGGACGGGGGCGGATCTTTCGGGTCCAACATGAAAAATTCAAACGGGGCCCAGCCCCCCGCATGTTGGAGGAAACCCCGCAACAACTTTTGGCCCATCTCAGCCACCCCAACGGTTGGTGGCGGAGCGAAGCCCAGAAACTGATCATCCTGCATGCAGATCAAAGCGTGGTTCCCGCTTTGAAAAAACTGGCTGCCGGGGCGAAAACGCCGCTCGGTCGCATGCATGCCCTGTGGACGCTTGAAGGCCTGGGAGTTGTCGAACCCGATACGCTGGCCAAGGCCACGCACGATCCGGACCCGAGGGTCCGCGCTGCAGCAATCAGAATCTCGGAACCCCTGATGGAACAGGAACGGACAATGGACCGGCACCTCGAGCAACTGGCGGCTGACCCGGAACCGGATGTCGCGATTCAGCTTTTGCTTTCTTCCAACCGAGGTGCCCATCCGAAGACCGCTGAAATGGAAAAAAAGATCCTCGAGGCCCACCCCGACAACGAAGCCATCCGGGGAATCTCCAGCCAGTTCAAGGCCGCCATGGCTTCCATCCTCGCAGAACGAAAAAAGCTTGAGGAAATCCGCCGCCGAAATCGCGTGCTTGCTGAATCAATGGTTCGGGGCAAGAGCATCTATACCACGATCTGCACCACCTGCCACGGACTGGACGGGAAAGGGGTCCCTTCACCCGAAAACCCGCACCTGATGCTCGCCCCTCCCCTCGCCGGTTCCCCCCGCGTGCGGGGTCACCGGGAGCGTCTGACCCGGATTCTGGTCAACGGTCTGATAGGACCGGTGGACAAAAAAAACTACGCGGGAGGACTGATGCAACCCCTGGGAGGCAATTCCGACCAGTGGATTGCCGACGTTGCAACCTTTGTCCGCAACAGTTTTGGAAACCGCGCGCCGCTGGTGGAGGCATCCGATGTTAAAAGGATCCGGCAGTCCACCCTGGACCGCGTTGAACCGTGGACACTTGCGGAACTGGGGCTGTTTGACCCGCCGGAACTTCAAAACCGGAAACAGTGGAAACTGAAAGCCAGCCACGGTACCGATAAACTGAAGCAGGCTATTGACGGCCAGGCAGGCTCCCGCTGGGACACCGGTGCCACCCAGAAACCGGGAATGTGGTTTGAAATCGAATTGCCGGAAGCTACTCGCGTCATGTCCCTGTCCCTGGACACCCGCGGATCCGCGTTCGATTATCCCCGCGGTTTCCTGGTACGATCCTCGAAGGGCGGAAAGGACTGGAGCGATCCGGTCGCACGGGGACAGGGCGACCAACCGATCACCGAAATTGAGTTCTCGTCCTTTGAGCCGATCCGGAAAATCCGCATCGAGCAGACCGGAAACTCGCCCGACAAATTCTGGTCCATCCATGAACTGGCAATCCGTGGACTGCCGGGAGATGCCGACCTGACGGTCAAGTCACTGGCCCGCAAACTCGCCGAAGAGGATGTTGAACAACTGGCATCCGCAGTCCTTGCCTCGGGAGATGCCCAACGCGGGGCCAGGCTTTTTTTCAACCCGTCCTTTTCCTGCGTTAAATGTCATCATCCAGCCGAAGGGAAACCACTCGGACCCGACCTTGCCAGCCCGAGAGAGGGCGTCACGAGTCGCCTGTTGGTGGATGCCATTCTGCGACCCTCGCGGGAAATCCGCAAGGGTTACGAGTCGGAGATGGTTTTGACCATCGATGGATTGACGATCGCCGGGTTCCCCGTTTCCGAAAATCAAAAAGACCTCGTCCTGAGGGAGCCCGCCGGAGGCAAGGAAATTGTGATCCCCCTTGAAGATATCGAAGCCAGGAAGCGGGGCAAACAGTCACTGATGCCCGCTGGGCTGGCCAACCAGCTCGCGGATCGCGAACAGTTCCTCGACCTCGTCAAATTCCTGATCGAAATCGAGAAGGGAGGACGTCGACGCATGCAGGAGCTGGATCCCCGTTAGACATGATCGAGCCTGACATACCGGGTCCGGCAATACGTGAACACGACCTGCCTGGGCGCATCCTGCCTGGGCGCATCCTTCCGGGGCGCAACCTTTCGGGACGCAACCTTTCGGGACGCAAAGCAACCGGACGACTGATTCATTTTCATCCGGCACCCGCAAGCTCCACGCGCTGCCGCAATCACGATGCTGGAAACGGATTCCCGCCTCACCTTATACCTGGGACGGTGAAAAGTGCCGCAAACCGTTCAGACGACGACCGGTTGTTCTTGCCGGCAAGAATAACGGGGCTCTCCCTTCTGGCAGCCCCGACTTCCTCGACAGGAAAAGGGGAACTCAACCGTTGTCAGAAATTTCTCCGTCAACCAACTGGTCAGCAGATGACTGGATGGCGGTTTCCATCCCAACCCCACTGGAATCGTCTGCTGAAGGGCTGGTCTCCGGCTCCCCGGACCCATCAGCCGCAGGTTTGACCAACTCGGGAAAGGCGGGTGTCCAACCGGACTTGGTCTCGTGGACGGAAGGACCGATGATCTCCTTGATTTCTCCGTGATCAAGCTCCTCCCGCTCGATCAGGCTGCGGGTCAGTTCATCGAGTTTGCCCCGGTTTTCGGTCAGCAATTCGATTGCCTTGTCCATCGCCTGCTGAATGATCCCGGAAACCTCGTCGTCGATAATCTCCATCGTATGTTCGCTAAAATTCCGTTGCTGTTGAATTTCGCGACCAAGGAAGGGATCGTCGTCACCGGTCTTGAAACTGACCGGACCGATCCTCTTGCTCATTCCCCAGTCCATGACCATGCGTCTTGCGATACCGGTGGCTCTTTCAATATCGTTCTGTGCGCCGACCAGCATTTCGTCATAAATGATTTTTTCGGCCGCGCGTCCACCCATGAAAACCACGAGTCGATCCCGAAGCTCCTGTTCGGTGTAGCTCATGCGATCTTCTTCCGGCACACTCATGGTCACCCCGAGTGCTTGACCGCGTGGAATGACAGTCACCTTCTGCACCGGGTCAGCGCCCGGAAGCAACCAGGCAGTCACCGTGTGCCCCGCCTCATGGTAGGCCGTTTTTTCTTTTTCCTCATCAGACAGCACTTCCTCTCGTTTGGACCCCATTCGAACCTTGTCCATCGAATAGCTGAAGTCCGATTTTTCAACCACCTTCTTGTTGTGCCGGGCCGCCCACAGCGCCGCTTCGTTGACCACATTCCGTATATCCGCACCGGTCATGCCAATACAGCTGGTGGCAAGGTTTTCCAGGTCTACATTTTCCGATAACGGAACATCCCGCACGTGGACCTTGAAGATTTCCAAACGTCCCTTTTTGGTAGGTCGATTGACAGTAATGTGGCGATCAAACCTGCCGGGTCGCAGCAGGGCGGGATCCAGGACGTCAGGCCGGTTGGTCGCCGCCACGACAATGACCGAATCGGTTTGCGTAAAGCCGTCCATTTCCCCGAGGATCTGGTTCAGAGTCTGTTCCCTTTCGTCGTGTCCCCCTCCCAGACCGGCCCCTCGCTGGCGTCCCACGGCATCAATCTCGTCAATGAAGATGATCGCAGGCGAGGTTTCCTTGGCCTGTTTGAAGAGGTCCCGAACCCGACTGGCACCCACTCCGACAAACATCTGGATAAACTCCGATCCGTTCACGGAGTAGAAGGGAACATCTGCCTCACCGGCCACCGCTCGGGCCAGCAGTGTCTTTCCCGTTCCCGGGGACCCGTTCAGGAGTACCCCTTTGGGCACTCGTCCGCCCAGCTTCTGAAACTTTTCTGGCTCCTTGAGATATTCAACGATTTCCTGAAGGTCCGCCTTGACGCCCTCCAGACCCGCTACATCATCAAATGTAATCGGCTCTGCCTGGTCGCTGACCCTCTGAGCCGGGCTGCGGCTGAAACTGGAAAGAAATCCCCCTCCGCCCAGCATCTGGTCCTGGGCACGGCGGGAAGCGTACCAGAAGTAGAGCAAAAATCCGATCGGAATCAGCAGGGCAAAGATCATCAGGTAACTCATGGCACTGCTCGGCAACGAATTTGTTTTGACGTCGACACCCTTGGCCTTGAGACGATCCTTGTAAGACTGGCGGTTACCGTCACTCCCCGACTTTTCCAGCCCTACGTAAAAACTTTTTTTCAAAACAGGAGGCTTGGGCACCTTCTTTGCCTGCTCCGGTGTCAGCAGCTTGAGGGGCGCAACTTTGAAAACTCCCTCGGCGTAGTGCTCCCGAAAGGTAATGCTCTCGATGTTGCATTCCACCCGGTTTCCCTCGGCGTCCAGAATGGGCTCACCGTTGTACTGTTGACCGTCGATCTGCTTGTCAAAAAAGGACTCGGAAATTTCGGACTGCTGGCTGCCGTTCCACCAATAAAAGAGCAGCAAACCGCCAATAACGACCATGAACAGCATCAGGCTGCTCGATCCACGATTCTGCGAAGGCTGGTCCGAACCGTCGGAACTCCCCTGTTTTGACCTGGATTTGTTATCTTCCGAGTTTCCGGGATCCATCAATTTCTCACTTCGATATCAGCATGCGAATCTTCGATTTTATCTTACAAAAGACGGCTAGATAATATATGACCCACCGTTGGCTGCCGGTTTCAGGACATTCTTTTGATTTTTTTGTACAACTTTACCGCGTTTTCTGAGAATTGGGGCGGCAACCAACCACATTGAAAACCGTCGTTCGCACCTTCCGACAACTGGACACACTCCGCTTCAGAAAACAGGCTTCGGGACTCAACCTTCTTATCCGCAGCCACCGCGCAGTCGAGATGAGCGATCAATTCCCCTGGTTCCATCCGTCGGATCCGCATGATTTCCGGCGGGGAATAACCGTGCTCCAGCAGTTTCCAGGTCCAACCCCAATCGGGATCAGTGGTGCCCTCCACCGATTCAGGCATTTCAGTCGACGAGCCGTCGGCGGAAGGATCCAAAACAACGCGATTGGCGTCAACCGGACCCGGAGTCAATGGAAGCTCCAGGGATTGGGAGGCTCCCTCCACTAAAAATGCGGGACTGAATGATATCTCAGCGATCCGATCGGGAAAATCGTGGGGCCCCTGCCCCGCCGGATGCCCGGGGTGCACATCCGACAAGGGTGGTGTCCCGGTGGACTGCTCGGCGGACTGTGCGGCGGTCCGCGGGCCCGCGGCTGGCTCCGTTGCCTGGTCGGCCTCCAAAGCATCGACAGCTGGTTGCACAATCGCCTCGGCCTGAGAAAATTGGAGAGAGATTTTTCGTGCCAGACGTTCACCGATTTCAAAATGGTCGGGCAGTTTTGCCTGGCCAGTCATCACGTCTTTTCCCAATTCC
>JAYZFP010000154.1:0-20070 GCA_036336715.1 Planctomycetota bacterium
CTGGTCTACGTTTATTCGATACACGCGCGATATTGCATGAATTTTGTTACCGAAAAGGCGGGGCTGGGATGTGCGGTGCTGGTACGCGCTGCCGAACCTCTGCTTGGGCTGGAGGAAATGGCCAGGGCTCGGGGAACGGATAGAAGCACTGCCTGGTTAAGTGGACCGGGCAAGTTGTGCCAGGCGCTGGGTGTGGACCGGGAGCTCAACGGAATTGCTCTTTCTCCCAAATTGGGGCTCTGGGTTGAAGACGATGGTTGGCAGTGCGGTCCACGGCAAATCCGGTCAACGCCCCGGATAGGCGTCACGGCTGCACATAAAAAACGGCTCCGGTACGTTCTGAGGAACTCTCCTTATGCCAGTGGCCCCAAGTACCTGAGGTGATCCTTGCAGCAGGCAACCTGGTGGAATGCCAACCTTTGACAGCAGACCGGAAGGTGTGGCGTACTCAATATGCCAACCGGGCCTGGATTTGCGAATAGAGTTGCTCCCCCCGGCTGAGTTTTCCCAGATCGCTCATCCACGACTCGAGTAAAGTGGTCTGATTGGCATTGGCAGTGACTTGGAGGTGTACGTCCATGCAGCGTTCCATACAGTCGATGGCATAATCGCTGGAAACCGACCAGCTCGCGGCTGCGTTTTCAACCAGTTGTTTCAGTCCCCCGTCCTGCAAACGCGGAATGCCACTAAGCTGATTGGCAATCCCGCTGTAAAACTCAATGGCGTCATCCGCGAGTTGCCGGATCCGGTCCCTGCGACGCGCCGGCTCCCTACCGGCCTGTTCGACAAACCCGGAAAGTTCTTTTGCGAAACCACCCTCGATCGGCTCAAAAGTTGCCAGCTTTTTCAGGAATTGCTGACGGAATTCCAGCAGACCCTCTTCCCGGTATTTCGAGAGAATGTTCAGGCTCCCCCGGGATTGGTTTGCCATTTCATCTACCGAACCGGTGATTTCTAAGAGATCCAGTGTTTCAAGAACGGATTTCACCTCCGCGGTGGAAAGCGGTTGAAAACGGATGATCTGGGAACGGGATCGAATCGTGGAGAGCTGCTTTTGTTCGCTGGTCCCGAGCATCATCAGAATCGATCCCGGGGGGGGTTCCTCAAGAATCTTGAGCAGGCAGTTGGCGCTCTCCTGATTAAAAAAATCTGCATCGTCGATGACTGCAATTTTCCGGCCACCCCGGAAAGGAGAAAGTGAGAGGTGGTGACACAAACCGGCACGGTTTCGATGTTCCCGGTCCCCAATAAACTGTTCAATCTGCAGGAAAGCCCTGTCGGGATATTTGTTGACGAACTGGAAGTCGGGGTGAGTTCCGGCGTCAACCAGTTGGCAGCTTTCACATTGTCCACAACTGTCCAATGGTTCGTTCCGGTCCCCCGCTTCACAGAGCAGAGCCCGGGCCAGTTGGATGGCAAACGTGCGTTTACCGATTCCCTCGGGTCCGACCATGAGGAATGTGCTGGGCAGACGATCCCGAAAGATGGACGTGCGAAACCGTTCCTTGACTGCCTGGTGGCCGATGACCGTATTCATATTTTCATTATTCCAGAATATTGCCGGAATTCGAAGTCGGCCGTTGATTTTTTCTTCAGGGGAACGGATCCGGTTCAGGATAGTGAACGGTGGCCTGGTGGCGGCTATCTGAAAAACACTGATTCGCATATAAAAAGTGACTGGCTTCTCGGGCGGAACGCAAAAGCATGCTCCCGAGTGCTGGCTGAATGGAACGTGTGCGAGCGAAACCGTGACCGAAATTGCACAGAATATCAAGATTGAGACCCTTGCGAATGGTCTGACCCTGCTTGTGGAATCGATGCCCTGGTTGGAGTCGGCGGCGTTTTCCGTATCGGTTCCCGGTGGCTGCAAAATGGATCCAGTCGACAAGATCGGACTGGCCAACCTGACCTGCGAAATGGTGCAACGGGGTTGTGGCAGTCGCAACAGTCGACAGTACGTTGAGGACCTGGAAAGGCTTGGCACCGACATTCACTCCAGTGTTTCGATTTCGCATACCAGCTTTGGTGCATCGATGCCTGCCGCGTCATTAGAGAAAACACTGAGTATTTTTTCCGACGTGGTGCGAAATCCCCATCTGCCCGAATCGCAAATTGAAGATGGTCGGCAGGTCTGCTACCAGGAGATCCGCGCCGCTGAAGATGACCTTGCCCAGAAAACGATGCAAGAGTTGCGCCGTCGAAGGTATGCCGAGCCTTTCGGCCGGAATGCAACGGGAACGATGGAATCGGTAGCCGGACTTACTGCCGATGACATCCGTAGCTGCTTCCAGCAGAATTACCAGCCGTCCGGCATGATCCTCGCTGTCGCCGGTAATGTCGATTTTGAGTCTCTGAAAAACCACGTGGGCCAGCTTTTTGGCGACTGGGAGCCCAGGCCCCCAGCGGACGTGCAGGAGACTCCGGCAGTTGGGGGGAATCACCACATTCAGCATGACTCCCAGCAGACCCACATTGGTCTGGCCTACCCGAGCGTTCCCTACTCGGATCCCGATTATTTCCTGGCCCGTGGTTCCGTGGGGGTTCTCAGCGACGGAATGAGTTCCCGGCTGTTTACCGAAGTTCGTGAAAAAAGAGGACTTTGCTATACCGTCTATGCATCGATGCACTCAATGAGGGACCGGGGGAGTGTAATCGTCTATGCCGGTACCAGTGCGGAGCGTGCCCAGGAGACGCTGGATGTCACCGTGGAAGAGCTGTTGCGACTTGGGAAGGGTATCGAGGAGTCGGAGCTGGACAGGTTGAAGGTTTCCATTCGCAGTTCCCTCGTGATGCAGCAGGAATCGAGCCGTTCCCGGGCTTCATCCATTGCTGGCGATTTTTACCACCTCGGCAAGGTCAGAACGCTTGACGAATTGACGGGCATTATCCTGGGGCTGACGGTAGAAAAAATCAATGGATACGTGGCCGACCATCCACCCCGTGATTTTAATGTCGTGACTCTTGGCCCCCATCCCTTGGAGGAACCCAGTGGAATTTCAACAGCATCGGCTTGATAACGGATTACAGGTCATCGCCGAGATTAATCCCCGAGCCTATTCCACCTCGGTCGGGTTTTTTGTCAGTGCAGGTGCGCGGGACGAGGATTCGCAAATTGCCGGCGTGAGCCATTTTCTCGAGCACATGGCTTTCAAGGGGACTCCGAACCGGACTGCGGAGGAGGTGAATCGGGAGCTTGACGAGATGGGCTCCCACAGCAACGCGCGTACGGGCGAGGAACGCACCATCTACCACTCCACGGTTTTGCCGGAGTTCCAGGATCGTGCTGTCGAGCTGTTGGCGGATATTCTCCGTCCGAGCCTCAGGACAGATGATTTCGAGATGGAAAAAAAGGTCATCTGTGAGGAAATCATGATGTACGATGACCAGCCTCCTTTTGGTGGTCATGAAAAAATCATGGCGTCCTATTTCGGCGATCACGCACTGGGCCAGAGTATCCTGGGCACAGTGGAAACGGTTTCATCACTTACTCCGGAACAGATGAAATCGTATTTTGAACAACGCTACAGTCCGGGAAACATCGCTCTTGTGGCCGCGGGGCGGGTAGATTTCCAGGGCCTGTTGAGGGTTGCGGAACAGTGTTGCGGACATTGGCCAGCGGTGGACGCCCCCCGAAAACTGGAATCTGCCGAACCCAGGCTGGAATTCAACTGCGTGGAAAAGGAGACCGCAGCACAGCAGTATCTCATCCAGTTGTGTCCCGGGCCGGCAACCGAGGAGGAGGACCGTTATGCCACACGGGTTCTGACATCGATTTTCGGGGACGACAGTGGCAGTCGACTGTACTGGGAATTTGTTGATTCCGGACAGGCTGAATACGCGGGCATGGGGGCCTACGAATATGAAAAGGCCGGGATCCTCCTGACGTTTCTCTGTGGGAACCCGGAAACGGCTGAAAAAAACCTTGAGCGTCTGGTCCAGATGCAAAAGGAACTACTGGAGGGCGGAGTCACCGAATCGGAACTGGAGCTTGCCAAAGCAAAAATCTCTTCCGGAATCATCCTCGGCAGTGAACGGCCTGAAAACCGGATGTTTGCAGTTGGGGGAAACTGGCTTTCGCGGCAGGAATACAAGACAGTGCGTGAGGTAGCCGACTGTTACGACCGATTGAGCGTAGCGGATTTGAACCGGGTCGTTGAGAAATATCCATTGCACCCCTCCAATACTCTGGCCATCGGACCCTTGTCTGAATTTGGGGTGAAAGGCAGTTAACTCCCGGTAGTGCTCGACGGAGAGGGAATTCGCCGCGTGGAATGCTCCCGGGTGCCGGTTTTGATACGAAAGTTACCCCGCTCAGGCGGCTTTTCGAACCGATACCTGGATGTTCTGATGCATCTGCGCACAGGCTACCCACTGCTGGACCTCCGCCAGATCGGGAGGATTGGAGCCACGCAGCAGCTTTCGGCCGTCCCGGGTTTCGGAAAATGGTCCGATGATCCGGAAAAGTGATTCGGCATCCATGGCCGCAAGTTGCCTCGATCCTTCAATGCCGCAAGCGACCAGTAACTGGGCGTCGTGGCCTCTCAGGTTGGGAACCTCACAAACAAGAAGGGCCTGTTTCTGCCACTGGAGGACATGCTCTGTTTTGGTAGGCCGATGTTTCAATGACCGGGCGATGTGCCGGGCCGTTTGTTTCAGCAGGTCGGCAACGGTGTGAATTTCGATCCCCGCCAGCCGTTCGGCCATTTTGGGCCCGATGGTTGGGGCTGCCTCCACATCACTTGAAAGTTGGAGGTAGTACCTGGGAGCTCCCGGCGTCTTGCCCGATTGAAATTGAGTTGGGGAAAGCGATAGTGTGGAAGGAATTTCTTTTGTTTGAGTGGTGCGGTCGGGTTGCCAATCTTCGGACGGAGAATCAAGGTGAATCCTGTCAGGGTGCTGATCCATGGCCGCCAGGTCGAACTGGTAGTTGACTTCGAACCAGTTGAGCGGTGAAGGAGCAGGTTCCGAAGGCCGTCCTTCTCTGGGGGGTACGGGGAAACGGTCGCCCGAGTAACGATCCGGTAAATCCAGTACCGGGAGATTTTCCTTTTGCCAGAATCGTCTGACCAGCGGATCGCTGGTCAGCAAAATTACCTGGTGTCCGCGTTCCGAAAACCGGCCCAGTGTTCGGGTCAGGGATTCCTTCTCCGATTCGTTCAGTCCGGTAAATGCATCTTTCCAGATCAGTGGGGCCTGGAAGCCGGCGTCTGAAAGAAGCTCCCCACAGGCGAGAGAAATCGCCATCCGGATTCTGTTGCGAACGGTCAAGGGGGCTGTGTGGAGAGATCTGGGCCTGTGGTCGGTACCAACCAGCAGGATGTCTTTCTGGTCAGGCGAAAGGTGGAGTTCCACCACCTGCCCGTCTGTCAGGCTGGAGGCAAAATCCGATGCCAGGGTCAACAGCCTGCTTCCCGCTTCCGCAGGAGACGCAAGCTGGGAGCTGTTTTCCAGCAATTCGGTTTCTGCCTGCCTGAGAGAGAGGATCCGGTCACTGGTTTGTTGAAGTCGTTCCTGTAGTTTGCTGGTCTCTCTTTCAATCTTGCTGGTTTCATCCGGGGCAGAAGAGAAATCGAGGGCCCGTAATTCCACGATCGCGCGGAGTAGCATGCGATCCGAGGTTTCCATGTCATCCAATAGGTGTTCAAGTTGCTGATGGAGCTGTTCCACCTGGAAGCGTCCGGCCCTGTAAAAATCGGCCGTCGTACGGTAAGGTCCAAGCCAACGATTACGGGAAGGTTCGGCAAGCCGGTCGCCACGACGTCTCAAGCGGTCCAGGTGGCTTTGAACATGCCGGGCACACGCACTCAGTTCCCTGATTTCACCATCCACGATTTTCGCCCGCCATTCCGACTGGATGCTGGACAGGAGATCGGACAATTCGCTGTTCAGTTCCAGCAGGTCTCCGAGCCCGTCTGGCACGGTTGTGGGGCTCTCATGCCTTTCCTGCCATTCCAGCAACTTGATTTCGGTGCAGGACAGCAGGACGCGGGAGTCCTCAAAAGCGGAATCAAAAGACTCGACCCGTGAGACGCTCATCTGGTCCTTCAGTTCCGACAGTCGCTCCTGGATGTCACTTTGAATGGATTCCCACTTGTTGATCTGATCGTTGGTTTGTTGGATCTTCCGGGAATGCTCTTGTTTCCGGCTCAGTCCCTCCAATGGACCCGCTTCGGATAAAGGAACGCGCTCTTCGAGTTGGCGGGGAACTGAATTCTGGGACGCCATTCCGATTTCATTTTCCAGGTCGCAAGCCCGAATTCGCTGTTGACGCATTTTCCGTGTCAGGTTGGTGATGCGACTTTCGAGGGCCTTTTTCTGGCTTGCTGAAAAATCGCCAGCGGTGCTGGATTGGGAACTCAGTCGTTTGATTTGCTCTTCGGTGGTGAGTTTTTCTTTTTCTTTCTCACGGATTTCCTCTGAAATTTGGGCCAGCAGTTGTTCGTTGCGTTTCGCTTCACGGAGACCTCCCGAAGGCTTGCCGGACCGCACGCCAAACCTTTTTGTCAATTCGCAAGCGAGTTGTTCGGTAGAGGCGTCTTTTTTGCCTAAATTCAGGTTGAAAAAATTGTGGAAGGTTGTGCGATCAATTTCCGCAAATGTTCGGGACCACTCGCCCAGGAGTTCCGGGTTGCTGGATTGAAGACTGTTCCGGGAACGGCTGACGACAATTTGTTCCCCGTCAAAGTCCATTCTGACTTCGATTCGGATGGGTGACCTGTCGCAATCCAGGTCCTGTGTCCCAAAGAACATTTCTGAGATGGATCTGCGGAAAGCGATGTTGTCGACATCTCGATGGCTGAAGATTCCCTGGATTCCTGGTGCCAGTGTCAGGGGAGGGCCCTGGAGAATGGAGCCGGATGGTCGATTGGCAATCTGTCGGATTTTCACGCAATCCCTCCCTGGAATGTGCAAAAGGGGCCGCTTTGTCGGCGGTTCATGGATTTAACGACGCACTCTAGCTCAATGCAGAAAAACGGAGAAGATTGATTTGAAAGGGGCGTCTCTCCTTGTGCAGGCATTTCCATCGGCTGGTTTTTTGAGGGGGGGCTTCACCGTGGAGCGTCCCGACCAGGAAAAACGGGAAACAGGGGACCGGGTAGAATGGGTAGGCTTGGCGAGGGAAAGGACGGTTCCATTTGCGGTTGTCCGGGTCTCTGTGATGAAGGGCATCGATTGGCAGCCAACGAAAGTCCCCAGGCTTATTTTCTGTTGGTCGATCCCAGGACGATCGCCTTGGGGATTTTTAATGGCGACTGCTGATTTGCCACCCAGGATCTCGCAGACAGGCGAATTTTGTCGCTGTTCAAAAAATTGATTGGGTTGGGCTGGAACCTGGCTTGAAAAGCCTCATGAAAATCAGCCGCACCAAATGGAAACCGCTTTTGATTTCGGCCGGAGAGCTTCCTGCTTGAAATTTTGCGACAGCATCCCGTGCTGGCATTGGTCGGGTTGGTGAACGACAAAAACGGCATTGCATCGTAGCGTTACGAAAAAGGGTACCTGCAGAAGGCATTTCCTGGAATGATGGAGTATCGATTTCTGGCTAGGGATACCTTGTGACGAGATGCTCGATGGGTATGCCGGATTCTTGGGGTCGTTTGCTTAACCCGGAAATCAGTCCTCTCTCAAACTACGTCAAAATCGTGGTTTCCCGGATCTTGGGGGATTCGGAAACTTTGCCGGTACATACGCTGTTCAAGATTTGCGACCGGTATTTCAAGCGGTTGGCAACCTGTTCCTGTCTGGACCCTGTCCGTTTCGTTCTTTGTGAATCGGTGATGTGCCCGTTAGGGATCTTGCTGGCATTTTTCATTATCGGCCTGCGGTCCAACCTGGTGGCTTCGAACGCTACCTGGGGAAACCAACTGAGTTGGTCCGCCGGTATAGGGGCCAGCGGAAAACGGGTGGGACCAAAAACCAACGGTAAGCTCCGTTTCGTGGTCTGGGGAGTGACTGGTGAGAAATCGGGTTTTACGAGGTGAAAGAGTGCTCAAATCAGGAGGTGAATTGACGCTGAAAAAGCGGAGCATTAGGATTGAAAGACGTGAGGCGATAGCGATGAAATCGGGCAAGCCCGAAAGTGAGCGGTTTTCTGTAAACTCGCACAGTTTGTGAGGTTCTTCCATCCGCTTGCGGCTGCCCGCGAATCAAATTCAAGCGATTTCCGGGGGCCACGCAGCCCAAAACGTCTCGAGCAATCCTTTCCATTAATTGACAAACACCCTGAAAGAATGAACAGAAATCTCTCGACCCTGATTCTTGTCCTGTTCGGGACCCATTTTCTGGCCCTGTTGCCAGCAGGTAAAGCCAGTGCCGCACAGAACCGTTTCAAGCGAAAGATCGTCTGTTCCACCACACAGATTGCCGATTTTGCAAGGAATATTGCCGGTGATCTTTGGCAGGTCGAAGCAATTCTTGGTCCGGGGCAGGACCCTCATACACATGAAGTAACGGTGGCGAACGCGAAGCTGGTTTCGGGTGCAGATATCTGTTTTCAAAATGGTTGGAACCTGGAAGGGCATCAATGGATGAAAAAGCTTTGTCGGGATGCAGGGAAACCGATTTTTGACTGTGTCCAGGGAGTTCAGCCGAGAAAAATCAGTGATGAGGGGGAGGTCGTTAACGATCCACATGCATGGTTCTCGATCAACAATGGAGCCAAGGTCTATGTGAAAAATATTTTTCGAGCACTGAAAGAAGTCGATCCTGAAAACAGCCGGGTCTACCAGGACAACGCGGTAGCTTACCTGGTCCAACTGGATGAGTTGGACAACTGGATCAAAAAGGAATTGGCCCGGATTCGTGGCCCGAGGGTTCTGGCCACTCATCATGATGCTTTCGGTTATTTTGCCGCGGACTACGACTTCAAGATCGTCTCGCTGGCAAAGTGGTCCACCGAGGAGTTTGGAGGAGGAGCCAGCCTGGAAAGAAGGAAGGAACTGATCGCGACCATTCGATCCAAAGGCGTCAAGGCGATTTTTTCGGAGACGTCTATCAACCCCGAGGTCATGCAGATCATTGCCCGTGAAACCGGCGCCAAACTCGGGGGAAAGTTGTATTCCGATGCGATGGGGGGGAAAGGCACTCCCGGGGAAACCTACATCGGTATGATGCGGGAAAATGTAAAAACCCTGGTAACAGCACTTCATTAGGCTTGCATGCCGATGCGTCCTCTACTTGTCATCGCTCTCGCTTTTTTCTGCCTGGGGACCGTCTGGTCTTACGGTCGGTTGGCTGATTGGCTCAAGCCTCCGCCCCCGAGGATGGTCCAGCAAGCGGCCGGAGGTGATTTTGTGGTCAGGGTCTCCTTCAGTTACGACCAGGCTGAGGAAGGTGCTGAAAATCTGTTAGTCATTTTGAACGGCAAAACGGTTTTTCGATCCGAATCGCTGCACCTGAAATCAAATGTTGTTGAGATTCGCGACCTGCCCGTTCGCAAAGGTGACAACCGCATCCACGTCAGTGCACGTGCTGTTTCCGCTTCGGAAGGACAACTCCAAAAAAATGCGGCAGCCTTTCTGCTGGATGAGGAGGTTGTGGAAGAAGACGAACGTTTTGAGTGTATTCGTGTTCGGGTTTTTCGTAATGGAAATCAACTAAGCCGCGCCGATTACACTTCGCATGCAGATGGCGAATCCATCATCATCGTTGACGAGTCTTTTGTGGTCGCCGACACGGAACAGAATGGTCCAGCCTACCGATGAATTCTGAGCAACCCTATGCCGTCCAGGTGGATCACCTGACCGTGAGTTACGGTCCCGTACCGGCACTGCTGGATATTTCCTTTGCGGTAGAACCGGGACAGTTGGTGGGAATCATCGGTCCCAACGGTTCGGGTAAGTCAACGCTGGTCAAGGCGTTGCTGGGGTTTGTAAAGCCCGATTATGGATCCATCCGGCTGTTTGGAAAGGAAACGGAAAAGGAAAAAGGGAGCGTGGCGTACGTTCCACAGCGGGGGGCGGTGGATTGGGATTTCCCGGTCACTGTCCGGGACGTGGCCCGAATGGGGCGTTACCCGAAAATCCCCTGGTGGCGTGATATTTCCGCGGAGGAACGAAGAATTGCCGATGAAGCCCTGGAAATGGTTCGCATGTCAGAATATGCAAATCGCCAGATCGGGCAGTTGTCGGGGGGGCAGCAGCAGCGTGTTTTCATGGCCCGGGCCCTCGCGCAGGACAGTGAACTGCTTTTGCTGGATGAGCCCTTTGCCGGCGTGGATGCCGCGACTGAAAAAGCGATCCTCGACGTCCTGAGAAAAACGCGTGAGGCGGGAAGGACTACGTTGGTGGTGCATCACGACCTGGCGACGGCAGCTGAGTATTTTGACCGGCTGGTTTTACTCAAACAACGTCTGTTCGCATACGGTCCGCCGGAGGCGATTCTGCAACCCGAATTGCTGGCGGAGGTTTACGAGGGAACGCTGCGGGTTTTCAACGATCTTTCCACCAGGAATGGTTCCTCTCCAGCGGATGTGCCGGGAGGGCCGGATGGATAAGGCAGACTGGATTGAGTGGCATGTTGCCAATGCGGGAATGATCAAGGCGTTGATTGCCGGCTCCCTGATCTCGGTCTCCTGCAGCGTGATCGGCTGTTTTATCGTGTTGCGACGCATGGCTTTTCTGGCCGACGCAGTTGCCCATGCGATGCTGGCCGGCGTGGTCGCAAGTTATCTCGTCCTGAGGGCGGTTTTCGGTTTTCAGGCAAACTCCATCATAATCCTGGTGGGAGCCCTGTTTGCAGGTCTGTTGACGGTCGCCCTGATCGGTTTCGTCACCCGGGTGTCGAGGGTCAAGGAGGATGCGGCGATTGGAATCATGTATACCGGGATTTTCGCACTGGGTGGTTTTTTTGCTTCCATCAAAACCTTTTCGGTATACATCGACGTGGATCTGGTCGGCTTCGTAGCAGGAAGTGTTGTGGCGACCAGCCTGGCCGACCTGTGGACGTTGGCGATCGTCTGCACGATCGTTTTTTCAGTGGTTATCCTTTTTTACCGGCAATTGTTGCTGACCAGTTTTGACCCCGTGATGGCTGCATCGATCGGGATACCGGTTCTGGCGATTGATTATCTTCTCACGGCCTGCACCAGCCTGGTGGTGGTCTGTGGAGTCAATATCGTGGGGGTTATCCTGGTAGTTGCTTTGCTGATCACGCCAGCTGCCACCGCCTACCTGCTTTTTGACCGTCTCAACCGGATGCTGATCGCTTCGGCTTTCTTTGGGCTTTGCGGTTTCTGGGGAGGGTACTTTGTTTCCATGTGGACCGGAAACGCTCCCGGGCCCTCGGTGGTGGTCATGAGTACCCTGATTTTTCTCTTGACACTTTTGCTGGCTCCCCGTTACGGCATGGTGGCGGAGTGGCTTCGCAAGCGAAATCAGTTGCCACAGGAATTGGTCGAAGACATCATGGGCTACCTGCTGAAAAATGATGGGCAGGCGGCGATTCGCGAAGTGAGTGAACAGGTTTCCTTCAAAGGGTTTTCCACCCGTTCTGCAGTGGGAAAGCTGGAAAAAGAGGAACTCGTCATCCTGGAAGGGGAATCCGTCTGTTTAACCAGTGAGGGGCGGCGGACGGCGCGGAAGCTGAGAAGGGCCCACCGGCTTTGGGAAACCTACCTGCAGTCGACCGGAATGTCAGCCGACCAGGTTCACGAAAAGGCCCACGAACTGGAGCACGTGCATGACGAGGATGCGGTCGACTATCTCGATCATAAGCTGGGGCATCCTTTGACGGATCCTCACGGTGCAGAAATTCCGGAGGACTTTGTCCACATTGAGGCCGGTGGCGAAATACGATTGAGCCTGCTTCGGGAAGGGGATCGTGCCACCGTGCTGGCAGTGGGGGGACTGGATGCTTCGACCGGCGTGAAGGAGGGGAGTGAGATCCAGATCGGACCGCGACTATCGAGCAACCTTTGGACAGCGACCCTGCTGGCAAGCAACCGGACCATCGAAATTGATCACCAGACGGCTGACACGATATTCGTCAGGAAGCACTGACCCGTTCACGGCCCGCTACCTCCCAAGCGATGGTGTCCCGTCTGCTTAACCGTGACCTTGTGATATCAGGCTGGACTCCCTGGTCGAGCAGGAGAGTCCGGCCGGAGGATAACTCTTGGAGAATGCAGCGTTCGTGCTGGCATCAGGATCTGAAAATCGGACGTAAGGCAGAAGGGTAGATGGGCAGCATTCGACGTAGGCAAGCTCATGCGCAGAAAAAGTCAGACGCAGAAAAAGTCAGACGCAGAAAAAGTCAGACGTAGGCAACTTCGACCGCCTTGAAAACCGTTTTGGTGACTTCGAACCCGAGGCGTTCGTAGAGACGGAGAGCCCCGGAATTCTGCGCTGTTACCTCCAGGGTTGCCACCTGCAACCCTTCCTGGAGAAAGCCGTTCAACGCGCGATAGATCAGGTAGGTTCCCAGTCCGTGTCCCCGATGCGAAGGGGTGACTCCGATGTTCTGGATGCTTCCCCTGCCCCGGTTATCCAGGATGGCTTGGATGGTGCCACAGTAATCCTGAGTGCCCACGCTGTCCCGGTAGTAGACCAGGATGGTGGAATCGGGGAGAAAATTGCTCCGCCCGGAGATCTCACCCATCAGCCGGAGGCAACCTTCACGATTTCCCAGGCAGGGGAAAACATTGGCATCAATTTCGAATCGAAAGCTCTGAAACTTGGTTTCGGCATGTTTTTCAAGCAGAGTCTCGTCCCAGGTGATCCCGGAATAGGGGACGGGGATACTGGGCAGGGCAATGTTTCCCCGGCGCAGATCGTATTCCATCCGGTATCGTTTGAAATAAGTAACACCCATCTTGGGGAACGCCAATCCGCGAATTCTCTGGAATTTTTCTCCTGTTGCATCCTATCCCCATCACCTGCCCGGGTCAATCTTCACTGTTCGGCGGGCGCCTGTTTGGAGGCCGCCTGGGGCTTTTTTTGTTGAAGCTGTCCGGATTCAACAAATGTCCGAAACAGTTTTCAGCGGACGCCGTTTTTCCTGATGGATTCCATCGGTTTTTTGCGAGGTCTTCCGGTTTTTCCACGCAGGCACAGCCAATTTCCGCCTCGACGGATGGATCCGGCTTTGAGTAGGATTCACCAACCTGACCCGAAATTCCGATAGAATGTTTCAGCAGACAACCTGCGGATCGAATTGGATATGAAATCAACCTGCCGAACTGCCGCCATTTTTTTGAGGGGATGGTTCGCAGTCTGCCTGTTGGTCTTACCGGTCATGGGACAGGAAAACACCGGTGAGATCGATCTTTGGATTGCCCGGTTGAGTAGCGGTTCCTATGCCGAGAGGGACCGGGCTTCCCAGGTGCTGGCGGGTATGGGGCAAGAGGCGATTGACCCGCTGATTTCTGCCATTCAGTCGGGTGATTTCGAGACTTCCTTTCGGGCGCTTGAAATTCTCAAGATTCTGGGGCTTCGGTCCGACCTGGTGACCCTGGAAAAAATCATCATCAAGACGCGGCAGTTGCCGGAGGGAAGAAGAAAGCAGTTTGTCCAATGGAGCGAAAACGCGGTCGATAACTGGAGGAAAAACAGGAGTCGCCAGGCGGTTAAGAATCTTGAAAAAAAAGGGATCAGCGTTGAAGAGGTCGATCCGCTGAACGGCATGGGGTTGATGTTGATAGATGAATTTGCCGTTGAAATCGAAAACGCCCGGAAAAATGAACCCGAGGTGGATATTTTGGATCGGATTTCCATGCTCAAGAGGGAGCTGGCGGGTGAAACCGTTACGCCTTCCGGTGACGGCAGGAGAGGAGCAGGGGGGCCGCCGGCCGTTCGGATTCAGCTGGGAGAGCGGGGGGCCGTATTCGGAAGAAACCCGACGGTTTTGTCCGACCTAGTCAATTCAAAGTTTACACCCAAAAATGTTGTTTTGAACAAGGAATGGGATGGGGATGTCCAGGGGCTGATGGAGCTTGTTTTTGTAGCGGGTCTCTACAAGGTGGAATTCGTGGAACGAGACATTACCCCGGCCATATTGAATCAACTGGCGAGGATCCGGAGGCTGCGATCGGTTCTGCTGACCCGTTGCAAGTATTCCTTTGCCGAGGTGGTCCGGTTCCAGGAGCAGATGAAAAAGCATTCTCCAATTCAGTTGCTGGCGACCGGTCGGGGCTACCTCGGTGTCTATGGTCCCAATTCCGGAGAGCCGGACGATGGTAGCGGCAGTTTTGTTTCGCTGGTTTCCCCGAACTCGGCTGCCTCGGAGGCCGGTTTGGAACGGGGAGATTTGATCGTGCAGGTGGACGAAGATTCGATTCGTTCTTTTGCGGAGCTTTCTCTCGTTATCTCGTCGAAGCCGGTGGGCAACGCGATCCGGATTGTCGTCAACCGAAAGGGCCAGCGAAAAGTGTTGGAGGCCATGCTGAAATCGAGGGCCGGATTGCAGTAATGCCTTCAGGCATGCCTGCCGATCCATGAACGGACATCCAGCAGGACGTTTCGGATTCCAACGTTTTCGCGGTTCCTTTTTGAGGATCGGATACGCGGAGAGAGGGGCCCTGCCGGAGAAACAGGAGGGAATTCCTGGGCAGGGCTTTTGTGGAATTCGCTGTTGACGGTATCTACCGACGCAGCAGCATGAAGAAAAATGGTTTCAAAGGTCATCCAGCCAGTTGATGATAAATCCTGGGTAGGAGAATCCAGGCTCCGACGAAAGCCGATCCGATGGACGCAATCAGGACTGCGCCGGCTGCCGCATCGAGGGAGTTCCGCACCTTCTCGGAAGTCTGATCGGTTACCTCGCGTGCCAGGAATTCAATCGAGGTGTTCAGGAGTTCCATGGAAACCACCAGGGTGATGCAGATCGCCAGAATCACCATCTCTACCGGCGGGACGTTGAGGAAAATTGCCAGGCCAGTTACCAGCAAAGCGATCGGCAGGTGAATTCGAAAGCTGTTTTGCGAAATCATGCCAATCCTGATGCCGCGGAAAGCATTCCGGAATTTTTGGATCCAGTTTTGGTTTTGATATTCTGGCACAGCGTAGCCGATTCCCATGGGGCGTCAGGGCACTTTTATTGACGGTCAAAAAGAGCGCGACGCACCTCATCCTCGAAGGAAGCACTGGCGTCGATTATCCTGCGGAATTCCACTTTGTCCAGCACAAAACAGGCGGTGGGTTCTCTCGCGATGACCGTCGCATTTCTTGGTTGATCCTTGATCAATGCGACTTCTCCGAAATAATCCCCTGACTCAAGAGAGTTGACGGTGGACCCGTCAATGACAATTTCAACCTTGCCCTGCGCGATGACGAAAAATTCCGTGCCCGGTTCACCCTGTCGAATGATGGGATCGCCTGCCTGGAACCTGCGGAGCTCCATGCTGTCGGCAACCGCTGCGAGGTCACTGGCGGTCAATCCTGAAAAAGCGGGGAATTCCCGGATGATCGAGCAGATGGTTGCTGAACGCTGTACCATGACATTGGAGCTGATGCGGCCATCCACCATGTTGACGATTCGGTCGGCTACATCGAGGATCCGGTTGTCATGGGTCACGATCAGAATGGTGCACCCGGTTTCCGCTGCCAGTTCCTTGAAAATGGTGACCACTTCACGGCCCGATTCCGCGTCCAGCGCTGCCGTTGGTTCATCCGCCAGAATCAGCTTGGGTCGGTTGATGACGCCACGGGCGATGGCGACTCTCTGTTTTTGTCCTCCCGAAAGGCTCTTGGGCTTGTAGTGGATGCGTTCCCCGAGTCCGAGGCGGGTCAAGACCTCCTCGATTTTTGGGCGTGCTTCGGATTCTTTTCGCCGAACGAGTTCGCAGGACATGCGAACATTCTGGTAGGCCGTCAGGGATTCAAACAGGTTGTGGGCCTGGAAAATAAAGCCGATGTTTTTTCTCAGCTCGACAATTTCGCTGGCCGGCAGGCCCCTCAGTTCGGTTCCGAGTATCCTCAGGCTCCCCTCCTGAACACTTCGTAGCGTGCCGATCAGGGTCAGAAGCGTGGTTTTGCCCGAGCCGGACGGTCCGGTCATGATCACAATCTCACCGGGACTGATATTCAGCTGGTTGTCAAAAAGAACCTGTTTTCGGGCGTCACCATTTCCGTAAAAATGTTCGAGCCCATTCACTCGAATACTCAGGGATTCGGGATCCGGGTCCCATTGGTCCAACAGCCTGGAAATAGTATTTGAATCAGTATTCATGTTTAGAAAAGACTTGCGGGATCGGCGGTCAGGAGTTTTCTCATGGCGATCAACCCTGAAATCAGGCACATGACAATGGTGAGGCCAAGGATCAGGGCGGCCCTGGGAATTGTCATCAACATGATCAAGCCGGTGACCTGGGCATTGATTTCAAATATCAGCAGGCTGAACAGGAGTCCTGGAAGAAAACCGAGCAGCGAAAGAATCAGGGATTCGGAAATGATCAAAGACCGGAAATAGTTGTCGCTGTACCCCATCGCCTTCAATGTTGCGAGTTCGCTGATGTGGTCAGCAATATCGGTGGCAAGGATCTGGTAGCAAATGATAATGCCGACCACAAAACCCATGGCAGCACCAATCTTGAAAATGATGCCAATGGGCGTACTGGCTGACCAGAAGGCGATTTCACGTTCCACAAATTCTGCCCGGGTCATCACGGTTACCTCGGCAGGCAAAGCCCTGATGATTTCCTCTTTCAGGGAGCTGGGACTGACTCCGTCAGTTGCCCGGATCAGGCCCAGGTCGACCAGGGATAGTGGGTCGAACCCGGAAGAAAGCCGGTCCAGGCCCCGGTAGCCGAAATAGCGTGAAAAATTCCGGTCGCTCATGATCAGGTTCCCTTCGTGGGCGAAATCCCGCCCCATGCGAAAAGTCCCCACCAGCTCGATTGGTTTCCCCATCAGTTCACCCTCACGGGGACCGAGAAGCTGATCCCCATCGAAGCGATATCCGAATTCAGGTTTGCTCAAGCGATCGATCAGTGCTGAATCCGGCTGCTTCAGCAAGTCCAGTTGATGCCTGATTTCTTCGGCCAGGAATACCTGCTGATCCAGTGCGGTGCCAACTACCCGGATAGGCCGGGGCCGGAAACCTTTTGCATGAAAAAGGGCCACGGTATTGTCAATGTAAAGAGGTGTTGTCATCTCAACCCCCTTGACCCCTGATGCACGGTCGAGATGTGCCTTTTTGAACCTTAATTCGCTGGAAAGGGCGAAACGGGCCCGATTGAAGATCACGATATCGCAATCCGTCTGCTTGACGATTTCAACGGTGCTGTCAAAGAGTGCGTTCTCGAAGCCGGTTTGCTGAAACATCAGTGTGACCGCGAACGCCACTCCGGATACAGCGACCAGGAGCTTGCGCTTGTTGTGGGTCAGGTTTCTCCAGGCTATTGGTGTTTTCATGCTAAAAAAGTGAGGCCGGTTCAGCTTTACAGAGTTTTTTGAGGGCGCCGAAACCCGAAACCCAGCACATGACGATCGAAAGTCCAAATACAGCCATGGCGCGAACTCCCGTCATCGAAATGGAAATGTTGGCCAGGATACTGGTTAACTGGTAGAGGAGGATCGAAAGGACGAGTCCAGGCACAAAAGAAAACACGGCCAGGTAGGTCGCCTGTTTGAGGACAATGCCTGAAAGGTACCAGTTGGTGTAACCCATGGCCTTGAGCGTTGCGTATTCCGGAAGTCGATTGCTGACATCATTGGATAAAACCATGAACACGATGGCCGAGCCGACAATGAATGAAACCGCAACACCCAGGGTAAAGACAAATCCGAGCGGTGTCTGGTCGATCCAGCGGGTCAGTTCTGCCCGGATTACCTGTTTTCGGGTCAGCACCTGGGCGTGATCCTGGTCACTGAGCAGCTTTCGGATCCTTTCGGCAGCCAATTCGGGTGGCGTGTCCTTTTTCAGCTTTACAAGCACCATGGAAGTCTCGCGGGCCGTGTCGATGGGGACCAGGTTGGCGAAACCTCGCTCACTGGTGATCATCGAGCCGTTGGCGGTCAGGCCCGCGCCAATGTCAAAATGGCCAACGATTTCGACCGTTCGCCCATTGAGGTTCGTCACAACTCCAAGGTCGAGATCACTGAACTTGTTCCCATCCCGGGGGCCAAATTCATGATGCGTTTTTCGATCCACGAGGATATATCTTGGACTGGTCAGCCTGCCCAACCGTGATTCGACCTCGGGCTCGTTGAAGGGGCTGGTTCCCGGCGGAACCCCCATGATGACCATCCCGCGGATGCGCTTTCCTTCCGGGTGCCGCCAGTTCCCCATCGAGACATAAAACGGGGTCACTGTTTCGGCCTGGATGTTGGAATCGATTTTCGCGACAAGAGACTGTGGCACAGTCCGGCAATCCACGAAGTGGAGATAGTCCTTTGAGCGGACGATCAGGTCAAAGTCCATCTTTCCGTAGAGAGTGGTTGCCGTATCCTCAACCGCACCCCGGAATCCGAGTTGCATGAAAATCAGGATCACGGCAATCCCTATGCCTGCCACCGAAATCAGGGTGCGGGTGAAGCTGGTGCGAATATTGGCGAGAGCGATGTTGGTTCGCATAGCTGAACGGTTGGCGGAAAAATTATTTTGTGTCGATTTCTACGCTGACCTGCAGGTTGAGAAATGATCTGGCAATCTCGTTAAACGAAGGGTCGATTTGGATTTTTACCTTTGCGGTTTCCTGGTCGGCCATGGCGAGGGGATTGGGGCTTTGCAGGATCCCCGCCCCAATGTAGTTGGTCTTGGAGATCACCCGTCCGGTCATTTCGGAGGTCAGGGCCGGGCTGGAAATGCGGACGGACTGACCGGACCGGACTTCATTCAGGTTGGCAAAATAAACCTCTGCCTCGACGATCAAGCTGGAAAGATCAGCAATTTCCAGCAACGGGAAATTGGCAACGGTATCACCTTCCCGGAGGTGGATCCTGATGACTTCGCCATCAGCGGGAGCCACAATTTTGGAATTGTCGTACTGATTTTTGGCAATTGCCTCAGCGAGTTTGATGGAACGGGGTGGCTGCCGCGCCTGCTGGGCGTTGTTTAATGCCCGGTTTGCCAGGTCGAGGGTCTGTTGGGCAGTTTCCACCGCAAGGTCCGCCGCCAACTTGAGGCTTTCTTTTTCCGATTTTGCTTTTTCCAATTCCAATTCCTGGTCCAGCAATTCCTGCGTGGAGACGAAAGCGGAGGTGGCTTCGGAATTCGCAAGCTCTTTCAGTCGCTGGAGTTTTTTCTGAAAAGAGGCGATCCTGCGGTCGACGTAACTTGACTCCGGTGAATCGTCCTGGAGTCTCTCCTGGTGCAGCCGGGCTTCCTTCAGCTTTGCATTCGCCGCAGCGGCATTTCTTTCTGCAGCAAGGATTTTTTGTTCCACTTCCAGTGCGAGGTCTTCCTTCCTAGATTGGGCAAGTTCCCATTGAAGTTTAAAGAGGGACTCATCCTGCATTTCATAAAGCACTGTTTCTCCTGCGGTGGTCGGGGTTCCTTCTTCGACCATCAGTTTGGAGACTTTTCGGCCCGGGAGCGTGGTCACCAAGCGGATGCCCTGGGCTGGTTTGATTTTTCCCTCGGCAAAGACCGCTTCGATTTTCGCAGCTTCCGCCTGCCCTTCTTCGGGTTCCGCCTTGGAGCCAGGTATCCATTTTTCGGCTTGAAAGCCAATGGCGATCCCAAGCAGGACAAGAATGGTAATGGATAAGATTCGTCCCATAGTTTTGTTTTAAACGAGCGTTTTGAAAAATGGTTGAGACGGGCTCAATAGGGCTCATGCCCCGGAGAGGCGTCATCAGCATAACGGGCAGTTAGCTGCAGATGCTTCTCAACTTTTTTATTTTCCCCAGTTTGTGGCTGGTTTGGCAAGCTGAAAGTTTCCCACAAATATGCCATGTTGCTTGATTGGAGCGCACATTTATTGGGTTTGATGTGCCGTTCTTTTTGTTTTTCGTTTAAAATGGAGGCTTGCCAGACGGAATAATCGCTATGAACGGCAATTGAGGTTAGCAACATGGTTTCAATCCTGATTGTAGATGACTCTGCGATTGACCGCCAACTGATGGACGGTTGTCTGTCAAAAGAGTCCGATTTCGATGTCTGGACGGCGGAAAACGCTGCCGACGCACTCGA
>JAYZFP010000155.1:0-9445 GCA_036336715.1 Planctomycetota bacterium
AAAAAGGCAGTGAAATCGAGGTCACCTTTGAAGAACGAAGGTGGGTCTTTCCCGAGGGAGACTGCCGCATCCTGCCGCTGGCCAATACCACCGTCGAATTGTTGGCACGCTACGTGGGATTGGAACTGCTTGACCGATTGCAGGCTGGAAAGCATGCCGCTCCAGAGGCCATTGAAATTGGTGTCGATGAGAACAATGGCCAGTGGGGAGTGTGGCGGCAAACCCCCTGACGCCCGCCCTGCAATCTCATGTGGGCAGGTACACCTGCACTCCCCCGGCACCGCCCTGCCCCATCGTCTCCAGAAGGCTCCCACCGGTTGAGCCCGCCAGGGACTGCAGCGGACGATTGGACTTGCCCCTCCCCGCAAGTTCTCCTAACCTCTGCAATCCCCTGGGGACATTCATGCGTAAATTCATCATCCTGGCCATTGTTTGCCTGCTCGCCCTGACCTCGACCGGCTGCCCAGCCTGGCGTTGGCGCTATCCCTGGCAGCCCGTGGGGACGATCTACGAACAGGGAAATCGAGCCACCCTGCACGATCCCTTTCCCGACAATGACCTGGGCGCACCGGTTGTGGGAATCCGCCCCCGGGAATTCTCGACCCCCCTGGACTTGCCCGTTCGGGACCGCCTCTTTTCAGATGCCGCCGGCAACCGTTAGACACGGAAAAAACGTGTGCCAACCCGCCAGACTTTTCAGCAGGTCCTGAAAACCGGCCTCAGGCGGAAAAAAAGGTGGCCACTGCCGCCTGGACCGTTAAAATCGTTGTTTGGCGGAAAAAAAGAGCCCGAAACAGCCAAATGGGCCGGCAAACCGATCCAACGACGCGTTTGCCAGTGGATCAGGCCCAAAATTCCGAACTTCCCTGTAACGCAAAAACCGGGTTCGCGTTAACCAGGTAGACAGATTTGAATCGCATGCCATTCCGTTATGACAACAGAATCCAACGATGAGAATCATCACCAGTGGGTGATGGAGACCCTTCAGCATTACGAAAGGAAGTTGCTGAGGTACGCGAAGCGACTTCTGGGTGGCGACGAGGATGGTGCGCAGGATATTGTGCAGCATGCTTTCTTGAAGCTCTGTCAACAGGACCGAAATGAGATCGGGGGTCGAGTCGCCCCCTGGCTCTACCTGGTGTGTCGAAACAAGGTACTTGACCAGATGCGAAAACAGAAACGGATGGAATCCACGGGAGAAGAAAGGGAACGGGCAATCGTCGGTCGGGAAACCGACCCCGGCCAATCTGCTGAAAAACAGGACCTCGCCTCGCAACTGCAAAAAATTGTCGGGCAACTCCCCGATAACCAACGTGAGGTTATCGACCTCTGGTCTCACGGCCTCCAGTATTCGGAAATCGCCTCGGTTATCAAAAAGAACGAATCCACGGTTCGGGTGCAGGTCCACCGGGCCATCCAAAAATTGAAAAAAAACCCTGCCATCAGTCGCTGGCTGGACGCCAGTCGATCGGGGGCAACCATCATCCCTGCCACAAGTTCCAGCCATTAAATGCGTGCCAAGATTTTCACAGGGCCGGTTTCCAGCCAAAAACGAATCGCAGCTAACAACGAATCGCAGCTAACAACGAATCGCAGTGAAACAGCGGTTACGTCCATCAAATTGACCAACTAAAAGTGAGTAATAAAGTGAACGTCGAAAAAAATGGGCAAACACCTCAGAGCCCGAATGAAAACGACGAGCAAGTGAACCAGGAACAGGCTTCCAATGAAGTCGCTTATAATGAACGCGGTAATGCGAGCGCTGGTGATAAACTCGCTGGTAATGAAAACGGCAATGAAAACGCTGGTAATGAAAACGCTGGTGACAAACGTGATAGAAATCAATACACCAGTAACCACGACATGGACGCCCCGCCCCTGAAAGAGGACGACATCACCCTGACGGCATTGGCACTGGGAGAAGTAAACGATCCTGGGGAAATTCAGCGTCTGGAAAAGTTGCTGGAAACAGACGACAACCGAAAGCGGGAGCATGAATCAACCCGGCAACTGGCGGCATTGATTCGTGATTCGGTCGAGAATGATCTGCCATTGGCTCCGGGTTCGATTCACGATGTGGTGTTGGCGGAACTCGAAAGCAACAGCACCAAGACCAGCAACAACGGGAATTGCAGCGACACCGGGAACAACAGCAACAACGGGAATAGCGAGGCCGACCTGGGCCGATCCATCGACGGGGCCGCCCAACAGGATGCCTCGGTTGAAAGCGACACGGGAATGCATGTGCAGCCCGCCCGGGTGCCTGTCTGGCCACAGCAGGCAAAGATCATGGCCTCCGCGACTGCTCTTTCGCTGCTGGTCGTCTGCACCCTTGCCATCTGGAAACCGTGGGAGGAACGCCAGGGAGTCCCTGAAAGAGTCGCCGCTTTTGACGGAGAGGCTTCTCGCGGACGGCTCCCCACGTCCGCCGGTACAGGAAATTCCATGAATGCATCTTCGCCAGATAACTGGGACAAAGAAGATACGGAAGTCGCTGAAGAACCCGATAACCGACCGGTAGAAAAGGAAACCTGGCCAGGAAAAAAACCAGGTCCTGATTCAGAAATGTTTCCTCCCGAACACAATCCTGGGCTGGAGAAAAGGAAACTTGCTGCCGAAAACGAACGCCCGTTAGATGGTAATGTGGAGTCAAAGGAATCCCGCACACGGGACGAGGCGGCATCGGCACCTCGATCCCGATCCGGTTTTCAAGCTGGTGGCGGTTCTGGAGCTGATGACTTTTCCGCTCCCAAGTTTGCCGGTGCCAAACCTGGCGGTGCCAAATTTGACGGTGCCAAATTTGACGGTGCCAAATTTGACGGTGCAATGGATGACGAGATGGAGGGGCAGCGTCTGGCTGATGTGAATAGAAGCCGCGATGGACAGCTTGAAAAAGGGAGTAGCAACCGCTCGGATCGCATGCGAGCGGCAAAGCCAAATGCCAAAGCGGGTGCCGATCGATCGGCGAATGATACAAAACGCAATTTTTCCGGCGGTTTCAACGGCCAGATCGACCAGCCTTTCGGAAGTAAAAAAGAGGGCCAGCAGTCCTTGAAAGCAAAAGCGCAGCAGGGTCGGCTTGCAGAGAACGCGCCGCTCATCGGCCAGGGAGGTATGGCAGGAGAATCTTCGGGTAATTTGCTTCGCAAAAAAACTGCCATGAAGGGATTTCTAAGTGGAGCACAACCTGGCGGGGGTTCGGGCAAGGGAGCACCTTCTCGCCCGGCACCCTCTCCCCCGGCACCTTCTCCCCCGGCACCTTCTCGCCCAAAACCTGCACGCCCAGCCAAGGTTCAACCGGGACTTTCTCCCGCCGCAAGTGCGAACCCCGGGTCGTAATCAGATGGCAAATCGACTCGAAAACCAGACCAAAACAAATTGATGGAAAAGAGCTTGCCCGCAGAACAACAGAACAAAAACCCGGGAACCGCGGATCCCATCACCAAGGGAAAGGTTCTCGAGAGAAAACAGGGTATTCTCACTAAAAAAACGAAAAAGAAAGGTGACCAGCAAAGCGACCCTACAGCCCCGTCGGGAGAGGTTCCTTCCAGCAGTGTCCCAGCGAAAGACCGCGAGGAAAAACAGGCGGACGAACTGAACGCTGGGCAGGAGACGGATATTGAGATAAAAGCCGGCGATCCATTGCACTTTGAAAAAAAGGCATTTGACGGTTTTGAACGAATCGACCCGGCACTGGAGAACGAATTCGTCCAGCCATTGGGAACCCAAGCAATCTCCACCCTGTCGGTGGATACGGATACGGCATCCTACACCAACATCCGTCAGAAACTCCGCGATGGAAAACGCCCCCATCCGGAAGAGGTCCGGATCGAAGAGATGATCAATTATTTCGATTTCGATTATGGTGAGCCAAAACCGGACGACCGATTCTCCGTCAACATGGAAATGGCCACCTGTCCCTGGTCGCCCAATCATCAATTGCTGAAAGTCGGTTTGCAGGCGAGGAAAATCAGCAACCGGAACCGCCCGGCAAGCAACCTGGTATTCCTGGTCGATGTCTCGGGCTCCATGCGAAATGCCAACAAGTTGCCGCTGCTGAAAAAAGGGTTGTTGATGATGGTGGACCAGCTTCGTGAGGACGACTACGTTTCGGTGGTTACCTATTCCGATCGGATCGAAACACCGCTCGAACCTACGGACGGATCCCAGAAAGAGAAAATCCGAAAGGTCATCGAGTCACTGGTGGCGCGGGGAAGCACCGATGGTGGAGAAGGTCTGCAGACGGCCTATCAACTGGCTGAAAAACACTTTCTCGAGGACGGGACCAATCGAATCGTGATGGGCACCGACGGTGACTTCAACGTAGGCATTAGCGACGACCGGAGGCTGGCCTCGTTTGTCAAACAAAAGGCCAAGTCGGGAGTTTTCCTGACCATTTGCGGCTTTGGCACCGACAATTTCCAGGACCAAAAAGTGCAGATGATGGCCCAAAATGGCAATGGCAAAGTCTTCTACATCGACTCGGAGGAGGAATCGAAACGCGTGTTTGCCGAGCGCATCGCCGGGACACTGGTTACCATGGCCAAGGACGTCAAACTGCAACTGTTTTTCAATCCACGAACAGTACAATCCTACCGCCTGATCGGTTACGAAAATCGACTTTTGCAAGCCCAGGACTTCGATAACGACCAGAAGGACGCGGCCGAGATGGATGCGGGGGACCGGGTCACCGTCCTTTACGAAATCGTTCCCCAGGACAGCGAGTTTACTTTTCCGACCACCGCCTCCCCGGCAAACACTCTCGACCTCAAGTATCAAACCATCGAAAAGCAGAAGATTCGACTGACCGAAGTGGCCGCATCGGATGACATTGCCGCCTTGAGGATCCGCTACAAGGATCCCCGTGGGACTGAAAGCAAATTGAAAGAGGTGACGATTCAAAAGAACAGTACCAGCTTCAACCGTGCCTCACGGGACTTCCAGTTGGCGTCGGCGGTAGCGGGCCTGGGAATGATGCTCCGCGGTTCCCGACACCGGGGGACCTTGACCTTTGCCGGTCTGAAAGAACTCGGCCAAACGCTGCTGGCAGATCGAGGGGAAAGCCTTGATGCAGATTCCCAACCGAAAAAGGGAGAACGGCCGGAACAGGCCACCGGGGATTCCAGAGGCTCCTCCGCATCCCCTGCCGAGATTCAGCGGAAGGAAATCGTGGAGTTGATCAATCGGGCAGAAGCCCTTTACCGAAAGTGATCATTTTCATGAGATCAACCCGACGTTTTTGCCGGGGTGATTTCGTTTGAGGCTCGCTGCAGCAGGTCTGCATGGGCCCAAAGACTACTCCCGGCTTCCCAGAAAATGCAAACCGCTACCGGGTCATGCCTTGAGCCGGGCCCGAATCTCGTCCTGAACATCTTTCAGTGGAAGCCGGACCTGCTCCAGCGAATCACGGTCCCGCAGCGTGACGGTCTTTTCCGAAAGCGTCTCGCCATCGACGGTGATACAGTAAGGCGTTCCCGCCTCGTCCTGCCGGCGGTAACGACGTCCGACCGCCCCTTTTTCATCGTAGAACACGTTGAATTCCTTTTTCAGTTCAAGGTAAAGCTTCCTGGCGACTTCCGGCATTCCATCCTTCTTGACCAGCGGGAACACGGCCGCCTTGATGGGTGCAATGCGGGGGTGCAGCTTCATCACCGTCCGCGTCTGAAGGTTTCCCTTTTCGTCAGGGGCCTGGTCCTCGGAATAGGCTTCACAAAGGAAAGCAAGTGTGGCGCGATCCGCACCGGCAGATGGCTCAATCACATGCGGAGTGTACTTTTCATTGGTCAAATCATCCTTGTACTGCAGGTCCTTACCGCTTCCCCGGTACTTTGGTTTCCCATCCGGGCCCAGCTGCAGGGAAAGCGGATCGGTGGACTCGTCCAGCTTTCCTTCCATGTGACTGCGAAGATCGAAATCCCCCCGGTGAGCTACTCCCTCGAGTTCCCCGTATTCCCCCTCAGGCAGAAACGGAAAGGCATATTCGATATCAGCTGTTCCGATCGAATAGTGGGCAAGTTCCTCGGTGTGATGCTCCCGCATGATCAGTCGGTCCGCCGAGATTCCCATGTCGTGATACCAGGCCAGCCGGCGATCCCGCCAATAACGGTACCAGTTTGACGACTCGTCCGGGTGACAGAAAAACTCGATTTCCATCTGTTCGAATTCACGGGAACGAAAGGTAAAGTTTCGCGGGGTGATTTCATTGCGAAAACTCTTGCCAATCTGGGCGATTCCCAGCGGCAGCCGATAGCGGGTGCTGTCGATCACGTTCTTGAAATTTACAAAGATGCCCTGCGCGGTCTCAGGTCTCAGGAAAGCGACATCGTCTTCGCCACCCAGAGCCCCCACCGTGGTCTTGAACATCAGGTTAAACTCACGCGGTTCGGTCAGCGTGTTGAGATTCCTGGCATCGGGTGCCAGAACCTGCTCCACTTCCTGGATTTCGGTCAGGTTCACCAGTCCCCCGTCCCAGCCAAGTTCCTCCCGATGCTTGCTGCGCAGGTTGAAGAACTTCAGGGCCCTGGCCTCGATTTCGGTTTCGGACGTTTCGCTGGCCTGCGCTGTAACAAAGACCTTTTGCCCCTTGGCTTCCACCCAGCGGCCCACAATCTGATCGTGGCGGTATCTTTTTTTCGATTCCCGGCAGTCGACCATGAAATCATGAAACAGGTCGTAATGACCGGAGCATTTCCAGATCTGCGGATGCATGATAATCGTGGAATCGATCCCGGTCATGGCGTAGACGCCCGGGGCAGGTTCGACCACATTCAGGTCGTCATGACTGGTTACCATGTCAGACCACCAGGCATTCTTGATATTTCGCTTCAGTTCCACACCCAGGGGACCGTAATCCCAGAACCCGTTCAATCCGCCGTAGATTTCACTGGACTGAAACAGGAAGCCCCGCCGTTTGCATAACGAGACAATTTTTTCCATGCGGGAAGGGTCGTTGGTGGATTTTGACATTTGCAGAAAACCGGGAACGGAAACCAAACTCACAAGTTTAATGAACCGGGCACCGGCTGGTCTATGCCGGTTCGATTTTCCAATCCCTGACGTCAAGCCTGGGAACCACCTCCAGCGTATCGAGGCGCGAGGCAAACTCGATATCCTCGTCACGCCCCAGCCGACCCAGATTCCTTCCGCCGCTCCCCCCACGCATCACACCCAGAAGGTCCTGACGGGATTTTTGCCAGAGCTGGAGACAGGTCTCGGCAGCTTCGTTGAGGGAAAAACCGCCATCCTTGCAGAAAAGCTCCACGAGGGCGCCGGCAAAGGCACTGTCCTCGACCGAAAATTTGCCGTCAGTGCCGGCACAGACGATGTCCAGCTGGTTCCTGCCGGTAAGCTGCTTTGCCAGGAGCGACAGGTTGCAAAAGGCCCCGACTAGGACGCTTTCGGCACCCCGACAACGTTCCATGGCCCGGGTTCCATTGGTCGTGGTGAAGGCGATGGTCTTGCCCCTGACGACATCGGAAACGTATTCCAGCGGAGAGTTCCCCAGGTCAAACCCGGGCACCCGGCTGCCCCCGCGCTCTCCACCAAGCAGGATTCCTGATGGGTCACCAGCGGCAAACCGGCGGGCCGACTCGATTTCGGCGAATGGCTTGACGGCAACGGCCCCCTGGAGAAGGGCCGAACAAATGGTCGTGGAAGCCCTTAGCACATCGACCACGACCACCTGGGGACCGACCTGCACCGATCCACAGTCATTCGGCAGCAGAAAACATCGAACGCTCTTCATGGCCTGTCGGCTACCTTGTTTTCGCAAACCTCACGTAAATCTCGATCTTTTTTTCCGTGGGATGCGTGGTGTGGATTACAAATCGCCCCAGGTTCTGTTCGAGCGGACCCAGCAGTTCGACATTCGGACAGTCTCGTGGAATGGTCACCCGGATCGGGTACTGGTAAAGGCGACCGATACGGCGAAATTTGTCGTACTGGATATCGACCCGGATATGATCGCTCGACGGATAGGTCTCCTTGGAATCCATGGAAATTTTGATCGCATCGGCGAACTTTCTCCCGGTACTCAACACCAGGTCGACGCTGACGTCCGATTCGCCGCCCAGCTTGCCAAACCGGATCTGGTTTTTCTCCTCATTGAAGGAATACTTGCTGCCTACCAGGCTGATGACAAACTCGCCGGTCACCCGTCCACTGATCGGTATCTCCATCACTTCCTTGTTGGTCGTAATCTTGAGCGTCTGCCGTAAAGGGCCGAGCGGAAGCCCCTTTTTGGTTTTGACTTCGATCAGGTAACCACAAAGTGAATTCACTTCCCGAGCCAGATCCTCTTTGGAGAGTGGGGTAGCCGATGCTTCGAAAAATTCTCTTGATTTTTCATCGGTAAACTCAAATTTCTCGATTTCCACATCATCAAACTTGTAGCCGTACAGCTTGATCCTAGAGACCGATTCCTGGCTGGGGGTTGTGTTGCTGAAGACAATGTTGGCGGGCTCGGGCCGGATCGGCTGCAGGAACACCCCCTCTACGTAAAGCACAATGATCCGTCGAGCGGGATCGTTGGTTTCAATCGTCGCCGATTGGCGGAATTTCTTTGCATAGTCTTCGGACTTCCAGGTCAGGTTGATGGGAAAACTCTGTCCAGGCATGACCGTTTTTTTCTTTCCACGCAATTCACTCAACGTGCATTTGCAGGAGGTATTGGTAAGCGTAATCGTCAGGGGCCCCGTCCCTTCGTTTTTAACGACGAAATCATGGCTCCCTTTCTGCCCCTTGTCCAACGAGCCGAAATTGTGGGTGGTTGGGCCCTGGAATGCCGCCACGGGGACAGCCGCCTCACCCGATTCCAGGTCCTCGGATGGCCCGGCAGACGACTCCTCGGCATCGATGGTCCTCTGGAAGACGGTGAACTGCTCGGTGACTCCCCAGAATTCAATCTGGGTTCGTGTGAGGCCGAATCCGACGCCCACACAGATTGCACATCCAATAACAACAAATAATCTGGCCATGTCCAGTCTCACTCGGTTTTGATCAATTTTTTACTACGGATTCTGTTCAGCTCTTGTTCAATGTTGAGCTCCCCCACCCGGCCATCCACCCGAAATGGAAAATTGGCCAGATCCTTGTCCGCATGGGGATTTCGAGCATCCAGCTCGAGGGCGATCCCGGCCCATTGACGCGATTGCTCCCACTGTCCGGTTTCAGCATGGCAAAAAGCACGGTAAGCCGCATGCATTGCGTCATTTGGCCTTCTGTCGGTTGCCTCGGCCATCATCCGGTTGGCCTCCTTCCGGATTCGGCTTTTTGCCTCGGGATCAAGAACCAAATCCTCACCCAGCAAGGCGAGAAAGATCTTCCCCGTTTCCAGTGCCACTTTGCTGTTATTCGGTCGAAAAAGGATTCCCCGGTCAGCCGACTCGACCAATTCTTCCAGGTTTTCCTTATCCGGATTCAGCTGAAACTTCCTGAATAGCATCTG
>JAYZFP010000156.1:0-12613 GCA_036336715.1 Planctomycetota bacterium
CGGAGTGGTTCGATTTCCTCCGCGGACAATTCGAGCCGCGCAAGGAGGGCTACCTTTTCAATGGTTTCCTTTTGCATGTTTCTTTCGAGTTTGCTCTGGGAATGGGGTTCGAAGAATTAACATGTTAACCGAGAAAGGAATATGCCGGAATTGATGCAATCCGGGCAAGGTGGCAGTGGGGAAGTTCCCGCCGGGAAAAATGAAGCCCCCCGGCCTTGCAGGGAGCCGGTATGCGAAGCAATTCCTGGTTTGGTCTGCTGATTTCGGGCAGAGTCCTCGAACGGGGCGATTCTGGCATTTCCAACCGGTACCGGCTTCAGGCGGTTGGAGAAAGCGAGTACATGAGGAATGCTTGGCTCGGGAATGACACCCGGGTAAACGTTGCAGGAAGGCCATCCTGAACCGTGCAAGGCAGGATGGGTTGCTGGGGGCAATCGCAATCCTGTCCGAGGCGGACCCGGGCAACCTGTCCTCGAGCATTCAGGGGGTTCAAGCATTCACCGCGGCGGAACACGGAATTCACCGGCAATTACCTGGAAGGAGGGCGGTATCCAAGGGGATCAGCGGCGCTCACCAACGCTTGCGGTACCAAAGAAGTGCTTTTTTTTTCACGCGCAATACCGCAATCGCCAAGGGGCGTTATCAACCGAAAGACAACTTCCCGAAGATGAATTCCCAGAGATTACTGCCTGGAAACCAGGGATCCGCTACTCGCCAACCGCCGGTTGATTGAAAGACTTGCGAGCAGTCGCAACAGGGAATTAATGCCTTGGCGCAGTTGCCAAGGCATGATGTTCCGGGAATCGCCAGGTGAGCATCGCCACGGATTACTTGGGCAAGGCAAATGGTTTGCTTTTGACAGCCTTTCGAACACGACCGCTTCGGATGCACTGAACGCAAACTTTCATTCGTTTGGCACCACCGCCCGGGAGTTCTACCTTGATTCGCTGCAGGTTGGGGCGAAACTGTCGCCGCGTAATGCCTGTGATTTTGGTACCGACACCACCCAGGTATTTGGCCTTACCGCGCGTTTCAACCTTGTTGCCAACCTGTGCCGACTTACCACAAACTTCACATTTACGTGACATGATTTCCTCGAGAATGTCTCGACCCAAAAAAAGCTAATCCACGAGTTTATTGTCATTTGGGAGGACCTTCAAGCGCAATTGAAGACGCTTTTGACGGATTTTGACCAAAAAAATCGCGAAATCGGCCTGTCGTCTCAGCCGGTCAGGGCCCGAAAGCCGAAAACAGGGTTCCTGTTAAGCGGATCCCGAGGGGTCAGAGAAAGATCTCCTTGTTTTGGATTTCCCCACGTTTCCGTTTACCGGCTGCTTTTGCCTGTGCCAAAAGCTTTTCTCCGGATCCCCGCTGCGTGAAAACGGCCTCGCCCGGACTGACAAAGGCATTCCAGCCTCTCTCGAAGACAGCGACCTGGCCCCGGTTTTTTGAAAACAGGGTCGGAACGGCATGGAACATCACCCGGACTTTTTTTTCCTTTTGGAAAAAACGACCGACAATTGAGGGAAGGATTTTCGAGATCCAGGTGTCAACCTTGCGGGAGACAAGCCTTGGGATCATGTAACGAGGATCACTCAGGGGACCAAGGATTTCGTAAAGCGAGTCGACGAACAGCCTGTTTTCCTCCTCGTCGGCCTCCCGCAGAAAAACGCGCAGGAAGCCTCCGTTTCGTTCACCTATCTGGATCGAACCCCCTTCCTTGATCAGGTTGGATTCCGAAAGTGCATAAAGAATCGCGTTTCCGATAGCGGTTGTGAGAGAGGTTGCGTCCCAGGGGTTTTTTTCGCCGGAAAAAGGTGGAAAGTCAATCTGTCCCATGCCGGGTAGCCTGGCCTCGACCGTTTTGATGGGGCGGTTTTCGTAGGTCTCTCCGATTTTCCAGAGATCGCGGACCTGGCTCCGGAACCCCGCCCGCGTCAGCATGTCCTCATTCAGAATCCTGGTGGAACCCTCGATGCCAGCCGGCTTGAGTTCGGTAAATGCCGCGTGCACATGGCCCACACCTTTTTCGATGGCTCCATCATCTGTGACTCCGAAGAGAGTCTTGTGTTTTTTTTCAAATCTCTTGTAGTCATCCAGCCCCTTGGTGAATTCCGGAGCGATACAGATAACATCCCAGTTGTTGGCAAGCTTTTCCTTTTCCTGGGGGTCGATTCGAATCGAACGTCCACGCAGCTGGTTAACGGTCATCGAAGTGGTAACCGTGGTCAAATCGATCAGCACATTGATCTTGTTGGCGTCCCAGCCTTCTCCCAGGAGTCCCCGTGTACCCACCAGGCATTTGGTTACGCCCGTTTGAAACAACTCCGTAATCATCTGCACGTAGACCCGGGGGCACCAGTCGGCTCCCGTGCCGAGGATTACCTGGAATCCCTCCTGCGGATTGGCAGTCAACTCGACCTGGAATCCGTTTTTATCCAGCCAGGTACGGGATCCCAGGAAGAATGAATCCAGGGCATCGTCATCAACCAGGACACTCGAACCGGTCAACAGGATGGGGTCCAGCTGATCGGTGACATTATTTCTGACCAGCGTGCGAAAAGCAGCAATTGCTCCGCCGGATTCACTGTCTAGAATTTCCCCTATTTCTGCATGCGTGGCGGATGATTTTTCGAAGTCGGTGACGACGACCGCCCGTATCGAGTCCCCGAGAGACCGCATCTCGTGTTTCAGAATCTCCGGAAGGGCCTCGGTTGCCTTGTTCCTCGAATAGGCCAGCACTCGACCGACCGGTGAGGCGCATGCCTGCGTGCCTGTATCGGTGATCTGCATTCCCAACATGCGGAGCCGGGAAGTTGCGCTGAGGGCCAATTGGTGATCACTGGACTCGGGACTTCGCCGCAGCGCGTGCCGTACGTATCGGTCAAGAAGGGGAACCAGGTCCTCCATGACGCATGGTTCTTCGACAATTTCCATATCCAGCGAGGGGACTCCGGCTGGTAACTTGAGTTTGCGCCGTTGCAGAAATTTCCGTGCCGCGGTGGTGAAGACCTCGTCCCGGCGCTCGAAACTGTACCAGTCCTTCGCGGTGGTCGTCGCCATCTGGCGAGAGTCCAGCACGTTGAACAGCCAATGAAGTAGCGAGTCTGCCCCTGAGGCGTTCTCCGCAGACGTCGGTGAAGGTGCAGGTGGAGCAGGAGAATCCTGGCCTGCTGAAGGGGCTGTTGGTCCCCCGTGGCAATCTGTGGCTGGAGTTATTCCATCTGCCAGGGAATCATCCGTGGCGTCCGAAGATTCGGCAGGAGCTTCCTTTTCCAGTTCGGCTTCACCCGGGCGAAGGTTGCAGAGTTCCTTCACCAGCTCATCCAGCTGGGCGTCGGTTGTCGCCACAAATTCGAGTTCTGCTGCAGTCGGTCGTACGAAGTAGGCCAAATCCTGGTAGGGAGCGAGGAAACCATCCTTGACGACAGCCGGTACGGGAACTTCGTAGTCAATCTCCCCAAAAAACTCGTCGTAACGCTGAATGTCCTCCCCCTTTTTTCCATCCCGATCCGGTGGTGTGGCCGTCAGTCCAATCACGTAAGGATCGCCCAGGAGTTCGCGGGCATCCGCCAGCACCCTTCCCCAGTGTCCCATCAGGTGGTGGCATTCATCGAGGATGATCAATCCGACCTTTTGCTCGCGCAATCGCTCAAGGGTCTTGCGCGACGAGGCGTGGAGGACATCCAGCGAATTGCCAAAGGTAGTGACTTCGTCCCGGACCCTCTTGCGAAAACTCCCCAGTCGTTTCTGGTAATATTCTTGGTTCTTTTCCTTGAGGTCTTCGATCCAGGCGGTCGCTTCTTCCTCGTTTTCAGCCTGGTTTTCATCAATCAGGTTGGCTTTCCACAGCTGCTCCGCCTGGTCGTCCAGCTGATCCGAGGCCCGTTGTGGAAGAGTTACCGACTGGTAGGTAAGTGAAGTGAGCAGAGCAGGGGTGTGCGGGTCGGTGCTGACCCAATCCTGCATTCCTGCATTGACGGGTTTCCGCGGCGTAAAATCAAACAGATCCGTACGGGCGGCCCACTGGGCCTGGATTGCCGAATTGGGAGAGAGCACGACTGCCGGGCTGGCAATGCACTCCGCCCAGAGAAACAGCCCCAACACGGTTTTGCCGGAACCGGGGGGCGCGACGATGTGCAATCGTTTTTTACCCGATGTCAGTTTCTGCCGGGCGATTTCAACCACTTCCTTTTGAGAGGGCCGAAGTTCTCCTCGGAATCGGACTTGGGGGAATTTTTCCACGGATCGCTCCGGGGGCTGAAATAAGGAAAAGTCTAAAGGTTCGTCTGCCGATGCGGAAGCTGCGGCATTTATCCAGGAGGTTGCTGCATTTTGGTATTGATCGTCTTCCAGAGGGACCTTTCCCGTAACCGGATTTGGCTGGAAATCAGGATCGCACGCAATGGCTTTCCGGCAATCTGCGAAAGATTGATCTTGACCAGGTCTTTGTGGGTGCACAGGACCATTTCACATTCGGGGTGGCTTTCGACCCACAGCTTCAGATCCTCGATATCGTCCCGTGAATAAAGATGATGGTCCGGGTATTGACGCCAATTCACCAGGTCCACTTCGGCTTTGTCCAGGGTGGTGCGGAATCCATCCGGGTTGCCGATACCGCAAAATGCAAGGCAGCGGCTCCCTGGCAGGGTGTCAATGTTGGAAGAAACCGATTGGCAATCAAAAAGTTCTGTAGCCACCGTTTCTGCCTCGGTGATCAGGATTTCGGGCTGAATGGACCGGATTCTTTCCTTGAGAAGAGCCAGCTCCTTTTTGGACACAAAATTGCAGCGATTCAGTACGATCAGGTCGGCCCGCTTGAGATTCCGGACGGGTTCACGCAGCAGACCCCTGGGGAGGAGGAATTCATGGCCAAAGGGCTGCGTTGCATCGATCACGAGGATATCCAGGTCCCGGTGCAGTTGGCGGTGTTGAAAACCGTCATCGAGAATCAGGATTTCTGATTCGAGTTCTGCTGAAGCGATATCGGCCATCTTTTTCCGGTTCGGATCCTGAAGATGGGGAACATCCGGCAAACGGATTTCCAGCTCCAGCGCTTCATCATTGACTCCCTGCACGTTGGCACCATACCCACGACTGAGAATCGCAACCCTTAACTCCAGCTCCCTCAATTTTCCGGCAAAATAACAAACCAGCGGCGTTTTACCGGTTCCACCGGTGGTCAGGTTGCCAATAGAGATCACAAAGCAATCCGATCTGGAAACGCCTCCTCCACGATCAAATCGACCATTCCGCCAGCTCACGATCCAGCCATAGGGAAAGCTGAGAATCCAGAGCAGAAAACGCAGAGCCGATGTCATCCACCCCCGGCGTTTTCCCGAGATGATGTCCTTGTAGAGTTGTTCCCTGCTCATCTCAGATACCTGCTCATCTCAGATAAAGGGGTGGGGCTCAATTCAGATAAAGGGGTGGGGCTCAATTCAGGTGTCGGCGAGGGGCTCAGTGTCGGTTGTCAAACAGGTGGCTTTGTACGAAATTTAGCGGGCGTTAAAGACGCCGCTAGATTAGGACATATCGGATCCGATTGCAAATTGCCCGGGGCCTTTCAGCGGACAAGAAAAAGAAAAAGCCGCGACAGGGTCACGGCTGATTCGGTTTCCTTGATCTCGATAATGAGCTCAGTCCCACCACCATTGGTCTTCACCCAGTCCATCAACGGCGACATTGTCGCGGACCTTTTTGATCATTCCCTTTTCGTCAAATCTGATTTTCTCTTCAGCGATGGCCTTGAGAGGCTGGATGTTGACGCCGCCACCGACTGGTGTCATCAGGGAATTCCCTTTAAAGATGGCATTCACGGCTGTCTCGACCTGTTTGGGAGCAACATAGGTCTCTACTGGAAACTGATCTTCGTCACCGAAAAATTCCATGTCCCAACCAGCCCTGCCGTAGAAATCCTCTTTCTGGACAAATGCGGCAACGATGGACATGTCTACCAGGTTTTTCAGCTCCGCGTAGACGGCGGTGCGATCAGCCATCTGATGGTAATTTCGGGTAAATGCCGAGCAAAAAGCCATGCTGGCAAGATCCTTGGAGTTGGTTCGCTGACGGATACCGTTGGGAGCGACCATTTCGTTTTCCGTGACAAGCTTGACCCCTTTGCCAACGAGTTGCATGGCATTCTGGTCATCACTGACAACAACGCTTTCATAGTCTGGCTCAAAAAACCACCTTGTCAGGGCATTCTTTGCCACCTGGGCAGGCTTGACCTTGCTGACATAGCTTGGAATACGGGCCTGCGGTTTTTCGAGACCAATACCGATCATCTTCATTCGGTAATCGGCTTCGACCATGACCTGGGCGAAGTGAGTCTTATCGGAAATACCAAAAACCGAAACCGTTTGCAGACCGAGGTTGCTCTTGAGTCCCTGGGCAACCGCATCGGCATGCGCCTTGGTGGGTCGAACCTGGCCGGCAATGTTAATCAGGTAGTCCTGCATTTTTTTCAGGCCTTCCTGTGTGGGGTCAATCGAGCACCCAATCTGCCGGGTCTGACCGCCATCCGGGCCGAAGCAGCGAAGGGCGACCACAAGGTCCTGCAATTGAAGAATGGTTTTGTCTGATTTCAGGCCAACGACACGACCAGCGATGTTTTCAAAAAAACCTTCTGCTGGACCGGCAATCACGATGTCTTTGGTTTCCGGGAGGTAGAAGACATGGGTGATCTGCGTTAAACCAGCCAGATACTTCATCTCGTCGGTTTCCCCTTTTCCTTCGGCCAGAAGTTTCTGGATAGCCTTTTCGAGGCGATTGAGGGAGACCTTACGGAGTTTACTGGGCTTCTGCAGCTCCCGGTTCAAACTGGCCTTGGCAGCGTTGATTCTTTGCTGTGTCAGTTGTCCGGTGGGATCCTGGAAAACCTGCGTGCTCAGAATGCCTTTGGCGTTGATTTTGATACCGGAAGGCGAGCCAAATCCGCCGATTGCCCATTTCGAGATCGCACCGACAACTCCAAGAGTCATGAGCGCAAAAATCGAGCAAAGTTTTGCTCGTTGCCAATTCATTCTGATTTCCTCCCAAGATATCAATGCATCGGCTCGGAAATTGCCGACGGAGTTTTAAAAATTGCTGGCCCGTGAGGGCTTTGTCTTTCGATTTAAACAATGCCGAACACCCTGTTTATGTTAATTGGGGAAATTGAGGCAGGCAAGAAAGACTCCCGAAATGATCCCGGTTTGAGCATAGTCGGTAGGTTTTGTTCCGATTTGGCCGGTATTTTGGGAAAAAACAGGTTGAACCCTGTTGGAGGTCATAAAGTCCCATTCCGGCCTGTTGTTTGCCAATCAAGGCCCGGAAGCTGGTTTCAGACGAAAAATGTGCCAAAATATAAGGGGGAAATCAAAATCAATGGAGTTCATCATGGTTCCCGAATTCAAGAGCCCTCTCGCCGGTCGCTTTTGCTCGCTGATGCTGTTGGGCTGCCTCGCATTTTGCTGTGGATGTGTCGAACAGGCATCCCGGGAAAAGGAATCACCGGTCGGCAAAGCTGAAGTCGGGGTCGGCAAAAAGGGCAAAGGTTATGGCAATCGGGTCCCAATTCTGAAACCGGCAGCCACCTTTTGGAGGGTTAAGGAAAAAATTGCCTTTGAGATTGCCATTCCCAAGTCGTTGCAGCTCTACGAGGCAACCCACGGACACAAACCGAAAACCCACGATGAATTCATGGAAAAGATCATTCGTGATGGAAAAATCAAATTGCCGGAACTCGATGAAGGCCTGGAATATTTTTACGACGCCAAGGCGGCTCAGTTGATGGTTCGCAACCAGCCGGCTGCGGAGAAGCTGGACGGGAAAGCCAACGGTTCCTGAGATGATTCCGATTGAAAAGATGACGTCCCGGTGGAAAAACTGGCCCGGGACAAGTGTTTCCACAGGCGGGACGGGCTGTGTGTCCCTTATTTGGGGAATCAAGTTCCGGGGGCGGCTTGCCTGGTTGGCTGTCGGATTCTGTTTCCTCACTTTCCAGCCCCGTCTGATTTGCCAGGAGCCAGACACCAGCAAAGCTTCCGAGCCAACTCTCAAACAAAGCTACGGCGGAATGCAGCGGCAGCATGTCATCGAATTGAAAAAACTGGCAGCCAGATGTCGTGAGCTGAAAAAGGAAAACCTGGCGAGGTTTACTGAAAAGTGGATTGGGGAGCGGGATCCCTCGCGGGAATATTTCTTTCAATTGCCAGGCAACAGCACGCTGGTCTACCCGCAACTGGAAGACCGCATTGATCGTTTCTGGAGGGAAAAAATCCGTGCCATTCACGAGGATTACGCCAATCAACTTTTGCGGCTTGCCCGGCGAGCGAACCAGTCCCGGGAGTACGGCCTGGCATTTCGGTTATTGCACGAATCTGTCTTTCACGACCCGGAAAACCTTGAATCGAAAAGGATCTTGGGACTAGAAGGAACGACGAAACAGATCAGGAGAAACTCCTATCGCAGAGCGGATGACCTGATGCCGCAGGGCGATGTGCAGAAGTACGAATCGGCCAATTTCGTGCTTTACACCACGATAGATGATGAAAAAGCCCGGGAGGCCATTTCCGAATTTGAACGGTGGCACGTGGTCTGGCGTCAGCTCTTTTACCCCTACTGGGCCAGTTCGAACTGGATGAGCCGCCGGTTTGAGGAAAACGTCCAAACGGTCCGTCGGGTACGCAAGTTCAAGGTCATTCTTTACAGGGACCGGGAGGAGTACATTTCCACATTGAAACCGGTCAGTCCCGGGATCGAGGTTTCTGTTGGTTATTATCTTTTTCCAAAGAAAACCTCGTTTTTTTATCCTGGAGATGCCTCCAGCAAAACGACCTGGATTCACGAACTGACTCATCAGTTCATGCATGAGTCAATTCCCATATCAACACGTTCCACGATTCGGTCGTCTTTGTGGGCTGTGGAGGGGATTGCCATGTACATGGAATCCTATGCCAATTTCGATACGCACGCGACGTTGGGAGGCGAGGATGCCGAGAGGTTGCATTATTGTCGTCATAATTATTTCCGTCGTGGGTTCTTTATCCCGATGGCCCGATTGAACAGGATGACCCAGGAGGAATTCGTGCAGGCCGAAGATGTTGCCGGGCTTTATTCGCTGTCCGGTGCGTACTGCCATTTCCTCATGGGCAACCCGGCAATCCGGGGCGAGTTTTTCAAATTTCTACGCCTGGTCCACCAGGGAAAGAATGCACAGGTCCTGTTTGAACGCCTGGAGCAACAGGTCTCTTTTGAAGCGGGGTTCAAGGATTATCTCAAACCGGACAAAACAAAGATTGAAAAATCACTCCTGCGGATTCCCCATTACAAATTGCTTTATCTCGGAAATTCCGACGTCGATGACCGGACCCTTGAGAAACTCGCCTCGGCATCCAAGCTGGAATCACTGGATTTAAGCGATACCCGGGTTACAACCGAAGGTGTCAGGCAGTTGTCGGATTTGAAAAACCTGGAGTATCTTTCGCTGGAAAGGACTCGAATCGGGGATGCCTGTCTTCCGGTTCTTTCCGCATTTCATCATTTGGAATCCCTGGATTTGACCTCCACGCCGGTAACGAGCAGGGGAGTGCGCATGATTGGCTCCCTTGAAAATCTTGATAACCTCTGGATTGCGGGGACAGGTGTTGACGACAGCCTGGTCGATTACCTTTTGAGTTTGCCCGGTTTGAGTCAATTGGATGTGAGGAAGACCCGAATGTCCGAGGCCGGGCGGAAAAGGTTGAATGTCCGTTTCAAACTTGTAGACTAGGGGCGTGGCCGCCGGCCTGACCATTGCACCAGTTGCTGCTCCTGCCTGTCAGTGATGCATCTGTCGCAGGACGATTCAGTTAACTCCCTTTTTTTGGAACGCGTATTTTGTACGTGTCGAAATCCACACCATGAAAAAGATTTTAACCCTGTCGGTTGCCGTCTTCCTGATTTCACTTAACCTCGGGTTTGCCTGGGTCGAAGACAAGGAAGAAAAACCGAAATACAGTACCAAGCAGGTAATGGCCAAATTTTTCAAGGGTCCCAAGGCACTCAAGGCCAAAATTTCCAAGGGCAATGCAAGCGAAGCCGACAAGAAGTTGGCCCTGGAATATCTGGAGGCTCTGGCCGACAACAAGCCCAAAAAAGGCGCCCCGGAAAGCTGGAAGAAAAAAACGGATGCCCTGGTGAAGGCGGCCAAGGACCTGGTGGCTGGGAAACCCGGGGCCGTCAAGGCCATCAATGCGGGGTCCAATTGCAAGGCCTGTCACAATGTCCACAAGTAAAACCTCAGTCCACAAGTAAAACCTCAGTCCACAAGTAAAACCTCACAAATTGCCTGAGGCTTCCATTCTGTCCTGTTGCGATTGCCTTGCTTTTTTGCAGGGCTTTTTTCTTGCGCTATTGCCAGTGGAGGGGCATAAGCCGGTCGGAATTTACTCCCGGCTTTTCCGGGAAGAAGTTGTGGCTGCCCGGGAGGCGTTCGCTGCTCTTACCGGATTTTCGATGGTGGGCCAGATTTGGGAGGCCGCATCACCGAACGGGATCCCAATGAACTACCGATCCCACGTATCGCAACGCGGAGTTTGCCGCAAAGCTGTTCGCGCCGGGCAACGGTTGGGGTGTTACCCCTAAAACGCCGAAGGACAGCCGGATGACCGTTTTTCGCCAGTTTCCGGGCCCATTTTGCAAAACAGGGGAAACGAGGAGGTGCTTTCTGGTTCCGGTTTTCCTTGCGAATCCTCCCGACCGGGGAAGTTCAAGAGCCGTTTTCCCGGCGGAAGACAGCCACAACGTCGTCCACGTCCACTACGAACAGGGCGTTGTCGGACTCAAAATCCACTGGAATGGCCGATTTAGGGTGAAAAAGTACCTTGTCGTACTGTCGTAAGGGAACATCTTCGTCATTCTCGACTGCAGCGGAAATTGTGACGATTCTACCAGTAATCGTCGGGATTTCAGCAGCATCCGGTAACGCGATTCCCCCCTTGGTTTCCCGTTTGGGGTCGTCTTTTCGAACCAGCACCCTCAAGCCGATCGGTTCGACGTATTCAAACTCTGATTTCTTTTTTCCCATCTGGAATTCGTAATATTTCTGGAAAATTTATGGAAAAACTGTCTGTAAGTTGCACTTGAAATCCAAGCAAATTATGCCAAAATTGGCTGTTTGAGATTTTGCCGACCTAGTCGGCGTTTCGTCAATACTGGCAATCCACTCACGAGACAAATTGTGGCAGATATTCTAACCATTACCAAACGAGAAGCTACCGGAACCCAGTCAATGCGAAGACTCCGTAAGGACAAGTTGACTCCGGGAGTGTTCTATGAGCCTGGTAAGGAGAGCATCGCGGTTTCGTTTCCCACCAAGGAAATCGAACTGGTTGTCCGCAATGGTTCCCGGGATGTGGAATTGAAGGGTGACCTGAATTCAAAGGCAACCATCAAAGCACTGCAGTGGGATGCATTTGGTTCCACTGTTTTGCATGTCGATTTGATGCCGGCCAAGTAGGCGAGGCAACCGGTCGAAAAGTGACTCTCCCAATGGTTTGGTTTTGAAATCATCTGGAGAGTTACAGGTTTTACCGGGTGAGATCGTAATTAATTGGGTCACCGTTTAACCGTGACAAATCCGGGCGAAAGATTGGCGGCGCAGGGACCGTGTTGACATGAGAAAGACTGTGTTGGCATGAAAATGATTGTGGGTCTCGGAAACCCCGGTCAAAAATACGTTGGGACCCGCCACAATATTGGATTCGAGGTTCTCGGCCAATTCGCCCGCAAGCATTTTGCTTCAAAACCCAAGGCGAAATTCGAGAGTGAGTACTCCGAGCTTCAACTGGGTGAACAGAAAATATTACTCCTTTGTCCGCTCACTTACATGAATTTGAGTGGTCAGGGCGTCAGCCAGGCTGCGAGTTTTTTTCGGATCGAACCGACTGAGATTCTCGTAGTCTGTGATGACTTTAACCTTGAAATCAATCGACTCCGTTTTCGCCCTTCCGGTTCGGCCGGTGGTCAAAATGGCTTGAAAGATATCATCCAGCGTTTGGGCAGTCAGGATTTCTCCCGCTTGCGGGTTGGAATTGGGCCTGTCCCGGGGCGTTGGAACCCGGCAGACTTTGTTCTCGGTAAATTCAGCGAGGAGGAAGTTCAGCAGATGAATCGCGTCATCGATCGGTGTGTCGATGGTTTGGAAGACTGGATTCGAGAGGGAATTGGTTTTTGCATGAATCACTACAATGGTTCGCCAGACGCAAAAACAAAATCTCCCAACAATTCAGTCGAAGAAAAAACGAAAGATAAAACGAACGATAATTAGTGAAATTGGCGTTTCCGCCGACAGATTACCGACCTGAACGTTAACAAGAACGGAATAAAAGAGACCACCTGGACAGAGTAGATCAAACGGGTGAACAGCGGATCGCTGACCCCGGCGAATGCCTTGTGGTTTCACAACCCGACAGGAAACCTTCCGACCAGATTCGACGAGAAACTCGAAAAGCGGCACCGAATCGAGATGATTCCGAGGCGTTTGGACAGTCCTTGAAAAGTCTGGAGCGGGATACCTGGCCATTTGGAGAAAAAAACTTTGGCAAGGAAATATTACGAATGCATGTGTCTTTTGGACTCCAACCGCTTT
>JAYZFP010000157.1:0-9986 GCA_036336715.1 Planctomycetota bacterium
CATGAGGGGCATGAAATCGCGGCCTGGTTGAACCGAAATGGAATCCACGCCTTTATTTGCAATTACCGGCACCGCGGAAAAGGATACGGACACCCTTATCCATTAATGGACGCCCAGAGGGCCATTCGTATCGTGCGGGGCAATTCAACCAAATGGAAAGTCGATCCGGACCGGGTCGGGATCCTCGGTTTTTCCGCAGGCGGACACCTGGCATCCTCCTCCGCCACCCACGACAGCATCGGCAAACTGGACGCTTCCGACTCCCTGAATGGCCTCGAGTGCCGACCCGATTTTGCGGTCCTCTGTTACGCCGTGATTGGTTTTGGCAAGTCTTATACCCATCGCGGTTCACAACGAAACCTGCTGGGAAAGAATCCAGCTCCTGACCTGGTTCGTTTTTACTCAAATGAAGACCGGGTCGACAAAAAAACCTGCCCGACCTTTCTTTGGCATACCGCAGAGGATCGATCCGTTCCCGCCGAGAACAGCGTACGGTATTTCCTGCAGTGCCAGAAACATGGAATCCCTTCATCCCTGCATGTCTTTGAAAAGGGGCGACACGGTATCGGCCTGGCAAAATCGACTCCGGCCGCCCGAAAGTGGCCGGATCTCTGCATCTCCTGGTTGAGCGCGTCAGGTTTTATTGCTCCGGACCCCCAGTCAAAGTCCAAACAGCCCTGAATCGGCTGCCCCCAGTTTTCGCCAACTATTTGATGGCCGAATAGTCAGTGGCCTTCATGTAGATCGATTCAGGCCGCTCTCTCAACAGGGGGCCGTTTTTACGGGACGCCTGGAAAACTTTTTTCCACTCTTCATCTTTCACGAAAGACGACCAGGATTTCCCGGATGCCTGCCTGCTGGAATGCTTCAGTATATAAATCAGGGTGTCCTTGCTTCCGGGCTCATCAAGTGGATGCCAGTAGGCAACGGATTTCATTCCGAACCGGGAAAAGATTCGCATCGTGTGATCCCGAAACCGGGTATCCAACTTGGCCAACCGGTCTTCACCTGTCTTGTAGATACGCAGTTCAAAAACCGCCTCTGCTCCTGGTTTCCCTTTCCAGTCTTTTGGCGAGTAATCCGTCGCGGCCATGAAAACCGAATCCACTTTTTTAACCAACGGCCCATCCTTGCGGGATGCCTGAAAAGCTTTTTTCCAGCCAGGATCGGCAATAAACCCTTTCCAGGATTCCTTGGCAGATTTCCGACTTTCATGCCTCAGTACGTAAATCAGTGTATTTTTTGATTTCGGTCCATCAACGGGAACCCAGTAACCGACAGATTCCATGCCATGCTTTCGAAAAAGCTCCACCGTGTGGTCCCGGAATCGCCGATTCAAGTCGTCAAGTTTCCCCTCATGGGTCGTGTAGGTGCGCAGTTCATAAACCTCGCCCCGGGCCGTTTCAAAGCCGATTTGAAAGAGCATCAGGGCAGTGAGGATTCGAGTGAGGTTTTTCATGAAAACTCCATGGGATATTCAGATCGCAAAATGATTCTTGAGATGCCAGCCGGGTGAGACCGGATACCTGAATTCTAGTCGACAACGGGGCCCCGCGTGAGCCGATAAAGAAATCTTTCCCGTCCCGTTTGCAAACCCTTGCAGATCTCACCGATTCCCGTTCCACTAAGGTGACATCCGGGACGATTGCGGAACCAGGGCGGGAAAAAACCTTTCCGCTTATCGCCGCTCGCCCGAAGCTTTGCATTTTCACTTTCACCCTGCACAAAAGGCACCATGTTTCGTTTTCTTTCATTATTTCTGATTACCGTTTGCACTTTTTCCGTTTCCAATCTGCTGTCGCCATTGGCCGCTGATGAACCCGGGCCGGCGCTTCAATTCAAGATGAAAACTCTGGATGGCAAGGAAGTCGCGCTTGACAAAAAATATTCCGGCAAGGTTGTGATGTTCGTGAATGTTGCCAGCAAGTGTGGACTGACCCCCCAGTACGCCAAACTGCAGGCGTTGCATGAAAAATACTCCGGAAAAGGCTTGGCCATTGTGGGAGTTCCCTGCAACCAGTTTGCTGGCCAGGAACCGGGAAGCTCTGAAGAAATCAAGGCTTTTTGCCAAAAGAACTACGGTGTGGAGTTCGATATGCTGGCCAAGGTCGACGTCAACGGTGGCGAGGCCTGCGATCTTTATAAACACCTCACCTCGACAGACACCCAACCTGTCGGCAAAGGAAAAATATCCTGGAATTTCGAAAAATTCATCGTCGACCGGAAGGGCAATGTGGCAGCGAGGATCAAACCCTTCACCAGCCCGGATTCGTCGACTGTGATTGGGATCATCGAAAAAGAACTTGCAAAAAAATAACCCTTCCCGACCCGGACTGTTTTTTCGCATCCCAGCCTGAAAAAACTGGCCGGGTCCCTGTTTTCCATGGTCAGGCCGCAGGCAACGCGGCATGGATGGACCTTCCCGAAAACCGTTCGCCTGCGAGGTGAATTTAACAACCGGACATCATGGTGCAGGTCCTCGCTTGCGATTAGTATGGGGCTGCTGTATTTCGTGTTGGCTTACCTGGACCATGATCAGATTCCCCCATCTTCATTCATTGAATTGGCTTTCCAGCATTTCCATTCATGGGAAGTCCCACTGCGACCGGGGGGTGGGCCCTTCCGCCACCCTGAATACCCTGCTGCTGGCTTTCTTCGTGGTGGTTTTGACAAGTCCGGTTTACTCACTGGACCGTGACCCGATTCGTCTGACCCACGGTCCGATGCTGGGAAATCCAACAGCTCATTCGGTCAAGGTCTGGGTACGCACGTCTTCTCCGGGCGAATTTCACGTTTGCTATGGAATGGATCCTGCCAAGCTTTCCTTTCAAAGCGCAAAAGGGTCGACGCAACTTGAAAACGACAATACCGGGACCGTCACTCTGACCGACCTCAAAGCGGACAGTCGCTATCATTACCGGATCTGGGTCAATGGACGTCCCCACGGTGTGCCCGCTTCTTTCAGAACCCTGCCCAGCCAAAAAGAGTCTTTCAACGCGGAATTCAATCCTGAGGGACTGTTCAATTTTCGTTTTGAAATAGGCTCCTGTGCGAATCAGAATCCACTCCATGGAATCGGCCACTGGCAACCGGCCTACGAGAACCTCAACCGTGACTGGTCCGATAAAGTCCATTTTCACATCATGAACGGCGATTGGCTGTATGAGGAACTGAGAGAATTTCCGCCAGAAGCCTGGCGTCTGAGACAGGGGGTAGAACACCTGCCCCGGTCGGTTCAGATCATGCCATCGGTGGTCGGAGTCTGGGAGAACTACAAACTCTACCTGTCACGTGGAACAGAACTGGCAAAGTGGCACCGGAATGTTCCTTCGTTCTTTACCTTTGATGACCATGAGCTGGTCAATGATATCTGGGGAGCAGGTTCCGCCGGAAAACGTCACCGCCGCACTGTTTTTCGCGATATCGGAACCTATGCCTGGTACAACTACCTCGGCTGGGCCAACCCGACAACCATCAATCACCGGGTACATTATGGCAGGGCCATGATGAAAAAAGGATCCAACCTGCTGGTCGATCCCTCGGCAGATTTCACCAGGCTTCCCCTGGAAGAAATGCTCAACCTTCACGTCCATTGGGGGACCATTCACGCCGGTGTGAATGACATGAAATACGACAATGACGAAGGTCACCGGAACTCCTATGTTTACGACATCGTCAAGGTGATTGACCGTCACACCCTGCAACTGCACATGCCGGCCCGCGTCACGGACGAGGTCAGCTACTCGATAGGCCGAAGCTCCTACGCCAGTTTCAAAGTTGCCAACTGTGAATTTTTTCTCCTCGATACCCGCGGGGCCCGGGACATGCACGACGTCAAGAACCGCGAAAAACCGGGAGTTTCAATGCTCGGCGCGCGGCAGCGGGATTGGTTGCTGAAATCGATGAAAGAAAGTGACGCTGACTTCTTTTTTGTCACATCGAGCGTTCCGTTCATGATTCCCCACAGCGGTGCCGGCGGATTTGAAGCTGACAACGCCAACAAGGAAGAGGCCTGGACCGGCTTCTTTGATGAACGGGAAAAGTTGATTGCGGAATGGGAAAAGCTGGGAAAAAAGGTATTCGTGATGACGGGTGACCTGCACAACAGCTTCGCCATCAAGGTAACCGACCATGTCTATGAATTCTGCTGTGGCCCCCACAACAGCGTAAATCATGTGCCCAAAAATGATGAAATGGACCGCCCGATCACCGGGAAATTCAAATTTGGTCCCCGGGAATGTGATATTCGCTGGAGCAGCTATATCCTGCCGGATCTTCCCAGACACGAACGACTCTACCCACATTACTGTGTGGTTCAGGTCAACAACGTTTTCAACATGCCGAAGAAACTGGGCGGAAAACGCCTGGTTGCCTACCCCCACCCACAGGTGATTTTCCAGTACTTTGATGGCCGCACCGGTCAGCTTGCCTACTCGGAAACCATTTCGGTCGACCGCGATTGACTCGAGTTTCGTCACCTTGTCCGGATCCGGTCTTCCGCAATTGTCTGCCCCCGAAATCCCCGATTAGAATGGGGGTTTTCGTCTACCCGGTCCGAACATGCAGGAAGCACTCTCCCAGTTCCTGACACCCTACGTCGTTTCCCTGGTACTCGCGGGAACCTCCCTGGGAATCGTGGTGGGAGCCATTCCCGGTTTGACAGGCACGATGGTGATCGCCCTGACCCTTCCGCTGACCTTCGGGATGGTCGCCCAGGATGCCATGATATTACTGGTCAGCCTTTACGTGGGCGCCATCAGCGGCGGCATGATTACTGCTACGCTGCTGCGGATGCCGGGGACGCCAGCCTCCATTGTCACGACCCTCGATGGCTACCCCCTGGCACGGCAGGGCAAACCCGAACGAGCATTGGGCCTGGGAGTTCTGGCTTCGGTGTGCGGCGGCCTGATTTCCTGGATTTTCCTTTTCCTGCTTGCCAGACCGATCGCCGGGTATTCCAGGGAGTTCGGACCCTTTGATTATTTTTCCCTCGTCATGATGGCGATGGTGCTGATCTGTTCGGTCGGAGGAAAATCCCCCGTAAGGGCCATCTTTGCAGGGTTTCTCGGGCTGCTGCTCTCCATGCCGGGAATCTCTCCTGCAACCGGGCAGGCACGCTTGACGTTTGGCTGGACAGAGCTGAACGAGGGATTCGCTCTTTTACCGGTTCTGATCGGACTGTTTGCCATAAACCAGATCTTCCAGGACATTGGCAGACCTGGCCTGGCTGAAAACGATCAACAGTTGCAGGTTCGCCAGGTCACTTACCGCTGGTACGATCTTCAGAGACACTGGTCCAACCTTCTCAGAAGCTCCCTGATTGGAACATGGATTGGAATGCTTCCCGGAATCGGCGCCAATATCGGCTCCGTTTCCTCGTACACGGTTGCCAGGAGCTTATCGGAAAACCCGGAAAAATTTGGCGAGGGTAGCGAGGAAGGAATCGTGGCTGCCGAGGCGGCGAACAATGCCACGATTGGAGGTGGCCTGATTCCCCTGGTTGCCATGGGACTGCCCGGATCGGTGGTGGAGGCGGTTTTGCTGGGCGCGCTGGTTCTCCACGGTTTTCAGCCGGGTCCCCGCCTGTTTGACCAGAGCCCGGAACTTGTTTACGCGATCATTTTCACCTGCCTGTTCGCGACGATCGCCATGGGATTGCTGATGACTTTTCTGATGAAATACCTGGCCGGGCTTGCAAGGCTTCCCCGTTCCCAACTCTTCCCTTTAATCCTTGTTTTCTGCGTGGTTGGTTCATTTGCCATCGGGAATCGTTGGCTCGATGTCTGGGTCATGCTGGCTTTCGGATTCCTTGGTTTCATTCTCGAGTCGAGGAATATCCCCCTAGCTCCCCTCGTCATTGGGTTCGTCCTCGGCCCCATTGCGGAGGAAAACCTCTCTGCCGGACTGATGAGTACCGGCGGCAACTGGTTGCCCCTGCTCACGGAACCCAAGTCCCTGATGTTCCTCGCAGTCGCGTTATTGCTGCTCATTTTTCCACTGGCAAAAAAGCTCTGGTTTCCAACCGGCAAAGGGAGAATCTCCTCGAGGGGAGAAACCACATGAAAAACATCCTGCTGCTGATACTGTTTCTTGTTCTTGTCACCGTTCGCCTGTTGCTTGCTCCCTATCAGGACCGAGAACTCCCCTATCCCAATCACCCGGTTCGCATCGTGGTCCCCTACCTGGCAGGGGGAGGAACAGATACCTTCGCACGAACTCTCCAGAAGACAATCAATGACAACGACCTGCTGGGAGTCCCGGTGGTGATCGAAAACCGGGATGGAGGATCGGCGACCCTGGGAAGCCGCTTTGTAAAGAATTCTAAACCGGATGGTTACCGGATCCTCTGCCACCACGAGGGAATCATCGCCACCCGACTGGCCGGAGTGGTCCCCTACGGCCCCGAGGCATTTCAACCGATTGCCCAGACCGGCAGCATCGTGTTACTGATGGTTGTCCGCGCGGACTCACCACACCAGACCCTGCCAAAACTGCTGGAGGCAGCTCGCGACCAACCGAATTCCATCCGAATGGGTGCCAACCCGGGGTCGCCCGCCTACTTTATCTGCAAACAGCTACTCGCGGAATATCCGGGTGCCGATTTCAACTTTGTTTCGGCCAGCGGCGTTAAACGCATCACCTACATCCTGGGGGGCAAACTCGAGGCTGGTATCTTTTCACTCTCCGAATACCTGAACTTCCGCGAGGCCGACGACACTCCTCCCGCAGAAAACATTGTTGCAATCGTCAATTTTGGAAAAAAACGCAACCCGACGATTCCGGAGGTAGCCACTTCGCTGGAACAGGGACTCCAGACCAGCGCTTCCAACGCCTATTATTTCTGGGCACCCCGAGAGACCCCCGGGAAAGTTGTGACGACTCTGGCTGACGCGCTCCAGGAGGCGATGACCAATCCGGCAACTCTGCAGGCTCTTGAAGAGCGGGCACTCGATCCCACATTTCGGACGGGAGAGGCACTTGAAAAACACCTCGCGACACGGGTAGCGGAATTTGAGCGGTTGGCGATTGAAGCACAGACAGATCTTCCCGATTTTGTTTTCTGGATTGGATTGCTTACCCTGGCCACACTGGTCGGCGTCATCGTTGCATCCAACAGATCACCAGCAAGCTCAACCGGGGCTTTCCTTCCAATTTCCCCGGACAAGCCACCTGAGCGATTTGTAGCAACAGGCAGCCTGAAACAAAAAACCATCAGCGCGATCATCCTGCTGATCTACCTAGGCTCCCTCCAATGGTCGGCACCCTTCTGGATGGCCACCACACTGGTCATTGCCGCCCTCGCTTTCAGCGTTTCGCCACCGCTCCCACAGCACAAAAAATGGAAAGACCGGGTGCTGGCTTACATCACCACAGGACTTGGGGTGAGCCTGGTCGTCGAGGTCCTCTTTACACGCCTGTTTTCCGTGCCTCTCCCCTGATCAAACCGGTCGAATCTCCTTATTCTGAATACATTCCTTTCCATCCACAGCCGGTTAGCCGTCCTAACCTTTGAGTGATCGATTCATGACCGAACGACCCAACATCATTTTTATCATCACCGATCAACAGCGATACGATACGATCGCTGAACTCGGATTCGATTACATGCAGACTCCCCATTTGGACAGGATGGTTCGCGAAGGAGTGACGTTCGAAAACTGTTTCATTACTGCTGCCAGTTGCGCACCGGCCAGGGCCAGCCTGTTCACCGGGCACTATCCCCACACGACCGGGATTCTGAAAAATTCCGACACATGGAAAAAAGGCTGGACCGGGGATTTGCAAAAGGCGGGATACCATACGGTCAATATTGGAAAAATGCATACTTGGCCCCATCACACCGAAATGGGGTTTGACCAAAGATACGTCGTCGAGAACAAGGACCGCTACCTGGAGGCCCGCTGGTTTTTTGATGAATGGGACAAGGCACTCAGGGCCCGGGGCCTGGTCAAACAGCAGCGGGAGCTCTACAGGCAACGCGAAGATTACCGGTCCAGCCTGGGAGCTTTTGAGTGGCTGCTGGACGAGGACATGCATCCGGACGTTTTTGTCGGTGACCTCGCCACCTGGTGGTTGAGAAATTACCCGAAAACGGAACCGCTGTTCCTGGAGATCGGTTTCCCCGGTCCCCACCCGCCCTATGACCCGATTCCCAAGTATACAGACCATTACCTCGGGCAATCCGACCTCAACATCCTGCCTGTATCGGCGAAGGAACTGGAACAACAGCCTTATCCCCTGCAGGCAATGCGGGTGCACAATACCGAGGTGGACCATGACTCTGTCCATTTCCTCATGGAGCCGACACCGGAACAACGGCATCGCCAGAGGGCTTTTTACCTTGCCAATGTAACAATGATCGACGAAAAAATTGGTGAAATCCTGAGCACACTGGATGAAACCGGTTACGCTGAAAACTCGATCGTGATATTCACCTCGGACCATGGCGACTGCCTGACCGATCATGGTCACAGCCAAAAGTGGACCATGTATGACACGATCACCAAAGTCCCCACAATTGTCTGGGCACCCGGGCGTCTGGAAGGTGGACGTCGCATTTCGGGAATGTGCCAGCAATTCGATCTCGGCCCCACCCTGCTGGACCTCGCAGGTGCACAAATAAACTATCCCATGGCGGCCAGATCGCTGTTGCCCGTTCTGCAGGGCCAGGATGAGTCCGCTGGCTGTTTCCGGGAAACCGTTTTTGCTGAACAGGCCCGGGACGGCAACCTGACCGAGACCGACTTCATGACCATGGTTCGAACCCGAGACTGGAAACTGGTGCATTTCCTCGAAGAAGAATGGGGACAGCTTTTTGACCTCAAGGCCGATCCCGATGAAGTCAATAATCTCTGGGATTCCCCGGAATACGATTCGCAAAAACAGGACATGCTGGCAAAACTGCGTGAATGGCGAATACGGGATTCCTATCAATCTGCAGAACTATGGAAAGATTTCCGATAACAACGCGAAATATTCCTGACTCCTGAAAACCTGACGAAACCAGCGGCTGGAAACCAAGAGGAGAATCCTGTGAATGCCCTCCCAAACGCAGCGTCCCAAAAACCTGGTGCGCATTTCAATCTTTCGCTGTGGGCGTTGGTAATTGCCAACATGGTGCCCATCCTGGGGGGCATCTTCTGGGGCTGGGACCTCCGCCTCCTGCTGGTCCTTTACTGGGCTGAAAACCTGGTCATCGGTTTTTACAACATTCTGAAGATGATCCTGGCGGAAGCCAGGCCAGCTTTGATGCGTCTATTTGTCATCCCGTTTTTCATGGTGCATTTCGGTGGTTTCTGCGCCGTTCACGGTTTTTTCATATACATCTTTGTGACAATGGATTTTGCCAATGGACCAGCCAGTACCATGGGTACAGGTTCTCTCCTCAATGAAATGCCAGATTGGTCAGGACCGTTCATCTTCCTGGGGTTGCTGCTTAACGTGGTCCGTTCCCTGTGGACCTTTTGGGGGGGCAGCCTCTTGATCCCCCTGGTCTCACTCCTGATCAGTCACGGCATCTCGTTCCGGCAGAACTTCATTGGGCGACAGGAATACAGGCATCGCCACATCCTGCTGCAGATGATGGCTCCCTACGGTCGAGTCTTCCTCTTGCATCTCGCCATCATTGCCGCTGTCATTCCCGTCATCTTCCTTGGGTCCCCACTGCCTCTCCTTTTTTTGCTGGTCATTGGCAAGACCGCCATCGATGCATGGCTGCATACCCTGTCCCACTCGGAAAATGGCTGGAAAGTGTTCCTCGAAAAAATTCGCAACCGCATTCCTGTGGCCAACCTGGTCCAGCAGGGTCTGCAACAGGAACAAAAAGGGGCGACTTCAACTGCCGGGCCAACAAAAGAAAACGACTGAAACGGGGAATCGCCAGTCTTGGCAGCATCTGTGGAGGCCTGCCGGATTGGACCGCCAGATCAGAGCCTCGAGGTGATCACCGAATGAAATGTTATCCATCCGCAAAAAACCTTACTCGC
>JAYZFP010000158.1:0-4767 GCA_036336715.1 Planctomycetota bacterium
AAAAGTCCCGACCGTAAAAACGCTGCGTTTAGTAGTCTATCTGCCGGAATCCGGCTTTTAAACGGTTCCAGTTGTCGGGAAAGTCCGCCATACAGGGAACACTGATTTTCCAGGAAGGATATTGTCATGTCGGACTGAAACCCATTTCCGGATCCCTGCTTCGAAAACAGGATGGTCGATGCGGGCAAGCCGCCTGCGGGAGTGCCGGCCTCGGGCCATCAGCAACATGGACACGTTCCGGCGTCACCCGCCGGAAAGGCCGCGCGCGGGTTTACCGGTTGCCTGGTGATCGTGTTCGGGTTTCTGCTTTTTTGCTGTTGCGGGTTTTTCGTTTTGGTGGGCCTGTTTTCGGATTCCCGGCAGGAGGCGATTGACGAGGATCTCGCGCGGCGTCAGAAATTCGTCGATTACGTCGCTGAATTGAAAAACCAGTCGGATTCGGTCGACCGTTTGGAACAAATCAGGCTGACCGTTTCGGACTACCTGAATCGTAACCCGGAAATTCCAGTCAGAACGATCGGACTGGACCGTTTGGATCCCAAGCCCCTGTTTTGCCGTGAGGGTGGGAACACGGCCATCGTATCGGCCTGGAGTCTCCACGATCCGGAACGGGTGAAGAACAAAAAGTCCTCGAGTCTTTCCAACCCGGACAAGTTGCCGCACCAGTTCAGTCACGGGGTACTGAGAAACATCGGTTTGCTGGAAAATGCCGATGGTTACGCGTCCGTAGATTCCATGGAAATAAAAGGGTACGGCCCCCCCGCATCGGAATTGGAGTTGCTTGCCAATCTGAAATACCTGGTGGTTGTTCGGCGGACTGGCTATCGTCCTCCCCATTATTTTACCGAGAGGAAGGAATTCACCCCGGGTGAGGTCCTGCAGGAAGTGACCGTTTGGGACGTTCAACAAAAGCAGCTTTTGGGGTGTCTCCGCAGTTACTACAAAAACCCGGAAAAATTTACTTTCAAAAAGTTGCCCGAGGAAGATGGGAGTTCGCCCGCAAATAATTTCCTGGTGGCCGACCTTTATGAAAAAACTCGAAGCGTGGTTTTGAAAGACCTGGAATCAGTGACCAACGGAATCTTTTCCAGCAAGTGATCCTGGTGCCAGGATCCAGGGTTGCCATTTTCAGAATCAATTTGCCGTTGGTTTTTCGGTTCTTTGCGACCTGGATGTCTGCATTGTCGCCTCCGCACTGCTTTCCAGTTGATCTTTACGGGTTTTTGATGAACACCCCGTGGGAAGCGGTTCAAGGCGGCGACTCCAGCGGCGGGAATTCCTTTTCGAGTGATCTCTTGATGGATGTCGCTTTTGCAGGTCGGGAATGATATCCTGAGGCGGACCCACAATGGGAATCCTGATTTGAAGCTTTGGAACCGGTTTTTCGACAACGCGATCCTTACGTTTCAGTGATTCCGTTTTCGCCTGAAGGTGACGAAAAGCGTTGGAAGGGTTGGCCCGGATCAGCCCTTTTTTTTTGGCTTCCGGGTGGTTGTCTGATGCAGTCAACGTTCAACCCGAATCCGGATCGATCAACTTGATTTGATTGTTCTTTTTTTGAAAAAAACTCAATGAGTTACGGAGCGATATTAATGAAAACCGAAGCTGGAAAACGCATTTCGGCAGTTTCCCGTCAAAAATGTTACCGCTCGGGAAATATGATTCGCATGGTCGTTCTGGGGGTCGTGTTGCTCATGGTTGGGGGAGGAGCCATTTACGAATTTGGTGTCAACCTTCCGGGTTATCGAAATGCAATGCAGTCGCTGGATTCCATTTCCAAGCAGAACATGACGGCTGGCAAGACACGCACCGATGTGGAGGAGTCCCTGGGGGGCCGGTCGGCAGATACCGAGTTCTCAAAAATGGAGTTCCAGGGGGAAGGAAAAAAGACCGTTCGCTTTCAGCGCAAAGATCATTACAAATGGAGTCGACTGATCCCCGGGAAAAAGAACCTGGAAGTTTTCGTGATCTATGAACGGATCCTCGATGGTGACGAGGCAGAAAACGCGTCCCCGGAGTCCTTCGAGGACAGCCAATGGGCTTTCAAGAGTTATTTCGAGCCCGGCAATGCGCCTGTGACCGCGACCGTTCAGGCCCGCAAACGACCCATGGAAGATGTGCTGTTTGATTTGCTGGATGAGGATGTGGATGGTTTCGTTCTCAAAACCGACCTCGTGAAGGATTCGACGATCCTCAAGCAGATGGAGCTGTTTGATCCCAACGGCGACGACAAAATTTCGTTTGAGGAATTCAAAAAGGCACTCGAAACGCTGGAAAAAAAGAAGGGGGAGCCCCTTTCCAGGGCGGAGCAATATGCTTTTGTGGGGGGGCAGTCGCCTGGCGAAGGAGGGGCACCGGTGGTCGGTGGAAATCCCGATAGTGGAAATCCCGGTGGTGGAAATCCCGGTGGTGGAAAACCGGGCAGCAAACCAGGTGGGCAAAAACGATCCGGAAAGCCGGGGGGTGGATTCGACCTGGGGAGCTTTTTCGACCGGATGGACCAGGACAACAATGGCAAGCTTTCAGCGGATGAAATACCGGATCGCATGAAGGCTCGTGTGGGCGATATTGACAAGGACGGTGACCAGGAAATCAGCAAAGAGGAATTTCTCAACGCCCCCCGTTCCCCCAGGGGAGGTTCTCCAAGGGGAGGACAGCAGCCCGGTGACCAAGGTCAGCGAGGTGCCAGCAAAGGTGGGGCGGCCAGGAATGCTTCCGGTGAAAACCGGGCCGAGGCTGGCTCCTCGTCTGAAAAAGAAACAACAGAAAAAGAGAAAGCGGAATGAGACCGCGGATCTACGCAACTGGAAACTGAAACACAAAGGGCATTCAAATGGACTCACTCGATCGACGAAGTTTTACCCAGGCATCCATTGGATCGCTGTTGACCTACTCCCTCTTTACCAGCCTTTTCGAAGCCGAGGCCTGGGGGGATGAAATCAAACCGATCGCCGCCGACTTTTTGAAAGAAATGAATGAGTTGAGCCAGGAGGTCAAGGGGCACAGGATTTCCCAGGTTGAGTGGCAAAAGAAATGCGAAGGGTTCATGGATCGCGTGCAGGTCAATGACTTCATGAAGTTTATCGACTTCGAAAAGCTGACCCGTAACCTGAAGCCACGGAAAAAAGGGGAACGTTCGCTGTCGGTTCAGTTTCCCGAGGTGGAAGGTTTGCCTACCGGACTGGTATTCGGCCGACAGTTGTTTGCTCTCCACAAGGGGCGGTCGGTTGTTCCCCATGGTCATTACAATATGGCGACCTCGTTTCTGATTCTCGGTGGTGAGTTTCATGGGCGACATTACGACCGCCTGGAGGACGCCGATGATCACCTGATCGTCAAGCCGACCATCGATGACACATTCAAAAAGGGCCAGTACTCAACAATTTCGGATCACAAGGACAATGTGCACTGGTTCAGGTGCAACAGTGAATCCGGCTTTATCTTCAACATCCATGTGCTCAATATTGATCCCAAGATCAAAAAGAGTGGTCGGGTTTACATCGACCCGGCTGGAGAGAAATTGTCCGGGGGCCGAATCCGGGCTCCGAAAATGAAGGCGACCGAGGCTCACCACAAGTACGGCTAGTCGGACTCGCTGAAATGCCTTTTGGCAGATGAAGAAAAGCTGGCAGGACCGTCGGCTTTTTAATGGACAGGTAACCTAGGCCAATGAGGTGATCATGCGTTTGTGGCTGACAAACTTTCCAGGGGGCTCGCTTTCGCCCCTGTTGCTGACAGTTTTCACGGTTCTGTTGATGAGTGATGAAATCAAATCCCAGATCGTCTCGCCCGAAGTGAACGGGAAGGCAGTGACCTTCCGACTGAGGGCGCCCCGGGCGAATGAAGTGTCGGTGGTCGGTATTTCCGGACGCGGCAAACAAAGGCTCGAGAAGGGTGCCGGAGGAATCTGGACATTGACTCTCAATAATCTGGAACCGGAACTCTACAGTTATTCCTTTGAGGTGGATGGAACCCGAATGCTGGATCCGTCGAATCGACGGGTGAAAAAATGGTTGACCTGCAATAGTCTTTTCGAAGTCCGGGGCGGGCTGCTCCACGAAAAGAAACCGGTTCCCCACGGAGAACTGCGGGAAATCATCTACGATTCGAAAACTACCGGAACCCAGAGAAATGCACTTGTTTACACGCCCCCGGGTCATGATGGCCGAGAGGCGGAATGGCCGGTTCTGTTTTTGCTCCACGGTTACGGAGACGACCACCTCGCATGGAAAGAGGTAGGGCGTGCCCAATTCATTCTCGACAACCTGATCGCGGAAAAGAAAATACGCCCTTGTGTGGTGGTCATGCCCTACGGTCATCCTCTTTCGATTGACCTGAAACAGGAATTTGATGATTATGCTGACCGGAATATTCGCTTGGTGGAAAAGGACTTGCTTGAGGACCTGGTTCCCCTGGTTCGGAAGAAGTTCGGGGCATCCGCCAGTCGCGATCAGAATGCCATCGTGGGGCTTTCCATGGGAGGTGGACAATCGTTGGGAATCGGCCTCAGGCACCCGGGGGTTTTTTCACGTGTCGGCGGCTTCAGTTCCGCTGCCGCCCAGGGAACCGACGAGGAGATCGCTCGACAGTTTCCCGACCTTCAGTCGACCGAAAAGGCCAGCCACAAGTTGGCAAGTTTGTGGTTTGCGTGTGGTCGGGATGATTTCCTTTTTGAGCGAAACAATCGTTTTTCCGAATGGCTTAAAAACCGGGGGGTGGATCACACCTATCATGTCAGCGAGGGTGGGCATGACTGGATGGTGTGGA
>JAYZFP010000159.1:0-21460 GCA_036336715.1 Planctomycetota bacterium
GCCTGTTCCCCAACCAGCCGCCGCATCTTTCCTTTCCGGAAGGGGCCGGCCCACGCCACCTGGTGGCGCATCCTACCAGGGGGGAGATTTTTTTCTGCATTAACGAACAGGGGTCAAGCGTGACCCTGCTCCGAATGGACCCCAAAAAGGGCACGCTCCAGCCGCTACAGACCGTTTCCACCTTGCCAACCGATTTCGACCGGCCCAATGCCTGCGCCGATTTGGAAATCTCGAAAGACGGCAGGTTTCTTTATGGTGCCAACCGCGGCCACGATTCGATCGCCCTCTTCCAACTCCTCCAAAACGATGAGCTAGTGCGGAAGGGAATTTTCAAGACCGAAAAAACTCCGCGACAATTCAGTCTCTCACCCGACAATGAGTTTCTCGTTTCGGCAGGGCAGGGGAGTGATCGCCTGGCGATCTTCCGTGTCGATCCGGCGAGCGGCAGGCTGAAACGAACCGGCACCCAGGCGACGGGAAAAAAACCTTGGTGGATCACGCTGGTTGACTGACAACCAGTTGTCGGAGCAGGTTGAAAGACCGGGATCGTCCACTCCAGGGAACCCATCAGCGGTCGCGCGACCAGTAACCGATGCACACGTCAGTTGATAGGCAGCGGCAAAGCGGGGAATTTTCTGCAAAAGACAAACCCAGCAGTTCTTTCAAAACTCCCCCTTGCCTGCGAAACTTTTTATTTCACCAAATCGGAAACAGCCAAGTTCATTTTCAACTGCGAAGCTGCTAAGGTAGGATCAATGCAAGCGTGGATGTGCTGCAAAACCAGTCCGATGGAAGGAAACCTCACCGCATGAAGTGGACGCCAGCGAAAGTCGTTGAAAAAAAAATCTGGACTGAAGGTCTTTTTACGCTGAAAATCTCGGCACCGCAGGTCAATCCCTTTCAACCGGGGCAATTCCTGCACCTGGCGATGCTGGAAGGAGACGATCGGACCAACCGTCCCTACTCGGTAGCGTCACCACACGGGGCCGAATTGGATTTTTTTATCGTCCTGGTCGAAGATGGCCGCCTGACACCCCGACTCTGGGCACTTGAACCGGGAGATGAACTGGAAGTCAGTGAACGGGCGGCGGGCAGCTTTACCCTGGCCAAGACCCCGGATGCCGGGAACCTCTGGTTGATGTCAACCGGTACAGGGCTGGCACCGTATGTGGCCATGCTGCGGACTGCTGAACCGTGGGAACGATACGGAAAAATTGTCGTCGTTCATGGCGTCCGTCACGGGGTGGATTTTGCCTACCAGGACGAACTGGCAGAATACAAGAACCGCTACGGTGACCGTTTCGAATACGTTCCGATTTCATCGCGGGAGGAATCACCGGGTGCCCTGCAAGGCCGCATTCCGCAGGTCATGGAAAGCGGCCAACTCGAAGCCGCCGCCCAATGCAGTCTCTCCGGGGAGGATTCAGCTGTGCTGCTTTGTGGCAACCCGGCAATGCTCGACGAAATGGAGGAACGACTGGGAAATCGCGGAATGATCAAACATCGCAAAAAAGAACCGGGGCAGATTGTCCTCGAGCGATACTGGTAATGACTGCCATGCCGCAACCACATCGCTGCCCACTTCCGGTCCCCTTGATCCTTGTCATTCTTCTGGCATGGTTCCCCTTTTCCACGACAGAGGGTCAAACCAGCTCGCTTGGCCCCTCGCAAAAGAAAAAAATCGACCAGTTGTTCCGGGAATGGAACCGTCCCGGTTACCCCGGTGCAGCGATCGGATTGATGCATCACGGTCGGCTGATCCATGCCCGGGGCTACGGCGAAGCGGATCTTGAGCACCAGGTGCCGATAGACGCCAAAACCGTATTTTACATGGCATCGGTCTCCAAGCATTTCGTCAGTTTTTGCATCCTCCTGCTGGAAGAACGTGGCCAACTCGGACTGGACGACAGGATCCAGAAATTCCTGCCCGACTTTCCGGAATACGAACAGCCTCTCACCATCCGCCATTTCATTCATCACACCAGCGGCGTCCGTGACCACCTGACCCTTTGGACGCTGGCAGGAAACAGTATCCTCGACCACATTGACCAGCGTGCCATTTATGACCTGATCAAACGTCAGAAAAATCTCAATTTTCAACCGGGTGAAAAATACCTGTACAGCAACTCCTGCTATTTCCTGCTCACCAAAATTGTGGAAAAAACAACAGGCCTCCCATTCCGTGTTTTTGCGGAGCGGGAGATCTTCAAGCCACTGGGAATGAAAAACACACGCTTTCACGACGACGTCCGGAACCTGATCAGGAATCGGGCTTTCAGCTACTCCGGATCGGCTGGCCGGTTCAGCAACCTGATCAGCCGCTTTGACCTGATTGGAAGCGGTGGACTGTACTCCAACATCGAAGACATGGCCCGCTGGGAAGCCAACCTTCTCAAGAACCGGCTGGGCAAAGGCAGCCAATCACTGATTGACAAGCTTCAGCAGGACGGCATTTTGAACAACGGAACAAGCTGTGGTTATGCGTTCGGTTTGATCAACGGAACGTTTTCGGGTCGCCGCATCAGCGAACACGGGGGGGCTTTACTGGGCTACCGCACCCACTACCTCAGGTTTCCGGATCAAGAATTTTCAGTCGTGGTATTGGCCAATGTCCCACCGGTCAATCCGGGAAGGAAGGCCCGCCAGGTCGCGGCCATCTTTTTCGGAGATCCCGACCGGGAAAAAACGTCCGGGCCTGCGTCCGCAAAACCTGCGAAGCGGGATACGGGCCCCACGAAAAACACCCGCGAAAAAACGAAAGTCGACCTGGATGACTATGTCGGCGCCTACTACAGCGAGGAACTGGACACCCATTACCTTTTTCAAAAACAGGGAGACGAACTGCTGATGCGGATTCAAAACCGGCAGTTGCCCCCACGACGGCTGATCCTGTCGAAAAAAGATTTATGGAGGGCATCCGTCGGGAACCAGCACTTTGCGTTTTCCAGGGACAGGGATTCAAAAAGGGTGAACGGCTTCACACTCGATGCGGGACGGGTGCTCGGGCTGCGGTTTGAAAAGCAGGACTGAACCCAGGACAGTGCAAAAGCTGAACGAATGTACAGCAAAAAACCGGCGTCCGCGCACTAATTTCGAGAAGCCTTTTCGCGAAAGGTTTTCACGAACCTTTTTCATGCATCTTTTTCATGCACCGATTTCGCTGGCGGGTAGCCCCGCCGCAGGCACCGCGGGACTACAAAACGCGGCCGCCCAGACCATTTCAGACCATCCGCCCCATTTGGGCGATTATTTTTTACGCGGCCGAAAAGCCTCTAGCCTCTGGGGGTCGGTTTCCAGGTAAGGACCATCGATCAAGTCCACGCAATAAGGGATCGCGGGAAAGACAGCATCCAGGCATTCCCCAATCGCTTTCGGCTGCCCGGGCAGATTGACAATCAGGCTGCCTCCCCGAATGCAGGCCGTCTGCCGGGACAAAATGGCGGTTGGCACCTTTTCCAGTGAGACTTTCCTCATCAGTTCGCCAAAGCCGGGCATGACCTTTTCAGCTACCGACTCGGTAGCTTCCGGCGTCACGTCACGCTGCGCCGGCCCCGTGCCACCGGTGGTCACGATCAGGCAGCATCCCTCCTGGTCAGCCAATTCCACCAGCGTATCCTCAATCACTTTCTGGTCATCCGAAATGACCCTGCGAACGGGTGTCCAAGTGGAAACCAGAACCTCAGAAAGATACGCAACGATGGCTGGCCCGCCCCGATCCTCATATTCGCCTCGACTGGCCCGGTCCGAAACGGTAACGATACCAATTTTCGCTTGTTCACCCATCGCTGTCCGCCCTCAATTTCAGGCACCCGGCTCCAACGCCGAAATCTTGTTCACGCGTCTCTCGTGCCGTCCCCCTTCGAACTCCGTCTCCAACCAGGCACGGACCACCGGCTGAAAGTCACCCCGATCAACAAAATCACCGGCCAGGCAAAGAACGTTCACGTTGTTGTGACGCCGGCAGATCTCGGCTGTTGCCACATCGCCGCAGGTGGTGGCTCGGACACCCTGGATCTTGTTGGCGGCAATCGCCATTCCGATCCCTGTTCCGCACATCAGGATGCCCCGGTCCACTTCTCCCTCAGAGACCCGCCTGGCGACCACTGCCGCCACGTCCGGGTAGTCACACTCTTCACCTTCGGTGGCTCCATCGTCAATGACCTGGTGACCAAGCTCTTCGAGTGCCGCCCGGAGCTTCTTCTTGATCGTTGCACCCCGATGGTCGTTTCCAATCGCTACATCCATTTCTATTCAGGCAACCCCAGCTCAGTTTTTTCAACCCATTTTTCCAGGTTCTCATCAATCTGCCTGGCACAACGCTCATACAGTTCCAGTGGACCACCGATGGGGTCCGAGACATCGGAGCCATCGATTCCAATCACGTGTGTCCGATCGGCAATTTCGGGCCAATGAGCGACCAACGCCTGCCGATGTCCGTTGGTCATGGTCAGGATCAGGTCGGAAGACTCCAGTAACTGATCCGAAACCGGCTGACTCTGGTGATCCGAAAGATCCAACCCTGCCCGCTCCATCGTCTCCACCGACTCCGGAGAGGCCTGGGCCCCCGGCATGGCTGCTACCCCAGCGGACGCAACCACGATCCCCTTTTCTTCCAAATCGCCGACAGAACAACCAACCCTTTCTGCAAGGCGTTTTTTGAGCAACACTTCTGCCATCGGGCTTCGGCACGTATTCCCTGTGCAAACCACGAGGGCCATAAAACTGGACATTCGCTTCAAGGCAGACTCCCCATAAACACCTTCCCGCAGAATTTCATATCGGTTGCCATCAATCCGCAATACTGTTGAGGCCTGCCCATACCTGGCCGGGCCGTCATCGAGGACCAAGTCTACCTGATCACCCAACGAGTCGACTACCGAGGTACCACTGGTGCAATCCGGCTCGCCGGCAAAGTTTGCACTGGTGAGGATCATTGGCCCCACGGAAAACTTGCAAACCTGGTCAAAAACCTTGTGAGCAGGGACACGAAGTCCAATGGTGCCGTTCTTCACCACCATCGGTTGCACGGCCTTGGGCAACTGCGTCACCAGGCTGTCAGGGTGGGAGCCATCGAGAACGAGCGTAATCGGCCCCGGCCAGCAGCGCCGTGCCAACCGCAATCCCAGGGGTGACAGGTTGGGAACATAGTCCAGGGCGTCCTCGCCACTTTTGACAGCCAGCGAAAAAGGCTGGTCGGCACCGCGGGACTTGATTTCCCGAATTCGCCGCGTCCCCTCTTCACTCAGGGCGTTGGCAGCAAGACCGTAGACGGTTTCCGTCGGCAAAGCGACCACTTTCCCGGCAGCCAGAAACTCAACCGCCCGGTGAATGGCGTCCATCGGGTCATCCGTCTTGTTGAGATCGATTACCAGGGGGGGCATTTTTAACGGTAAAAAACAGAAAACGGGGGCTGTGAACGGCTACAGGCGAAAGCGATCCGATCCGCTCGCAATCCCTCAATATATCCAATCGACGCCCCTCATTGGATGGGTCCCCGAGTACTTTCTTTCCCCATTGGATGAGTCCCCGGGTACTTTCTTTCCCCATTCAGCCGGCCCCTGATTCCCATTCCAGTCCGAATGCGCAGCTGGCCGGCACCCTGACAACCTCCCAGGGAGCAGGTAACAGCTCAGCGAAAAAGAGGGTTTCCAACTGGACCAGCACGAAAAAGCGGGTCAATTGACGATCATTTACGTGGGCACGACCGATTTTACAGGAAATGTTGCGTCGCCATCGGTCGATCTTCTATAATGAAAGGAGTCGGTTTCGGCCGAATATCCCACCCCAATTCATCGAACTCAGGAGGTTCGAATGCTCAACGTATTAGGTCAACCAGGCAAGGATCTCTGTGACCAGGATCTGGGTGTTTCCCGCCGCAGTATTCTTCGTGTGGGTGGCTCCGCAATGTTCGGCATGTCGCTGGCCAATATGCTGCAGATGCAATCCGCGACGGCCAATGAATTTGCGTCCAGCAAAGCACCCGGCTGGGGAAAGGCCAAGAGCGTGATCCTGCTCTACCTGCAGGGTGGGCCAAGTCACCTGGACCTCTGGGATCCCAAAGACAACGTCCCTGACAATGTAAAATCCGTGTTCAAAAGGGCCAAGACCAAGGTCCCCGGGATGGACGTTACCGAATTGCTTCCCAAGATCGGCCAGATCACCGACAAGCTGACGATGATCCGCTCGATGAGCTACAAGCCCAAGGGGCTGTTCAACCACACTGCTGCGATCTACCAGCTTCATACCGGATACACGACCGACAAAGTCAGCCCCTCTGGCCAGCTGGAACCCCCTTCGCCCAAAGACTTTCCCACGTTCGGATCGAACGTGATCAACCAGAAGCCACCGACCGAACCGATGCTTCCGTTCGTGATGATGCCGCGACCGTTGCAGGAAAGCAACGTTGTCAACAAGGGAGGTACCGCCGGATTCCTCGGTCGCGCCTACGATCCCTATTACCTGTTTCCCTCGGGTGGGGACATGGACATGAACAAGATGGACCGGATCAACGTGGATGACTTGAAATTGAGGGACGGCATCTCTCCGATCCGTCTCAGTCGCCGCGCCCGACTGCGGGATATCGTCAATGAGAAAATGCCGGACATCCAGAAAGCGGTGGAAAGATACGATCTGAACGATTACTACAAGTCTGCCATCAACCTGATCAGTTCGGGCAAGGCACGCAAGGCTTTTGACCTCTCCCTGGAAAAACAGGAAACGCGTGACAGGTACGGACGAACCACTTTTGGGCAATGCTGCCTGCTGGCCCGCCGACTCGTCGAAGCGGGAACCCGAGTTGTCGAGGTGGTCTGGCCCAAGGTCGCCAACTCGGACAATCATTCGTGGGACGTTCACGTCGGGTTGACCAAACGAATGAAAACCCAGTCAGGCCCCATGCTGGATGCAGGTGTCTCAGCCCTGATTTCCGATTTGGACGAGCGGGGACTCCTCGACGAGACTCTGGTTGTCTGCCTGGGAGAATTTGGCCGCAGCCCCCAGAGAGGTTACAGCACGTCCGGGAACAACAATAGTGATGATGGGCGGGACCACTGGCCTTATTGCTACACCTCGCTGGTAGCGGGTGCCGGTACCAAGCGTGGCTTTGTTTACGGAAAAAGTGACAAAACCGGGTCCTCACCAATCGATGACCCGGTGCACCCCATCGAACTGGTTGCCGGCATGTACCACTCGCTGGGCATCAATCCACAGACCATTGTCTACAACCACCTGAATCAACCCCGGGAACTGGTCAAAGCAGAGCCGGTAACCTCCATCTTTGCCTGATACTTACCGGGGTCATACCTGGTCTCCGCCGTACCACCGGCAGGGAACGGATACCAGCAGACAGGAAACCCGTACGAGGAAACCCGGCAAGAATCGAAAATTCCGAAAATTGAAAACCGAAGCAGGCCACGATTCAAGTCGTGGCCTTTTTGTTGGCGTTTCCAACTTTGGCTCATTCCATTAACTTGGTGATCTGGGTGGTCCCAGTCGATTCCGGGGTCCCGCTCGCGGGCTCAGTCGCGGCATGGCATGCCTGAACTGGCGTTTGGCAACCTGAAAACCGCACCGGGCAGCTCACTCCTGGCTGGGGGCGTCTCGGTGCCAGCCAGGTTTGAGCCAGTCCGGTTTGAGCCAGTCCGGTTCGTGGCGGAACGCGATCACCGGAATTCAGGTCAGGAAAAAATCACAGCAGATCAAATCGGGGAAAAAATGTTGCACGCGGTCATCATGGCAGGAGGTTCGGGTACGCGATTCTGGCCAGCCAGCACCAGGCAGATGCCCAAACAATTACTCAAGCTTTATGGTGAACGCACGATGATCCAATCGACGGTCGACCGACTGGGCGACCTGGTTCGATCGGAGTATGTCCTGGTGGTTACCAACCGGGTTCTCGTCGAGGAAACGCAAAAACAGCTGCCTGATGTGCCGCCGTCTCAAATCGTGGGCGAACCGGCCAAACGGGACACCGCCCCCTGCGTCGGACTGGCGGCCGCCATGATCGCAAAGAAAGACCCGGCTGGGATCATGGTGGTGATGCCCGCCGACCATGTCATCCGGGATGAGGCAGCTTTCCGTGGAGCCATTGAATTCGCGGCGGAAACCATCGAGAGTCATCCCTCCCGCTTTGTGACCTTTGGTATCAGGCCAACCTATCCTGCAGAATCTTTCGGCTACGTGGAACGGGGAGAGCAGCAACTCTCTGGCGAGCAGGGAGCACTGTATCGAGTGGAGAAATTCCGGGAAAAACCGGATGCGGCCACGGCGGCCGAATTCCTGGCATCCGGCAACTTCTACTGGAACTCCGGCATCTTTGTCTGGAAAGCGGAAACGGTGCTGGCGGCGCTCGAAAAATTCCAACCGCAAATGCACGCTCACCTGCGGAAAATCCAGGATGCGATGGACAGTGCGGAATTCGACGAGGTCTTCGACAGGGAATTCAAGGCCATCGAGGGAACTTCGATTGATTATGCCATCATGGAGAGCTACGACGATGTCTCTGTCATGGAGGCCCCGTTTGACTGGGATGATGTCGGAAACTGGCAGGCAGTAGGCCGACTGGTCGATCCTGACGAACAGGGAAATTCAACCATTGGCCGTTCCATCAACATCGGAACCACCGATTCCATTATCCGCTGTGAAGACGGGCACCTGGTTGCCACCCTCGGACTGGAAAACTGTATCGTGGTCCAGACTGCCAACGCAACCCTGGTAGCCGACAAAAGCCGGGAGGAATCCGTGAGGGCCATCGTCAAGGAAATCGAAGCCAACGGTTGGACGGATTTTCTGTAGCAGGTACCCACAAGGCTCCGCCAGGCGGGAATTCCGGGCGAATTTCCCCAGGGTTGCCTGCCCGAATTTTGAATGAATTGCCCACCCGGAATCATTTGGAATCCTGGCAACGCAAACCAGGAAAAACCCTGGCGTCCGGTTGTGAACGCCGGTTGTGAACGCCGGTTGTGAACGCCGGGGGGGGAACTCCGGGGGGCGGTTCCGGATGCTCCCGATCCGACAACGGATCGGCCATTTCCCGTCCGATGCTTTCTGCCCGGGCGAGCTTTGGAAGATTTCCTGATTTTTTTCGAATCCCTGAGAAAACCTGTCGCAAAAAGGCTCCATCCAAGAACAAGGAGTTCCCATGAAAAACCTGAATCCGCTCTCACTATCTTCCCTTGCCATTCTTTCGGCATTCTGTTCCCATACGGTGGCTCAACAGCGGGAAAAACAACCGATGGCATCAGCAACCAATCCAATGCAGCAGCGCAATGAAATTCGCGCTGGAAACTGGAACCTGGTGACACCGACCCTCGGCGGACGGCAGTTCTGGACGGATCAGTTCGTCCACCGTGAATGGAGAATCCAGCAACATGTTCACACGAAGCATTGCCGGTTACTGGATCCAAAAAACCGCCGGCGAGCCTGGGGCTCCTTCAATGCCTGCCGCATGAAATTCGAATCACTGAAAAAGCCGGAGCGAATCCAGCCCCTCGAGGGAAAAGCGGTGGTCCTGATGCACGGACTCGGTCGTACCCGGCAATCGATGTCCCGCCTCGCAAAACAGTTCGCCGACCGGGGCTATGTGCCGATCAACATGGAATATGCCAGCACGAGAGCCTCGATCGCAGACCATGCCGCAGCCCTCAACCGGATCATTGGTCAACTGAAGGGAATCGATGAAATCTACTTCGTGGGTCACAGCATGGGGAACATCGTCTTCCGCTACTACCTGCAACAGTTCAGCGACCCCGGGACCGGTATCCAGGGAGATGCCCGAATCCAGGCATCCGTGATGATAGCACCTCCCAACCAGGGTGCTTACATGGCCAGGGTGCTGAAACCAACCGGACTGTTTTCCCTTGTCACCGGACAAAGCGGTCGGGAACTGGCCAGTGACTGGTCAGAATTCTCCCGGCAACTGGCAACCCCGGATCATCCCTTCGGGATCATCGCGGGAAAATTCAATGGCAACCCGCTTTTCCGGGTCGACAACGACACGACGGTCTCCGTGGAGGAAACCAGGCTGGCGGGTGCCGGCGACTTCAAGATATTCGATTCCATGCACGCGACCATCATGTCTCAGCCCGAGGTCATTGCGAGTGTCGACAAATTCTTTTCCAGGGGATATTTTGTAGCCGAAGGGGACAGAACCCCTATCCGCTGATCCGCCCCGCATGCGAACCCTCCCATGCCTGATTCCGAAAACAGCCCCATGCAGGACTCGATCACTCCCTCACCGCTTTCGGAAGCCTCTCCTCTTTCGAGGCCGATTCCGGAAACCGGTCGCCTGGCCGGGATTGACTACGGAACGGTTCGAATCGGCCTGGCCCTCTCGGATCCCGAGCGGATCCTTGCCAGCCCCTACGAGAATTACCAGCGTCGCTCGATCGAAAAGGACGCCCAATTTTTCGCGGACTTTGTTCAGGATGAAAAAATCGTGGGGCTGGTCATCGGCCTTCCCGTCCACACAGATGGCCGGGAAAGCCAAAAGTCAGAGGAAGCGAGGGAATTCGGCAGCTGGCTTTGCCAAACGACCGGAACCCCCATCGACTTTTTTGACGAACGGTTTACATCTGCTTTCGCCCATGAAATCCTGGGGGCCGCCGGAATGACCAACAAGAAGAAAAAAAAGCGGCTGGACATGATTGCAGCGCAAATCATGCTCACCGCCTATCTGAAATCGGACCGTAAAGATTCCAACCTGGACTTGACCGATGGGTCAGACAGCCCGCTTACTTGAACTGGTCTTCCAGTTCCTGTTTTTCCTTTTGGAGTTCCTCAATTTCTTTCTGGGCATTGGAAAGTGCCCGGCTCTGTGTCCGGTTCTCCAGGTGAAGTTTTTTCTGGCTTTCATCTGCCTTGAACTTCTTGTTGCCCGCCGCCTCCAGTTCCTTCTGCAGTCGTTCGTACTCGGCGGCCGCTTCTTCCATCGCTTTCTTGGCTGCCTCCAGCTTTTTTGCCGACTCCTCGGCCGCTTTTGCCAGGCCTTTGTCAGCGATCTCCTTTTCCTTTTCCTTGATCATGCGGGTCAACTGTTCGATCTTGGGCTTGTTGATCACTGCCGGATTCAATTTGCCCGTTTTCAGTTCCGCGATCACCGGTTGCAGTACAGATAGCGGAAGGGCGTAGGTCGAGACCCGCCCGTTTTTCGCAATGTTGACACCAATCGCCCGACCTTCCAGGTCGAGAATCGGCCCACCCATCTGTTCGGGACTGAGCACGGTGTCGTGCTGGATGACACGTTCAAATCCGGTGCGACGCTTGCTCAGCTTGTTGCCGGCGATCGTCTCCTGCGGGTTGATCCGCTCCATCCCCAAGCCGCTGGCATTGGCGAGTTTGATCGACTTTTCAAAATCATCATCCTTCCGTTTGTACCGAATCTTGACCGTTTCACCCGCCTTATGCTTCTGAACCTTGGCGATCAGATCCTGCATGTTCTTGACCGCGGCACCGTCCACCTTGTAGATCCGGTCCCCCGCTTTGAGTCCAGCGTACTGTGCGGGTGACTTGGGAGTGACCCGTGTAATCAAAGCTCCTCCCAATTTGGGATCCGCCGCGTCCTGAAGTTGGACCCCCATAAAACCACGCGTGTTTCGCTCTTCCCGGGAAGCCACGCTGAGAACACCAAAGCCGATCGTCTTGGACTCGGAGTCCGGGGTGGCAAGGAAGTGTCCAACGCGAGGAGTCTGGTTTTGCCACTGGATGGGTTTGATCTCCAGTCCCGCTGGCTCAATTTTAAGCAGTGCCAGATCCGAATCTTCATCGACCCCGAATACCTTGGCGGGAACTTTTTTCCCGTTGATTTCCACCTTCAAGGTCTTGGCCTTGGCATAGATCTGGCTGGCCTTGGTCAGGATCAGTCCGCCTGCATCCACAACGGTCCCGAGGGAAACCTGCTGCTCCTGCTCCTTGCTGCGACTCTTGACATTCGCCAGGACTTTCACGGTCGTCCCACTGGACTGCCGGACGATTGGCTCCAGCGTTTTCATCATCTGGGGAGAGGAACGAATGTACCAGTTACCGGTCTTGGGAGCCGGCTTTTTGCCGTCATCCTTGGCTGGCATCGGTTCCTTGGCCGGCATCGGTTCCTTGGCCGGCATGGGCTTGCCGCTATCTTTTTTCTCACCCGTTTTCGGACTTTCCTTTTTCGGTTCCTCCGGGCCGGGTGGCTCGGGACGGCTCTTTTTCGCCGGGTTTGCTTTTTCCTGGTTTCCCTTGGACGGGTCCCCTTTTTTATCCTGACCGAAAAGCCCTTCGGCGGCGATCATGCAAACAAGCGTCATTGCCAAGGCAATCAAACGGTTTCTGATTTTCATTTTTTTTCTCCCTGGCTTTGCTCTAACCCAGCTCAATGGTCAACTCGAGTTCCTTGTCACCCCGTCGAACCTTGACTTTTATTTTTTCGCCCTTCTTTTTGCCGCTGAGGGCGATCCGAAGCGCTTCCTTGGTTCTTACTTTTTTTCCTGCGAATTCAAGAATCACATCCCCCTTTTGAAAGCCTGCCTTTTCGGCAGGGCCATCTTTTTTCAGCTCCTTGATTTTGGGTGCAATGGAGTCCAGGTCGGGAGAAAAACCGAGAACAGGGCGCTTCGAAGTACGGGCCCCGATGTTTTCACCTTTTGCCAGCTGGTCCCAGGTTTCCGAATAGACGTCGACTGGAACGTGAAAGTTGCCCACAAATTGTCCATCTCGACGGCTGGGGTTGATTCGACTGTGAATACCGATCACGTCCCCATTCATGTCGAACAGGGGGCCTCCCGAGTCCCCCCCCACCAGGACACAATCTGTCTGAATCATGCCGTTGGTTCGGGGTTTGGCGTAAACTCTTCCGACTCGGAGGGGAGGCGTTCTTTTTTTGTCGTACCCGCCGGGATGCCCCAGGGCGATGATCCATTGTCCCCGTTTGACATCTTTCGAGTTCCCCATCTCAAGATAGGGAAAGGGACCCTTTTTGTTTTTGTCCGTAATTTTCATCAGCCCGGAATCCCGCGAAGTTTGCATCCCGAGTGTCTTGCCGTCCAACATGGTTCCGTCGGGCAATATGATTTTGCAATTCATGCCGGGACGTTGTACCACGTGACCGGCGGTCAAAACGTAGCCATCTTCCGAGATGATCACCCCCGATCCGGAAGCCCCCCCCACGCGGACACCCACCACGGCGGGCATAACCTTTTGGGTCAACTTGACGACATGTTCCTGCATGGCCCGCAAGTCATCTATAGATGTGGGCGATCCTTCTGCAAAAATGGCCTGCAATCCAGGTTGGATCTCGAGCGATTCTTCCTGGGCCCAGGAAGTGACCGAAATCCAGCCCATCAGGGTGAAAATGGCACATTTGGTGAAAATCGTTTTCATTAATCAAAAACTTTCTATGGAAAAGTTCAATCTGGGGGGAATGAAAAGGAGTGAACTTTTGAATGAATCGTCCCAGTTACATAATATAACTGAAATTACGGTGATTAGTTCCGGTAGGATTAAAAAGTGGCTTATCAGAGCGGAAAGAAACACGAAAATCGTTTAAATGGGAGAATTATCTCCGTTATCACAACATGAAACGAAAAATATTGATCGTCGGCCACGGTTATTTTGGTGGTCACTTGAGCAAACTGCTGAATCAGCCCGCCCAATCGGCTTCTGATCCACGCGGTAAATTACTGAACGGAGAAAACGAATTAAAAATAGCATTCGATGTGACCGTTACAACCAGACGGCGGGCCAAATTAGCCCAGTACGCTGATGCCGGAATGAAGGGGATTCTGCTCGATGTAACGGATCCGCCCAACGAACCTGGCAGTGAAATCCCGCAGACCTTTGACGCCATTGTTTACTGCGTCGGTTACGACCGCACACAGGATCTTTCCCACCGCGAGGTTTACGCGGAAGGACTCAGGAAATTCCTCACAAGGCTGAAACATCCTCCCGGTAAATTCATCTATGTCAGCTCAACAGGTGTCTACGGCCAGCAGCAAGGGGAATGGACTACCGAGGAATCCACTACCGATCCAATGCGTGAAAGCGGCCAGGCTTGCCTGGAAGCCGAAAACCTGCTGCTCCATTCAGACCTCCCATCGCAGATCCTGATCACTCGATTTGCAGGTATTTACGGTCCCGGTCGAGTCCCCAACCTGGCGAAACTGACGAGCGACCCATTGGAAATACCGGCAGATGGTTTTCTCAACCTGATCCACGTACGGGATGCGGCAGGTTGGACAAGGGAACTGCTTCTCGATCAGCAAATCAGGGGGAACCGGACCTTCAATGTCAGTGATGGGCACCCGGTCCAGCGGCGGGATTTCTACCGGGAAGCGGCCCGATTTGCAGGCCTGGCCTGTCCACGGTTTACCGAACCGGCAGGCAACTCGAACTTCGAACGCTCATCGGCCAACAAGAGGATCTCCAACGCACGCATCGTAAACGAGACAAAATACCAATTGAATTACCCGGATTACCAAAAAGGCCTCGAAGCCATCTTTGCCGGCGAAAATAGCCTGGAAATCAATTGATCACGCGGTTCCCGAGTTGCCGACTTGAAACACCCTTCCTAAAATCGGTTACAAGCATCGCTTTTACCCATTCATCCCTTTCCTCAAACCGCGACATCGTCATTCATGCTTGAACGGAAGCCCATTTTCCCCAATGTTATCGAGATCAATTACCAGCTGAAACGTCTTCTCGGCTGCAACATTTACCTGGTCTTCAGCGGCAGGGAATGGCTGATCATCGATATCGGCTACGAGGAAATCGTGGATGAGGTGGTTGAGACCATTCGGCAGCTCGATTTTCCGTTTTCCGGTTGCGTCGGGCTGGTGGCAACCCATGCCGATGTTGACCACACCCAGGGGCTGGCCAAGCTGAAAAACCTGATCAAGGCTCCTGTACTGTCCCATGAACTGGCTGCCGAACCGCTGAAAACCGGTGACCCGATCATGACCTTCGCCAGCATCGAAGCCCAGAACATCCAGCTGGACATGCCGCCCGTTGAGGTAGATCAGAAAATCGCCGAGGGGAACAGCATTCGGGTCGGAGAACTGGAACTGGAAGTCTGGCACACACCCGGCCATACCAAGAGCCAACTCTCCTTTCGCCTGGGAGATCTCCTTTTCTGCGCCGACAACATCTACCGGGATGGCTGTGTCGGCGCCATCGACGCCCATCACGGCAGCGACCTGATTGAATTTGTTGACTCCCTGAAAAGAATCCGCCAGTCCGACATCCAATGGCTGTTACCAAGCCATGGCCCGGTATTCAAAAAAGACGACGCGATGCTCGACCAGGCAATTGAGCGACTCGAACGTTACCAGCACATGGCCGATTTTGGCACCTGCGCCGTCGACTGGCCACTGATGGATCAGTACGAGGAGGAACTGGGAAATGGCATTTTTCCCGTTACAGATTAACAAATTCGTTCCCTTCCGAATTTGTCGAATATTTCTTTATTAACGAATCGGCATTCGCCGATATCTAGTGACAGCGTGCTCTGGAGTACGTGGACCCGCAGGAATACCGTTCGACGACAGGAACATCGAACCAGGTCTTTCCAACATTTCAGTCCATACGCCTGATTCCGACCCAGATCCGGTTGACAGGCTTTTCATTCAAACAAAAAAGGGGGAAGCCGCGATGGTACGTCGTGCAATGCTGGCATCGTCTGCGTTTCTTGCATGCAGCCTGTTTATCAATGCTGCCCAATCGGAAGCGCAAGTCATCCAAGGTGCGAACGCTATCGGTTCGCAGTCTGTCCGTCCCGTCAATTACACCACGCCAGCCACCATGCAGCAGGCTCAAGGGCGAGCCTATGGGCGAGTCTGGGGCTCGGCGAACAATGTGAGGGACTGGGAAAGGTTCTACCACTATCCCTACATCTACTATCCACAGAATTTCTGGGGTAACGAGTATTACCGCAGCAGTGAAAGCCTTTACTACCGCTACCCCCAGGAAATGAGAGTGCCCGTCTACAACCGATCGTGGCACAACTACTATCCCGCGGGTCGACGTTACCACTGGGGACATCATTTCCAGCTGGACGTGTTTTAAACCGATCCTGCCGAAACAGAGAAGAAAAGACCGCTTGATTCAAGCGGTCTTTTTTTTGGTCATCCGGTTCAGAAATTCCCCCGGTTCATCGACAGCGCGAATTCCGGGTCAGGGGGTGTCTCCTTTTGCCGAACCCAGGGAGACGTTTTTGGCGGGAGTTGTTCCTTTGCCGGAATCAACAGTCGGCTCGAAATCCCGGTTGCTGGCCAGCTTCCCATCCGCCTGCCACCATTGCCACCTCCCCATCGGAACCCCTTTGTCGTAGGAACCGACCGAGGCCCGCATTCCGTTCTCATGCCACCAGGTCCAATCTTCGACCCGTTGCCCGTTTTGCATTTTCCCCAGGGCCTGACGTTGTCCGGTCGGGTAGTACCAGGCGAAATTGCCCTGCTGGACATCCCTGTTGAAATTGCCCTGGAATCGAATCTGCCCATTGGAATACCAGGCGGTCACCGGACCATGCCTCAGGTCCGAACCGATTTTTTCTTCCGTTGCGAACTGGACATTCCAGGGATCGTCCAGGGTCAACGGTTCGACTTTGCCTTTCAGGATTCCGTATTCCAGGCGTTTCACCCCTGGCTTGTGAAACTCGGTTACCTTTCCGAGCTCGCATCCGTTCTCGAAACTTCGATCTGCAACCAGTTTTCCTTCCGCATTCCACTGACGGGAAACCCCGTGAAGCACCCCTTCCTGGTAGGTCATTTCCAGGAGTTTTTTACCGTTTGCGTGGTACCAGGCGCAAACGGAATGCCGCTTCCCGTTTTTGAAATGGATGTCCACCATTTTTCGGTCCCGGGAATCCGATATTCGCCAGAAGCCATTCAGCTGGTTTTCTTCGTACTGAAACCTGGTCAAAAAAGGAGCCTGGAATTGCCGGAACGGCTTGATCTTCCAGTGGGAATCTTCATTTGCCTGAACCCAGCGGGACCAGGTACCGGTTTTCTTCCCCTGTTGAAAAAACGCGTGGGCCACCACACGTCCGTTGGTGAGACGGAATTTCCAGTAACCATGATTCACGTAATTGTTCCGGCTATCCAGCATCACCTGTTTTTCAATCCGAATGGAACCGTTTTCATAACGTTCCCTGATCAATTCAACACCCTCGGGCAGATGACCACCGCCCCCCCCGTGTGGGAACTGCTGCCCCTCCAGGTCTCCCTGGATTCGCCGGGGTGCTGACAGTTGGAGACCCTGGTTCGAATTCCGCAAACCGCTACCGACAGTTCCTCCATGCAGACCGGTTGGGGAGGGACCGTTGGGTCGGAGATTCCCCTGCTGTCCCGCCTCGGGCAACCGAGGGGGCAGGGGAGGGCGGTCATTCCGAATGGCCCCACCGGATTCCGCCGGGCGGGATTCAGGTATTACCGATTCCACCCGCTCCCCACGAATCAGCGGTGGACCGGTGACGGGATTTTGTGGAGGCGAGGAAGCAGGATTTGGCACAAATGCCCGATCGACAGTTCTCTCACCCGTTTCTCCCAAATTTTGACTCCCGGGCAGGGGAGGATTGAGAAGGAAATCCTGCTTCCTGGACGCGTTTCCGGGGTTCGGGGGACCCGGGTCAGACGCGTTATTCAACACCGGCTGCTGCAAGCGAACTCCCTGGCGGGCGCACGACTGGTCCTGCAGGCAAATGGCGAGGATCGAGGTGACCCAGCACAGAAGCGCAGGAGACAAAAGAGTACAGGATTTCACTGACGAACCAGGGGACTTCCATGAAGAGGAGCAACTTCGCATGATTGGACACCGCGGGAAATGGCGGGATGGGTTGTAAATCGCGACAGGGCGTCTGGGAGATTTGCAGGAATAACGACTCGAATCATTTCATCGATTCACCAACGGGCTCAATTCACCTTTTCATGTCGGGTCAGCAGATCATGCACATTCGGCAGAACACTCGCCACTGGCAGCCCTGTTCTTGTTGGAAACCGTCCCAGAAATTAGACTTCAGGAAAGGTCTTGTGAATCGGACTCGGAAATAACTGTTATCCGAAAGACGGCCTGAATCACTCAGTTACGCGTTGTGTCGAGTTCCAGCATTGCCACCATCTGACATCCTTGACCCGGCCCAAATTCGCCAGGACTTTCCCATTCTGCAGCAGAAAGTCCACGGGAATCGTGAACTGGTCTACTTTGACAATGGAGCTTCGACACAGCATCCCCGGGCAGTGCTCGAGGCGATGGACTCATTCTACCGGACCTCCTACGCCAACGTTCATCGCGGCAGCCACGAATTGAGCCTGCGGGCAAGCGACGAGTATGACCGTGCTCGCCAAGTTGTGCAGGGATTCCTGCACGCCGCCGATTCCAGCGAAATCATCTTCACCAGCGGTGCCACCGCAGCGATCAACCTCGTGGCCCACAGCCTGGGAGACATTACTGTTGGCGAGGGAGATGAGATCCTGATCACCGAGATGGAACACCATTCCAACATCGTCCCCTGGCAGCAATTGGCCGAAAGAAAAAAGGCCCACCTGAGATGGATTCCATTGACTCCCGATGGCCTGCTCGATCTTGCGGACCTCGAACTGCTTCTGAACCGGCGAACGAAGATCGTTGCCCTGACCTCGATCTCTAACGTGCTCGGCACCCTCAACCCGGTCAGGGAATTGACATCCCGGGCCCACGAGGTGGGAGCAAAGGTTCTTGTGGACGCCGCCCAGTCGGTTCCCCACCAGGTCACCGATGTCCAGGAACTGGATGCTGACTTTCTTGTTTTCAGCGGTCACAAACTGCTCGGCCCTACGGGCGTTGGCGTCCTGTACGGAAAACGGGAGCTGCTTGAGACGATGCCTCCTTTTCTCGGTGGCGGCAGCATGATCCATACGGTCACCCGCGAAGGATTCACCCAGGGTGAATTACCGGCACGCTTCGAAGCAGGTACTCCCCCCATCGTTCCGGCGATCGGCCTGGCGGCTGCGATCGAATACCTCGAACCGATTGGACTGGACAACATTTTCCGGCACGAATGTGAACTGGCCTCCACCCTGATGGATTGCCTCGCCGACCATCCCTCGGTACGGGTCCTCGGGCCGCCGGCTGACCAGCGGGCCGGGATCGTGAGCTTTGTCATCGAAGGAGTCAACTCACTCGATTTTGCGACGATGATCGACCTCAAGGGAGTCGCCATCCGCAATGGTCATCATTGCGCAATGCCCCTGCACGAACGATATGGTCTTTCAGAAAGCAATCGGGCCAGCTTTTACCTCTACAACACGGTGGACGAGGTGCATTATTTTTCCGAAGTGCTCGGGAAAACCATTCACCTGCTCAAGCAATAGCTGTCTCCCAAACCGGGCAACTTCTCCCGACCGTGATCGTTCGGGGACGGACGTTGATCCCTGAAAGCTGGTCTCCCTTGCTGATCAACCAGGGGATTCGGCGTTCTTTTTACGACGACGAATGAACTCCTCGACCACTGGTCGTCTCAACAGTCGTGGATTGACCTGGTGCCGAATCTTCAACAGGTGCTGCTGAGCCTGCTGGGGATCCATTGCCCGAAAATCGATCAGCCAGCAAATGGCAACCGTGGCACTGCGGGCCCTCCCGGCTTTGCAATGCACATAGACTTTGCCACCGCCTTCCACGTGTCGGGTGATGAACTCCACGGAAGATTCCACGTCCTCGATCCTGGGATGGGTAAAGTCGACCGTAGGAATGTGCAACTGTTCGATCTGCAGTTCCTGATAGGCCTTGACCGGGCCTTCGTATTCCTGGCAGGTATTGACCACGCCGGTGACCCCAAGTTGCGACAACCTTTTGGGGTCGCGTTGATTGGGCCTGGCCCCCAGGATCAGACCGTCATCTACCTCGTCCCACCAATTACGGAATGAGAATACCCGGCTCATCAGAATGTTGTACCAGTGAGTGGGGTAAAAAACGGTACTGGCAAACAACTTGTGAAATTGGCTCATGGGATCCCCTGGTTCCGTCGAAAAGCTCCTGCAAATTCATCTACCCATTTTGGCCGGAATGGATCCGGAGAAAACCGGTCTACTGGCTTTCCAAGGTGACAGTTGTCCTTTTTGACAAAGCCCCACCAGTGGCCTGCAATCAGGCAATTCAATGATTCGGGAGGAAAACGGCCATCTGGGTGTTTTCTTGTGATATTTTTAGTCGACAGGTAAATTGAAGGAACGACGGAAAGGGAGCCTAGCAGATGAACGAGACAGCAAGTTGGCTGGAATGCCCTGTTTGCGAGTACCGCTTCTCGGTACCTCCGGAATATTTGGACAAATCGGGCAAATGCCCAAAATGCGAAAAGGTATTCCACGCAGCCGATTGCCAACTTCCGGAAAAAGCGCCGGGAAATGACCCCGCCGAGCCGGATATACCCGAACCCATGGCATTCGAAGGCCTGGAAACCGAAACCGGCGAGACAGCAGCTCCCTCACCCCCGCCCCCACCGGTACCCCCCGGAAAGGCAACCGGGCAGACAGAAGAGGCGGAAAAAGAAATTGACTACAACCAGTCCTATGTGACCGCTGACAAAAAACGAACGGACCCCAACCGGGTCCTGCTGTTGGTCGCCGGAAGCTGCGCGTTGGCAATTGCCCTGCTGATCGGAATTCCAATGATCGCCAACATGGTGCTGTCCCGAAAACCCTCGCCGGAAACGGCCAACGCCGGGGTTAACGCGAACAGCCCGCAACCCAATGGTCAAAAAACCACCGGGCAAAGCCGAGAGGCCAGCAACCGCCCGGGCGGTCAACCGCCTGCTCAAAAAACGGGTGGTGCAAAAAAGCGGAAAAAGAAAGCAAAAAAATCACAGCTCGCTCCCTTTACCGTTGCCGAACTGGAAAACCTCTGGAAAAACTGTCATTCCAGCATCGTCCTCGTCAATGCCAAAAAAGGTGACCAGTCGACGACCAGTCACGGCGTCGTCGTGTCGACGGACGGAAAAATTGCGGTCAGCCTTTCGCAAGTCCAGGGTGCCGAATCCGTCCGCGTCCGGTTTGCCGATGCCCTCTATGGTGGGGAAAAGCGCTGGGGGAAATCAGCATTCGCAACCAACATCCTGAACACCAACCCGTCGCTCAACCTGGCCATTATCCAGGTACCCAGGAAAACAGTACCTGCCACCGCCCGCTCAAAACCGATCGGTCAGAATGAACGGGGTGTGGTTCCGGTGCTGGTCAACAAGAATTCAGACGACTACCTGAGAATGACCCGACTCTCGCCCCCCCAGCCCTATTCCAGCCTGGCCGAGTCCTCCAGAACGTCCCTGGTATCGATGGACATGGAACCACAAAAAAACGATTATTTCACCGTGCATTCCGCCAGGGTCAACAAGAACGGTGTCGGCGTCCCCGTGTTTGATGAACAGGCGAAACTGGTGGGCGTTCATGTATCGCATGACGAAGATGCCAAAAGCAGCTTCCTGGTTCCTTACGCCCCCATCAGCAAACTGGTCAATGACCCGACTGCC
>JAYZFP010000160.1:0-13381 GCA_036336715.1 Planctomycetota bacterium
TAACCGTTGACAGAGTTGTCGCGAATGTGAAAAGAGTGAAGATATAACGGGTTATCAGACCTCAGAAAGCCGTTCAGGGGCTTCCTGGCCCCCTAGGGCCCCAATAAAGAAAATGTGTCACAGGCCCAAGCCCGACGGCAATCAGCGAGCAGCCAGCCGTCCCAGGCAGGAGCGGGGTCCCTCGGTCAACCAGTCCCGGTTCCGCGGTTCCCTTGCAGCCGGCCGGCCTGAATCCGCCAGCATGCGAGGCCGATCATCCTCAGGCCACGCCCTGCTCATCCTTGGCCGACTGTTGCTCGTCGACCGCAGATCGGGAGATGTTCCCTTTTTCATCCACATCCTCGAATCGCACCGATACCTTGGTGGAAACGCCGGACTCCAGCATCGTGACTCCGTACAGAGTGTCGGCAGCAGTCATGGTCTTTTTTGAGTGCGTGACCACCACGAAACGGGTCCAGCTCAGGAATCCCTTCAGCACTTCAACGAAACGGCCGATATTGGCCTCGTCAAACGGTGCGTCCACCTCATCCAACACACAAAAAGGGCTGGGGCGGAACTGAAAAATTGCGAGCAGCAGCGAAACAGCGGTCAGCGCTTTTTCTCCACCACTGAGCAGGGAGTTGCTGAACTCCGCTTTGCCAGGTGGCGTGGCAACGATGTCGATGCCGGCTTCCAGTTCATCGACGCCTTCCTCAAGGACAATATCCGCTTTTCCACCACCAAAGTTTCGTCGATAAAGAGCCTGAAAATTCTCCCGAATCGCCTCGAGAGTTTCCACAAAGATCTTACGGCTGTCCGTATTGATGCGGACGATAATCCTCTCCAGGGACTCCTTGGCCTTGACCAGGTCCTGGAACTGTTCTTCCAGCGAGAGGTACCGTCCCTCGAGGTCCTCCAACTCCTTCAGGGCATCCGTGTTGACTGCCCCAATACTGACGATTTTTCTTTTCAGCGACTCGACCTCCGATTCGGCAGCTTCCCGATCATCGATCACAAAATCAATGTTGGCTTCCGAAATCTCCCGCAGATCAAGTCCGTAATCATCCCGCAGACGCTCTTCTAGAGAATCCTGCAGGTTTCTCAACTGGCCAAGATCCAGCTCGATTTTATGCTGACGGGCCTGCCAGTTTCGCACGTTGGTCGTCAATTCGGAATTGGCTTCCTGCAACTGTTCCCGCCGGGCCACCTGTTTTCGGCGTTCTTCGGAGTGATCGAGAATTCGCTGAGTCAGTTCATCACGTTCCCGGACCAGGACAACCAACTGTTCCCGCGATTGTTCCACCTGGCGAACGCAATCCTCGATGCGGTCCCTGTTTGCGTGAAACTCTTCGTCTGTCTTTTGACGAATCCCCTCCGATTCCTGCCGGGACAGTCGCATCTGGGACAGGGTAGCCTCGAGGCCTTCCCGGTTTTTTTCCTCGGTAGCCAATTCCAGCTTCAAATGGTTCTGCTGTTCGGCCCGGGCAGACATTTCCTGCTGTCCGGATTCGATTTCCTCTGCCAATCTCGAGCGCTTCGCCACGAGGTCCTGCAGCTTTTCGTCGTCCCGCTTCATCTGGACCGACAATTCATTCATCTGCCGATCCACGCTTTCCTTGCGGGCCTTGGCCTGCTCCCATTCCCGCCGCATCTCGTCGCGGTTTTTCTGGACTCCGGCCAGCTGCTTTTGCAGGTTCTCCCTTTCCAGCTGATGCTGCGCCAACTGCTTGGACACATGGGTATGCTCATTCAGCAACTGCTCCGCAGCAGATTCGCCTGAGCGGACCTTTTTACCCAGCTCCCGAACCTGGTCCCCCAGCGTCTGCAAACTGGCGTCCAAACCGAGCAGGTTCTTTTTCAGGGACCTCAACTCGCTACGACGTGAAATCAGGCTCATTTCGGTTGCCGGTGGTCCCATGATGAGCGAGCCATCCGGTTCCACGATCTCCCCCGCCAACGTCACGTAACGGACCTGGCGTGACAGCTCCTCCCTCAATCGCATGGAATCCCGCAGCGACTGAACAATCCAGACGTTCCCAAGCAGGTAGTGAACCAGTGGCTGAAACCGGTCCGCCACCGTCACCACCTGGTCCGCCCGACCGACGACCCCGGGCCTGCCACTGAGGTCCACCCGGTATTCACCACCGGTTTTTGGTAGATCCATCAGGCGAAAAACCCCAACACGTCCGGCGATATCAGGGTCATTGGCCGCCAGCCAACGCGTCAGGTCCTGCCCATCACAGACGACAAACTGTGACCACTCCCCGAGGATCCCATCGACCAGGGAAGCGTGCTGAACCTGCACCTGGATCAGGTCAGCGACAAGACCGAAAACGCCCGCAAATGGACCGCCAGGCTCTTCCCGCGCCCTGTCCAGCACACTCTTTGCGCCCGACTGAACTCCCTCAAACCTCTTTTCCAGCTCCTCGATCATCTTGACCCGCTGCACCACACCACTGCGCTCGGTTTTCAGATCCTGCAACTCTTCCTTGCAGCGGTTCCACTCGGCCTGCAATGACTGCAGTTCCTTCCGGGCAGCCGCCAATGCCTGGTCTTTCCTGGCTGTTTCATCCTGCAATTTCTTTTCAGCGGTTTCCACTGAATTCAGTTCCACTGCCAGCTGCTGAATTTCTCCCGTGACCGCATCCAGTCCCAACTGAGCCTGGTCACAGGACTTACCAAGGGCATTGGACTCGGTCTCCAGCTCGAAAGACCTCCTTTGCTGGTCCGCCCATTCCTTCTCCAGCTTTTCCTGGCTCGAAGCCGCCTGCCTTTCCAGGGCCTGCTTTTTCTCAAGCACCTCCCGCTCCACCCGGTCGAGGGAAAGCACCTCTTCAAGCTCTTTCTGCCGCTGGCAAATTTTTTCCGCAGCCTCTTCACACTTTTGCCGGGACTCCACTTCGCTGGACGAAAGGTTCCCGATTCGAAGATTGACCTCCTCCAGCTGAACCTGAATCACTGCCTGTCGCTCTTCCAGCTCTGCCTGCCGTCGCCCCTCCGATTCCACGGTAGTCTCCAGCCGGGAAATCCCTTCCCGCGTCCCCGACGCATCACTTTCAAGCTCAAGCAGCAAGTCACTGAACCGGTTGACCTGCTCCTGCAGCTCTCCCAGCTCCGATTCCACCCTCGAAAGATCTTCTTCTGATCCTCCCAGGTTCGCAGCAAGCTCTTTCTCCTCGGCTTCCAGCTGAACTACCTGGTTTTCTGAATCGCGCCAGTCCACGTACGAGAGTTCGATACGCAACTGCCTCAGACGATCCGAATGCTCCTTGTAACGGGAAGCCTTGGAAGCCTGGGCCTTGACACTGCGATAGCGACTACCGACCTCCTCCACAATATCCGACAGTCGCAACAGGTTCTGGTCCACCCTCGCCAATCGGCGTTGAGCTTCCACCTTCTTGGCCTTGAACCGGCTGATCCCGGCAGCCTCTTCAAAAATCGCCCGTCGATCACGGGGCGAAGCCTGCAGCAGGCGGTCAACCTTCCCCTGCTCAATCAGAGAGTAGGCATCCGTCCCGATACCTGTCCCGCGAAAAAGTTCCCTGATGTCTTTCAGGCGACAGGGATCGCCATTTATCAGGTACTCTCCCTCACCACTTCGAAAAACACGCCGGGTAACGTGAACCTCGTCCGTATCACAATCCAATCGTCTTCCAACGTTATCAAGGACGATCGTTGCCTCGGCGGTGTTGCCCGGCCGCCTCCCATTGGACGAACCACCCCCTTTGAAAATCACATCCGACATCTCCTTCCCACGGAGACTCTTGGCACTCTGCTCACCGAGCACCCATTTGATGGCGTCTACGACATTTGACTTGCCGGACCCATTCGGGCCAACGACTACCGTAATACCGGGAGGAAAGTCAAATCGAGTCCGGTCGGCAAAACTTTTGAATCCGGCAATTTCAAGGGCTTTTAGCATTTTCGCACGCTAGCGACTTACCCGCTGAGACACCAAGACCAGTTACCGCCACCAGCCGTTCATTTTGGCAAAAAAACCTTTTTTGTCAGGTGAAAACCCTTCAACGGGTGCCTCGGGCAACTCATCGGCATGGGAGTTGACTGTGGCGTCCTGCCGGGAACCACGAAACAACTGCGGAACAGGACCGGCAACAAACCGACTCTGACCAGCTTCCTCGTCCTGCGATTCCCGCCCCCGCGGCTTGGGCGTGGCATCGATCACCAACTTGGAATTGAGCATGTTCGCAGACTTGGCTTTCTGAAAAATGTCGAGGATTTCGCCGTACCCCAAACCTGCCCCGACGAGCGCGGCTACCACATCGGCCACCTGGTTCGAGCAGACCGTGGTTTCATCCCCATCCCTGCGGGTAAAAGTCGACACCTTCACCTGGTCATTGCCGACCGCCCGAATGGTCATTCCCGACTCGACGATCAGGAAGGAATCGTTAACTGTCTGGTCCTGCCCAAAAAGCGCCAACTCAGGCCTTCTGGATCGTGAAAAATGGATCACTGGAAAGCTGTCGCTGGGCACGACATGAAAGTAGAAATCGTCAGGCCGCAGGGAACTCTCGTAAACGGTACCTGTTGGGGAACGGGCTTTCAGGGCCTGAAAGGCACCAAAGCGGGTTTCCACACTGCGGATATCCAGCAACTCAGACAGTTGCATCCCCGCCTCCACGTCATCCATCGAAGCAAGTGCTGTCATGGCATGCCAGCGAAAAGCAGGCTCGACCTTGGCCGCCGAACCGAGCTCCCGAATCGACTCGGGAACCTCCATGTAAGCCAGTGCCATGGCAGCATTGAACCGGACTTCAGCATCCGCAGACTCCAACCCTTCCCTCAAAACGGGTTCAGCGTCCTTGCCGATCGCTTCCAGGCGAAGCGAAGCCCGCCTGGATGTCGTCGATTCCAGCAATTGCTGCTTCAGAGACGCCAGGCGATCGACCAACTCCTGCGGCGATTCGCGGTACTTGATACTACGAACGACTTCCAGGTAGCGGCCCATGTTCTGTCGGTACTTCCGGGGAACCGACAATTCAACGTGTTTATCATTTTTTGGAGTCGCAGCGCCGACCCGACCACCGTTATCAATCACATGAAATCGCTGGTTGATTGCCCGGGCAATAGCGGTCGTCACCTTGACCGAGTGATTTTCACTGGTCACGGTCAAACCGAGAGGCCGGTCATACTTGGCAACCGCCGAGCCGAGCACACGTCCACGAATTTCATGGGTCGGATCACCCTTGTCAAAGACCGAATCAACAATAATCGGCCCTTTCACTGAGCCAACCACATGCCCCTTGAGGACCTGTCCGCCCATGGCCTCCATCTGCCGCAACCGGGTTTCCATCAAAAAACCCCCCCGCAGGCTTTTTGTTTCACTTCGGGGCATCGTCCGGATTTCCACATCAAACCGGTCTCCCTTGCGAACCCCTGGCGGCATGAACCCGCGAACAAGAACCAGGGAAGTATCATCAGATGCCAGCACCGAGTTGGGCTTGCGAACGTCATGGGCCCGCATCTCTGACGTCAGGTAATTCTTCTGCTGGGAAGGCTTGGGATCCGAACCCGTTCCATCCAACTGGGTCGCCAGTGCGATTCCTTCCACCTTGGCATAACTCAGCCCCCACATCGAAGTGATATCACCGATGTAGTCCTGCGTCCCATCAAACACTGGATCCGCACTGGCCTCCGGGTTCTGCCCACGCCAACTCAGCGAATGACACCCCGTACCCTGCAACAGCAGGCCACAAACCAGCAAAAAACCGAGCCTAATCGGCAACAAGGAATGGCGACTGATCATTTTCAACTTTCCAACGAACCCAGCGGAGCGTGAAACCCCACCTGTTTACGAAACCCAAAGCTTGCAGAAACGGTGGAGACGGTACCGGGACCAAAATTCGGCGTCAACACCAGTCGCGAAAAGAAAAGACTCGTTGGAAAAGCGGGTCAAAAGGGTGCAAAAATGCGGAGAAAAAACGACAGGGCTAATCCTGCCTGGCTGCCTGTTGAAATTCATGACAGACCCGATCTGCGAGGCCCCTGCCATCTTCTTCTGCTATCACCCGATTATCGTAGGTCAACGACAAAAACGTCCTGTTGGCATAACGATAAATCGCGAAAGCTGCCTGCGTATTGGGCCGCAGCGGTGCCATCAGGTCCAGGCGTTCCAAAAGCATGTCACCCACCACCAGCCGTCCATCTTCAGTCCGCGGAACCCTGGCCTTGCGAAAAGGCTCACCGAGATTGGTCACCAGCATCGTGGCCCCGATCCGTTCCGGGTTGGCAAATCGCCGGATACCACCGGGCAACCAACGGGAAAAATTGAGAATATGCAAAAAGGTGTACCCCAGCTCGTTGGCCTTGATAACATTCATCTGAAAACGGATGGTATTCATGAATTCTTCGGAATGCACACAGTCAGCCGCCATCCGGTCCAGCGTCACAATGCTGGATCGAAGTGACGCCGGAAGGTAGCGGTCAGAGAGGGTCCTCAGGTTGACGGGGACCATCAGGCGGATCAGGTCCCGGTCGGTCCCGAAAGATCTCTCCCGCCTCCAATGGGCCACTGCCACGAAAATACACCGCAAAATCAGATCATTGGTCGTGACATTTTCCTTTTCTGCACGCTGTCGAATTTCATCATTTCCCCCCAGTTCCCGGGTGTAAAAGCCGGGGTAATCTTCGGGAACAGGCTGTTCTACCGGACAAATGGCTTCCGGCACGAGGGTCACCGGCCGGTTAGCGAGGAACTCCCGCACTCCAAACAGACCGATCATCTGCCTCGGAAGCGTCTTGAGGAATTTCCGGCTGCAGAAACCGTAACTGGCCCGCCTGTCCAGCTTTTCCTTGTCCGTACGCCTTAATTGACGCTCACCGGCAACGGAGAAGTCGTCCTGGGAACGAACCATCGCTTCGTAGGCAGCCAGCCAATCAGAAACCACCTGCAAACCACCCACACCGTCGGCGGTTGCGTGATGAGTCAGGAAATTCAGACTGGTCCGGTTGCGGTGATGGGCCCAGTGCAACTGACCTCCCGCTTCCTGGTGGAGATCAATTTTTTTGACGAAAGGCCGGTCAAGAAGATGCTCGGGCAACCTTTCGACAATGGCCTGCTGATGACAGCGGCTCCAGACAGGCTTCCTGCCGACCATTTCCAGTGTGGTGCGGAACATCGGATGATGCTTGCAGACCAGTTCCTGGGCAAGCCCCAGGAACTCAGGACTCAGCGTCCCGGAAAGAGCAAGGTGGCAACCAATCGTATTGGGATAGGACGGATAGTCGTCAAAAAAAAGGAACTGTTCGAAACTTGTCAGCTTGGATGGCAGCTTCATTTTCGGGCAGCAGACTGAAACTGGTTCCCAAAATTTTCTGCAATCACCACCGATGGGATCCCCGCAGCAATCAATTTTTCGTAGATCGAAACGGCTATCGATCCCGGGCCACTGGCATCACTCACAATGACCACACCATCCAGAAACCCAACATGACAGTTTTCTTCTACCATCAGGTTCCTGACATTACCGATGTCAAACAGGGAAAAATCAAACAGTGCAGGGAGCCTTTCCCCCCACTTTTTGACGATTTTAAGCAACCCCCGTCTTCGTGAAATCAGATCCATCTCCCGGCGGAGGGGCATCAAGGTGACTCCGCTTGCCTTCTCCCGCACAAGGTACTCGCCTATCGAGGAACCCCGCTCCAGATCCTGCCACCCTCCCTGCAGCTTGATGTTGGCGGCCTCCTCAAGAAAAGGATCCTCAAAGTCCAGGTCAGCAAGCAGAACTTTCGCACCAGAAGCCGCCAGCAGCCTTGCCATGCACGTCGCGAGTGTCGTTGCTCCCTGGCGAGGGTGCGAATGAACCACTCCGATTCGGGCCGGTCCCCGGCCAGCATGCAGGTGCAGGGATTCGACCAATCGGGCAAAAGCCGGCTGATGGTCCTTGCAAAGTCGCCGGACCGTGTCCGGCCAGCGGAATTCCTGAACTTCCCAGGCTGCCCTGATTTCCGAAGTCGAATCAACCGCCGCTATCCCGCCCATTTCGTCAGAAGGTGGCAGGCTCCGCTGCGAAACCCGGTTCCTGAGAGGAGCTGCACTGATTCCCGAACCGGGCAGGGCGGTCTCCGCCCCTCCAGCAAGCAGTCGTTCGGTTGTGGAATCCGGAACCGTTTGCCAAACCATTTCTGCCGAAACCGGCATTTGAATCTGGTGAGTGATGACCGGAAAAGCCGTCTCCGGATGGGAAGGCAACTGGGCAATTTCCTGCGGATCCGGGCTGATCCCCTCAAAGGGGGATACGACGATTGGTTGAACGGCATGCCCTCGCGAGACCCGAATGGCCATGCGACGCTGGACATAATTTTCGATGTCCAAGGACTGGGCAGGCGGATCCGTCTTGACCGAGAGGTGAATCCTTGGTTCTGTCAGCATTTCACTGCTTTCAAAACGCTGATGACCACCATCAAGCCGGTAAACCTTGCCATTGATTTCCTTGACGCGACCCATCCCGGCAGGTGGGCCTGCAGATTCGGACATTCGCCGGGATCTCGCCGGGGTCTCCATTTCCGCGACACCCCGGAGATCCATTTCCGTATCGACAGATACAAATTCCTGAAGATCCGTTTCAAATCGTGAAACAGGATGCAATCGCTTTGGCGTCATGAATTCCTCGAAATTAACGGATTCTTGGTTGCTGGTATTCCGACTGACGAGCGGTCCTGGCTTGACCATCGTTGACCCCGGAAACCTGGACTTTCCTTCTGATCGTGGTCGGCAAGTTCTGTTTTTCCATCATCAGTCGCAACTGCCTGCTGATAGCGGGATCAACAGACCGGCTTTCCGGCGGGTCTTCCTGCACCAGGACAGCATTCGACTCCGAAACCAGCGACTCACCGCCCTGCGAAAGAAGGTCAAAACGGTTCAACTGACCGGAATCGGGGGGTGGCAAAACCGATTCGGTGCCAAACCCGTTGCTCACCACCTGGGCTGCCAACACGCCAATCAAGGCAAACAGGGCAAAACGGAAAAAAAACGACACCCCTTGCTCATCGCCCCGACTTACCTCAGTTTTTTGGGAAACCTGCAGTGCCCGGGAGCCCAGTTCCCTTGCCCCAGAACCGGGTGATCCAGAACCGGGTGATCCAGAGTCGGGTGATGCCGGCTTCACAGCCCGCTCCAACTCGAAAGGCAAGACACGCTCCACCGCCGACACTCGCGAAATTTCCTTGGTGTTTGTATCGGCGTCTGGAAACACTGCCGGAATCCTGGTTACAAAAACCGGGTGTTCTCCTTCGCTTGATTCGCCGTGTTTCCCCATCTTTTGATTCAACAATGGACGACTGTCAGACCGTACACACATTCGGTAATCATTGCATCGGCGTTTTAGCGTGAGGTATTTAACGAACAACAGGATTCGATAAACTGCAGACTCTTGATAAACTTTTCCGGATTAGTTCAACTCTGCCTGCAGAGCGAAACCGCATGCACCTGTTCGCATGCACTGTCAACAACCAATCGAATTTTGGAAGGAACGAGATGGAAAAAAAGCAACCCTGGATTTCGTGGATCGAAGACGAACAGGCGGAAGGGGCCATCGGAGAAATCTACGACCGTTGGAAAAAAGCCAATCCGGACAGGAGCCGATTCCCAGACATTCTCAAGTGCTTTGGTCCGGATGCAGGTATCCTCCAGGGAGTCCTCGATTTCTGCTACCCACTTCAGTTTCGTGATGGGGCCCTGAATCGAATGCAAAAAGAGCTGATTGCGACCGTGGTTTCCGGTCTCAACCGGTGCAGGTACTGAACCGGGGCCCACGCTTATTTCCTGCAGTTGCAGGGTGCAGAACAAAAGATGGTCCAGGCTGCGGCCGCCGGCAAACTGGAGGAACTGGATTTGCCGCAAAAAGATCTTGCGCTGATCCGGTTTGTCCAACTACTGACCGAAAACTCTTACAGGAATTCGCCCGAGGAAATCGACCGCCTCCGGAACGCTGGCTGGTCCGACGCGCAAATCGCCGAGACCGTACTGGTGGTCGGCATGTTCTCGATGTTCAACCGGGTCGCTGATGGTTTTGGACTGGAAGATCCTCGCTATTTCGAAAAAGAAAAAAACGGGCCCGCCATCATCCCTGCCACGCAATCGTCCTGATTGCCCAGCTGGCAGCCTGAAAAGTTGCCTTCCCGGACTGGCATTCCCGATCCACGTTGATCATATTGAACCGCTCCGAAACCGGTTGCCTCCTGGCTGAATCATGAAAATCAGAACTCAAAAAACGGCGTCCCTCGTATCATTCCGGCTATTTACCTGCCTGGGCATTCTTGTTTTCAACCACCTTTTCGCCGTGAGCCTCCTGTCCGGCGAAGGAAATCCCGGGAAGACAGTCCCCGGAACAAAGCCAAAAGCCGTCCAGCCCAACATTGTCCTGGTTCTCTGTGACGATATCCGCTGGAATGCCCTCTCCTGTGCAGGGCATCCCCATCTGAAAACGCCCAACATTGACAGCCTGGCAAATGAAGGGCTCTATTTCGAGAACATGTTCTGCACGACAAGCCTCTGTTCGCCCAGCCGGGCCTCAATCCTGAGCGGGCTCTACGCTCACGCGCACGGAGTCACCAACAACTTCACCGATTACCCGGAAAACCTTTCGAGCTTTCCCCTGCAACTGCAGGCCGCCGGATACGAAACGGCGTACTTCGGAAAGTGGCACATGGGCGAGAAAAACGACAACCCCCGCCCCGGATTTGACCACTTCGTCACCCATCGCGGCCAGGGCAAGTACTTCGACACGGAATTCAACTTTAACGGCAAGGAACGCAAAGTCGTCAAGGGCTATTACACTTCGGTCGTTACGGATATGGCTATCGACTGGATGCAACAAAAAAGGGAAAAGCCATTCCTGCTGATGCTCGGGCAAAAAGCGCCCCACAGCTTCTATTTCCCCGAGAAAAAATACCAGCACGTTTTTGACGATGTGGACATCAATTACCCGCACACGGCTTTTAACCTGGAAGGAAAACCGGACTGGATCCGCCAGCGATTGAGCACCTGGCACGGGATTTACGGCCCCATCTTTGACTGGAGAAAAGAATTCCCCGACACTTCTGCCGCAGGAGTCAAGGATTTTGCCCGCATGGTCCGAGCCTACTGGGGCACGATCTTATCCGTGGACGACAGTGTTGGACGTCTGAAGCAACAACTTGCAAAGGCCGGTCAACTCGACAACACGGTTTTCGTTTTCATGGGTGACAATGGCCTCCTGGAAGGTGAACACGGCATGGTAGACAAGCGGACCATGCACGAAGCAAGCATCCGCGTTCCGTTGATCATCCGGTATCCTGGACTGACCCTCCCGAAACAGCCCCGCAAAATCAGCGGGCAGGTATTGACGGTGGATATCGCCCCGACACTCCTCGATCTTGCGGGAGCCAAGCCCCTGGAAAACATTCATGGCTATTCATTCAGGAAAATGGTTTCCAAAGGAGACGATCAGTGGCGGAAAGGCTGGGTCTACCACTACAACTACGAAAAACAGTTTCCCTACACTCCTAACGTGAGGGGGATTCGGACCAACCAGTGGAAGTACATCCATTACCCGCACGGTGACGGATCTGCCGACCGGCACATGGCCGAGCTTTATGACATGCAAAACGATCCGATGGAAAAGCGCAATCTCATCTCCAGCAAACAACACCAATCCGTAGTTCGGGAATTGAAGCGGGAGCTGGCGATTGAATTGAAACGACTCGGGCTCGAGAAGGACTCAATGCCTATTGATGAAGGCGTGCAGCAAAAACTCCCCGAGAAGAGCATCCGCTAAGGATACTGCACACCTGGGAATCCGGGGCAACTGCTTGACGCGGGGTGGCCCTGTAGCAAAAAAAGCCCTGATTGAACCGGCTTTGCAAGGGCCCTGTTACCGATGCGACCCAGGGGGCGGACTCGGTTTTTCCAGCCTGCTGATTCTGGATGGATCCAGTCGAAATTCGCGTAGCCAGATTTTGGCGGCCCGAACCATGCCGGCATCTTGCTGCCTTGAGCAAATTCAATCTGGCAGACTGCAGCGATCAAACCTGCAAAGCTGAAATCCCAATCTAAAGAAGCCGGGTTTTGCAGGTCCGGCCGTTACCAGATGAGCAGAACCACGCCATATTCAGCTCGAAAAGCGGGCTCAAGAACGATGATCCCCTCGGTAATCATGCAAACATGTTCTTCACTTTCCAAAATCGCTTCGACTTTGGCATAGGCTTCGTTCTCCGCATTGGCAACCGCCTCGTGCTCGTCCCAGCCAAAGCCCTCACCAATCAGCAGCATGATTTTGAATGGAAAGGAAAAACCGTCTGTCGCGGTTTCGATCTTTTGCGACTGTTCGGAGTTGATCGCTCCATCATTCGGAGCGGCACTGATTTCACTGGACCCGAATCCCCCTGCCATCGTCAACAATCCAATGGCAATCTTCCAAATTAGAGATCTGGAAAACATATTTTTTCCTCCCAAAGACAATCCGAAAAGTTGCAACACTCAATGGGGTAAAAAATTGGGCAGGGGAGTGTTGGACGCACCGAAAACGTAGTCCTCTCCAAGTAGAAAATCGGTGATTTCCAAACACAAAATCACACCTAATGGAAAAAACGGGTCAAAGAATGATGACTTTGCGGTTTATGCCGCCCAACGTTTCGGATTATTCCGGATGAATTCCGGGCAAGGTACCAGCTGCTGAAGAAGGGCCCCGTCTGGCCGGAGGTCGGCACTCGTCCGAGGGTGACATTCGATCGTGGCGACATTCGATCATGGCGATAGGGGAGAACGGTCTGATTCATGACTGCTCCGGCGGGTCGGGTAACGGTTGCCCCAACTATCTTCGCATCCGACGCCTCGACTGCCCTTCCGGAGCCTGGCGGGACACTCCAACCCCTTTTGCCGGAAAGAGAAAAATGCGGACCAAAGACTCCCTGCAATTAAACCTCGTCGTTTTCCCGACCATGCCGGCCATGCCGACGGCAGGGAAGCCAGACTGGGCACCGAAACAAACCACCTCTGGCTGATCATCGGTTTCCTGAAGGCCGGACAGGTCCCGGGAAGGTGCAACCGAAGGCCAAACTTGGGCCGAGCAAACACCTCGGGAAAAAGGAGAGGCCAGATTGAGCCCCATCCTGTCCGCTCCGCAAGTCACAAAGAAAGGGTCACCCCCGCGGGATCAGCTCCAGGCAAACCAGGTAATCGGTGCCGCGAACGTACATTAACCCGTGCGACAGAATCGGGGCCGCCCAGCAGGGGTAAGACAGAAGCTGAACCGGTTCCTGCTGACCGGGTACGGCCGTGGGAAGGTCGAGACGCACCTGGGTAACAAATTTGAATTCCGCTGAATTTGCCTCCAGCAGAAAAAGCCGTCCCTGCTCGGTCAGACAGATAAAATGGCCATCTACAGCGAGCAAGGAGCTTCGCGTC
>JAYZFP010000161.1:0-2118 GCA_036336715.1 Planctomycetota bacterium
AGTTACTATTCCTTCGACTACGGTTCCACGCACTTTATCGTGCTGGATGATATTGACTGGATTTTCAACCAACAGAGAAAACGGTTTGGTTACCGGGGGGGGTTTGGCGAGGAGCAGCTGGAATTCGTCAGGAACGATCTGGCGATGATCCCCAAAGACCAGTTTGTCTGCATGATGATGCACATTCCGATCGTGGGTGTCACGGACCGGGCGCAGTTATACGAACTGATCAGGGACCGTCCTTTGACAATCTCGATTTCCGGGCACACCCACCACCACGAACACCTGTTTTTGTCAAAGAAGGATGGTTTCAATGGTGCTCGTCCCCACCATCACATTATCAACGTGACCGTCAGCGGCAGCTGGTGGTCGGGCAAGTCGGATGAGCGGGGAATCCCGCATTCCACGATGGCGGATGGTGCTCCCAACGGATATTCGATACTCACTTTCGATGGGAAAAACTACCAGGTGGAATTCCGGGCTGCCGGGCGATCAGCCGACTACCAGATGCGGATCGTGGTCGACGAAGTCATCCCGGCGTCCAAGCTGGCGGAGGAAACTGTGCACGTCAATATCTTCAACGGTTCCGAGAAATCGAAAGTTGAAATCCGATTCGACGGCCAGGGGCCCTGGATGCCGATGGAAAAAGCCAGGGGTTTTGATCCGGCTTTTGTAAGGATGTTTCAGGAGGATCGGGCGATGAAGGAAAAGGCCAACCCCAACCTGAGTGGGCCCAAAAACTGTCCTCACCTCTGGAAGTCCGGATTGCCGGAAAAGCTGGCCCCGGGAGTTCACCTGGTGACAATCCGAACTACCGACATGCATGGCAAAGTTCACGAGGGACAAAAGGTCTTTCGCGTGGGCAGGTAGTGGTGTCCCCTTGAAGCGATCCCGGCTGGACGGTCTGGCGACTGACCTTGATGTTCAGGCCTCGGCCGAAAATCAGTCAAGCTGAAAAACCTGGTCGATTTCAAAGCTGGTTTCGTTTTTTGCCCGGATGGTTGCTGCGCGGATTTCGGGGTCGTGATCGAAAAAAATTATCTTTCCACGGTCGGCGATCTCTTTCAGCATTTCCAGTTTTTTCCGCCTGACTTCCAGTTGGTACGCGTCGTAGGACATCGTCCAGAATGCATTCAGGTGTGCCGAGGTCGGGCAGAGATCGCCCATGTAGACCCCTGTCGCATCGGCAGTGCGGACTTCGATCACCTGGTGCCCAAAAGTGTGCCCTCCCGTTTGGAGAAGGTGAATGCCCGGCAGCAGTTCCCGGTCGCCACTGACCATGTTGCAATTGGCCTGTTGCTGCAACTGTCGGATTTCACCGGAATGGTAATTTCCGGTCAGTTCGGGAGCCTCACCAATGGCATCGGCCAGTTCACGTTCCTGGAAGACATGGACTGCATTGGGAAAAGTGGCTCTCAGTTCACCCGATTCATTTCGGTAAGTCGCCCCGCCGGCGTGATCAAAGTGCAGGTGGGAGAACAGTACGTGTGAAATTTCGGCAGGGGAAAGAAGCAACAGGGCCAGGTTGTCCACCAGGGAATTCTGCCCACCGGCTTCGAGGTGGTCCAGTTCCTTTTTGGACAATTTGTTGCCGCACCCGGTGTCGCAGAGAAGGAGACCCTCGGGTCCCTCGATCAGCAGGCAATTGGTATCCAGTTGAATCCGGTTGGCCTCGTCCGCTGGGGCTTTGCGTTGCCAGAGCGGTTTGGGAACGACGCCAAACATGGCACCTCCGTCGAGGCGAAACCGACCGCCACTTACGGTCCTGATATTGAATTCACCCAGTTGCAAGTTATTTTCCGATCAACATTGTAATCAGGTTCGGGTAAGCAGAAGCAGCAACCTTTTGCCGCGGCAATCCCTCAGGCCCATTCGAATCCGGTGGTCCGTTTGACCCGGTCTTCAAAGCCGCCCAACAGACCACCAATGACGTCCCACTTGGCGGGTCGCCGGACTTCGATGTCGCCATGTTGATTCACCCGCACGATGGATTCTTCGGTGACCCCGGCTCCTTCCAGGTCCGTTACCTGCAACTCGTCGTCATTGACGATCTCGTTAAGTTGCTTTCCAGTCATTTCGATAAATTTCATGTCGACCCCGTATGAATTCAAATGGACA
>JAYZFP010000162.1:0-25880 GCA_036336715.1 Planctomycetota bacterium
TATTTTTCGCCTTGAAAACCCCGGGAGTCGCTGACTTTGACCAGGAACGTTCCGTCAACGGGAGCGGTAAAAAAAAGTTTTGAATCGGTACCGAGTTTTCGTTCGGCATCGTCATCGTTTTCATAGGGAATATCAAAAACCCGAAGACCGTTGGGTGTCACCGCCGTGCCGGGCGGAAACGCCTTGACGATATAACAGGGTTCCTGGAGCGCATGGGCGACTGGTGTCGTGTCAAAGAAATTGTGTCTCGTTCCAAATCCCGGATAAACCTTGAAACCTGAATCCGGCCCCCGCGGATAGAGGAACAACTTGACGATCTCGCCGTTGCAGTACAGCAATTCATTGAGTTCCATTTCCTGCCAGTTGTGAACCCGAAAGTCGTCAGAAGTATTCGCATCCTTGCCTCGGAAGGTAAAGTAGGAATCCCGCACCGCCTGAAGACGAACCCGGGTGACCGTCTCTCCGGATGGAGTCAGAATATCGATACGGGTGTCCGCCGGAGACTTGCTGCGGGCAGCGTTGGTTTCGAAGACCCAGGTCTCCCCCTTGCGAGCCCGGAATTCAAACAGGTCCGCATCCAGTTGGGATCCCTTTTGAAACAGGGTCCCTTTCAGCGTGACCGGAAGCTCGATTTTCTGCGCATTTCCGGGTGATGAATTCGGCTCGGATTCCTCGACAATCGCCGCCCGTGTCTCAAACGCTACATTGGGTCGAATCTCCGCGGCCATCCGTTCACCCTTTTTGGGACCGCTCCGGTCGATGAGAGGAAGGTGATAATAGCCGATGGTTCCATCCATTCTCCCCACCGCCAACTCTCCGTCGGGCGAAATCGAAATCCCGAAAGCAACATCACTTTGCCCGGGAAGGGTTGAGATTAATTCCACATCATCGCCGGACCAAAGCTTGATGGTTTTGTCTTCGGCAGAACTGACGAGCAACGATCCGTCTTTCGAATAAGCCAATCCGACAATCGATGCTTCGTGGGCAAATCGGGAAATCAGCAGGGGATTCATCGTGGCTGAATTCCCGGTTTCCAATTTCCATTGGCGAATCCGGTTGTCCCGGCCGGCACCGAGCAGGAAGTCGCGGCGGGGATGAAACAGGGTGACAAACTGTTCCTTGAGTGGCTGGCCAAGGGTATCCAGGCGTCTGCCTCGAACAGCATCCCAGAGCTTGACCGTCTGGTCACCACTGGCGGAGGCCAACACATTTCCCCGGGATGAGAACTGCAGATCATAAACGGCATCGTTGTGGCCCACCAGCGTCCAACGGGGACGGGAAACATCACCGTCATCCTGCCCGCGGCTCCAGATGAGGACCTTGCGATCGTAACCGGCGGTTGCCAATTGCCTGCCGTCCGGCGAGTAGACAGCAGCATACATCACGTCCGAATGGTTCGCGTAGCGACGACGGACCGATCGCGTCTTCAGATCCCATTCCAGTGCCACCCCTTTCAAGCCGGCGATCCCGGATGCGGTCAACAGGAAACCCGAGTCAGGCGAAAAGCGGATGGAATTCACCTTGCCAGGATGATCTGCCAACTGAAAAAGCGGCTTTTTCGTTTTCCCATCAAGTATCTCAACTGTCTGGTACCTGGCCACCGCGATGATTTTTCCATCCGGTGACCACCTCAGATCGGTGATTGGATTTCGGGAGACCCTGGACTTGAGATTGGGCACGACCAGTTTCGAGGGCGTCAAGTCAGTTCCCCCTTCGGTTTTGGCTCCATCATCGATCCACCGCATCAGCGCCTCCAATTCCGCCGGGGTGGGGCCTTTGCTCCCTTCGGGGGGCATCGTCGGTTCGAGCTTTCCAAGCATCATGCGAATCATGCGGCTCGATTTGGCATCCCCCGGCAACAAAGCCGATCCATGCTCGCCCCCTGCGGCGATCCGGGCCGGTGTGACAAGTGAAAGTCCACCCTCCCGCTCCTGGTCGTTGTGACAGGAAATACAATACTTCCTGAACACGGGTGCGGCGGCTGTTTCAAAAGCTGGCTCGTCTGCCCGGGAAACGTTGCTGATAGCAAAAAGTGCTATCAACCATGTCATTGCAGGAGGGAGGATTTTCATCGGCTGCAGTCTGCTGGAATATCAAAAACTGTATTGTTTTTCAAAAACGGGGTGAAAACCAGACCGTAATTCCATGATTCCCTTCAGCCGGTAAAAAACGACAGTCGATACCGAAACAGGATAATTTTCGATTGATCAACTGAAGGATTCGGTTTTCATGCACAAGCTGCGCGTATTCACAGTGCTGGGTGTCTTCGCCGGCACGTTTTCAGTGGGGTGCGTCACCACCGAATCCATCCGGGGATTTCAAACCAATCCACCCGCTCGCACATCGGTTGAATTCCCACACTCTTTTGGTCAGGCGGAACAGAAAAATTCTCTGCAAAAATTCTTTGGCAGCCTGAACCCCGGAAAAAACAGCCGACCAGCGGGGACACAGAAACCGGATGCCACCAGCCTGCAGTCTCCAGGAACCGTGTCCGTGGAACTGCTGGTCGTGGCTGGTGAAATGGGACTGGAACAGGGACGTTACGAAGCCGCCATTGGTTATTTCAAACGGGCCATCCAGATGGAACCGAAGAATTTCCGGGCCAACCTGGGATGGGCCCGTGCCGAGTCAGGCCTCGGCAATCAACAACAGGCCAGCAGGGTCTATGAGTCGCTGCGGGAGTGGTATCCGGAAAGAGCCATGCCAGCCGATCGTCCGGAAACCAATCCCCGGAAACAGAACTTCCTTGGGATGAAAACCCCGGTTGGGAACAGGGGCATGGTTGATTCCGGTGAAAGCGCCATCGAGCAGGTCTCTTTTGAAGAAGACGTGGTCGAAGCCGGGTCGCAAGTGATCTCCGGGGCCCCCTTACCCATCGTGCTCAACCCGGTAGCTCAGGCTTCGAGTCCCTCAAAAACCATGCAGCCCGAAATCCTGTTTCGTGACCTGAACCCGAATCAGAGGGTAGCCAATCCATTTTTTGACGAGCGTCCATCCAGCCCAAACCGACCTGTTTCCTACCCTGTGCAGAAAACTGCCTCCTTGACCAACGTGGCAATCTACAACGGGGCAAATACCGGGGAATCCGCTCCCACCCCAAAAGGTGAAAAACGGGTCAAGCCGTCTGCACCCAAACGACTGATCATCCGGGATGTCAGCAAGATGCTGCCGAAGAAAACCACTCATCATCTGACGGACGCAACGAGCAGCCGAAGAAACGTCAGGTGATCCTGTTTGGCCAAATCCCGGCAGGATTCTTTTCATTGGACAATTCCGGCCGCCAGTGCTGAAGTTGACTGGAGTCCCTCCCGTCCAACACAATTCCGTCACCGGTCTGTCGCCTGCCCGCCCTTGATCGGAACCAGGAGATCGGTGTTCCTTCTCGATGCCTGCTCTCATTAACCTGCTCTCTTTAACACCGATTAACACCGAGCCGGTTCCTCCAGCAGGCCCAACCGAATCGAAAGCGATTCCCGTGGTTTCACCCTGATGAGACTCCCGGGAATCTGCTGGATGGAAAGAAACGCATTCTGCTGAACCGTGCCAACCGGGAAAGCGGCATCCCAAAGGTCTCTACGCAAACAGACTCAAGAACGATCCGGAAGGTGAACGGCTTCGCCTGGTGCCCAATGGAGAACCTCGGCAAACCCCTACTTGAGATAATCCAGCAGGTTCTGGCTGAGAATGCTTGATGTCACCGCAAAGGTGTATTGCAGCAGGTTCTGTTCTTCCTGCAACTGAAGCACCACTTCCGTCAGATCGGCACCCTCAACATCATCGATTACCTGGGTGACCTCAAGCGAATAGGCCCGATTCCGTTCCCGCAATCCCACCAGGGACTCCAGCGAAACAGACTGTTCTCCAACAGTCTCGATAATTGCGTTGGCGTGACCTTCCAGGTCCTGCCCCCTCCTGAGGAGTGACTGGTCCCATTGTTTGCCAACCAGGCCTCTGGAATTGAGCAGGTCGTTCTTCAATTCGGTAATCGTCGAAAAAAGGTCGCTCGTCCCGGTGTACTCGATGAGCTCGGATCCGACACGAACAATTTCGGAAGAATCCACGTTGGTCACATCATCCGTCTGTGTGTCGGTCAACAGCTGGTTGTTCGAAAAATCGATGGGAACCGTCGACACACCGCCATCCACCGAAAGCGTACCATCGGCAACCAGGTCAACTGCGCCGCTGAAGCCAGCAGCGATGCCCTGCGTGTCCAGGAAAACGACTTCACCCTTGGGACCTTCAATTTTCAGGTTATCATCCGCCGAGCTCCAGTTGAATTCCGGCCCACCATTGAGTTGAACCGTCCCGGAGGCCCCGGTGCCACTTGTGTCGATGAGATTCAACTGGTGCGTTCCCAGCGCACCGATGATCGTGTCACCGTTGACCGAGTCGGTTCCCGCTGCCACTCCCGAACCACCCGGATAGGAAGTCAGGGAATGAACTACCTGCAGGCTCCCCTGAATTTTTGCGCTGTCGGTACCGGCGCCAGGTTTTGCACCTGTCTCCCCAACGAACACCGTTTCACCCCGCGCCAGGGAACCAAAAATCTCCTGGCCGGGCCTGTATATGTCCATCCGGATATTCTCACTTATGGTCACTTCGAGGGCTTCATTACCGCCCTGGTAGAGGTAAGGCGGGTAGTCTCCCTCGGGGTTGCGGACATAGGGGGTCGTCTTGTCGTTCTGTCCCCCGTACTGGTAACGATCGTTTTCGGTTGCGTTGGCCAGGTTCACCAGGCGACCCAGCAGGTCATCCACCTGGCTCGCAAGGATTGGCAGTTCGGCATCGTCTGCCTGGCGGGCCTGGATGGAGATTTGCTGGAGATTGCGAACAATCTGATGGGCTTCCGTCAAATTGGAAACGCTCAGGTTGAGTGTGCTTTCCACCTCGTCCATGACCGCCTTGTTGGCGTCCAGACTGTTGACCGTCCTCTTCAGTGAAAACAGCCTTTCCGAGGCGATGGGATCGTCCGACAACCGCTGGTGCTTGAGTCCACTGCTGGCCTGGAATTGCAGGAAAGCCAGGTTGTTCTGCCGGACCTGGCTGTAGTAGCGGGCCTGTGCGGAAACCAGATTGATGGTGCTTCGGATACTCATGACACGGTTTGACTTGCGATGTTTTGGATTGAGCCGGTTCCGGGTTATCGGTTGTTTGGGTTATCGGTTGTTTGGGTTATCGGATAATGGAGAAGAGTTCATTCAGGACCTGATCCATCGTGGAAATGACCCTTACGGAAGCCTCGTAAGCTTTCTGGTACTGTAGTAGATAGACCATCTCTTCGTTGGGGTCGACGCCAGACAAGGAGTCAATTTCCTGATCAATCTGGTTTCCAACAAGTTCAAGATTTGTTTGCTCGGTAGTCAGCAGGCTGACCTGCTGTGCAACATCAATATTGATCTGTTCCAGGTATTCCTCGAAAGCAAGATTGCCAATCGTATTCCGATTCTGCAAATCAGATAACCGATCAATATTGGCACCGTCACCCGCCAAACCGTTGCGGCTGAATGCAAGGCTGCCCGGATCCGTAGCGACCCGGTCACTGACGGCAATTGTCGCGGGGCTGGTCCCCTGGAAAAGAGAATTGATTCCCAGGGCCGCCAGCACACCGGTTTCGTCGGCCTGGCTGACCATGGGTGTTGAAAAACTTTCGCCACCGAAAACGGTACCGGAAGAAAAACGGAGACTGACCCCTTGGCCAAAATCAAGACTCGCCCCAGGCTCGTAACCGGATCCGATATCGAGTGTCCCCACCACGGCTCCTGCCTGATCGGTGACCTGGACCTGCAAACCGTCGGTCACTCCGATGGTTCCTGATCCGAGTGCGGTAAACGTATAAAGGTCGTTTTCATTACCCGAAAAAGAGCCGGAAACACCGGGAATCGAACTGCCGCTAAAGCCTCCCAGGTCAAGGGAGGTCGGCAGACGGCCCGCAAAATCATACTCGTGCCCCGGAGCCGAAAATACCGAGAGAAAGCCCTGCGGCGAAACCTGCGTATTGAGGTTGGGAATGGAGTTCATTGCAGCTGCCAAGTCATCCAGACTTTGCGTTGCCGGATCGAAAACAATTTCTTCGAGAGTTCGTTCTCCGGTTGCATTGTCAGTAACGGAGACAAACAGTGAACCGGCCTGAAGCTGCTGGAAAGCCGAGGTTTCGACCAGGGGGCCGGAATTGCTGGAAACGGCCCGGGTTCCCGTGATCGCCCGAAATTCTCCTCCCGGCGGCAGTCCCGTCGAATGAGTACGGTCAAACTCGAACAGAAGCTGGTTGGTCAACGTGTCGAGACGGCTGCGCAGATTGGGTAGCCCGCTGTTTTGCAATTCCTGGAAGGCCCCAATCCGACCACCGGTCACATTGACTTCAATTTCCCTGCCCTCGATCCGGATACTGGTTTGCTCAAAGGCCTCACCCACTTTTTCGATCCGCAAATCGTTGGAATCGAAGTAAAATGTGCCCCCGGAAAGCTGGAAGGTGTAGCCCCCTTTTTCTGATGGAGTGACTGCAATGTCAATCAATCCATTGAGGTCATTCAGTTTCTGGTGAAACTGGTCCAACAGGTCATTGGGCTGACGATCGCGGCTCTGCTCATTCCGAATCTTCTGGTTCAATCCGAACAGGTCACTGAGATTCTTGTTAACCGTATCGACATCACGCTCCAGTTGACGGTTTACTTCCTTCTCCAGGTTATCGAGCCGGCCGGAAACCGTCTGGATTTCCCGGGTCAGTGACTGGAGGCGATCGACAAAGATCGACCGTTTGCTGGCATTGTCCGGCTCGGTACTGAGTGTCCGCAGGTCGGAGAACAGGGTGTTGAGTTTATCGTGAATGGATCCCTGCCCCGGACCGAGCACCGTTTCAACCTGCCGGTAGATGGCCAGTTGTTCATTAACCGAAGAGAGTGCCGAACGGTTCTCCAGCTTGGATTCCTCAACCACCCGATTGAACGCGCGGTGAATGGAATCCGCATTCACGCCGGCACCCAGTAGCAGGTTGCCCGACGCAAAACCCTGCTTGTTTGTCAGGCGAATCTGCTGGCGATGATATCCGGGTGTATTGGCATTGGCAATGTTGTTGGCGACCGTATGCAGCGCAGCCTGATTGGCCCGAAGTGCCGAGATTCCTGATTGAAACGCAAGCATGAATATTCCTTTACGATGGGTCGCCGGGATGCGGATTTCGGGTACCGATGCACTTCCCTGCTACCGAATTCTTTCCTGATCCGGCTGGCCGTGTTTTGATCTTCTCCCGGGCAAACGGCCAAAATGCTCCTGTCGTCTTTTAATCATTTTCGGCAATCGTCAACTGGCTTTTCAATTTCGACCCCTTGATCGTTCCATTCGGTGAATAGGTCTGGCACTGGTCCTGACCGCTTAGCGAGAGGAGCATGCGATGAAAGATGTCAATATTGTGCTGCAGCAAAATGGCGTTTGAACGACTCAAATCCTGAATCTCGGATACGTAACCCTCCACCTCGTCACGCAAACGGGCAATTCGGCTTGCCATCTCGCCGGTCAGGTGGTCTTCCAGAGCCTTGATCGAAGTTGCCTCCACCGGGCGATCGAGAAATTCGGCAATGGCCTTTCGCAGATCGATCCGCTCCTGGTTCATGACCCGGGACTCCTGCTCAATGCGGGTCTGTTCCGTCTTCAGTTTTTCGGTCATGCCTTCATCAGCGATGCCCAGCGACTCCCGGATGCTGCTGCAGACCCGAACAAATTCCTTCAGTACGAGGGCCTCGTTTTCAAGATGCACGGCGCATCGTTCACCCAGTTGATCGAGAACCTGTGGATCGTTCATTGTTGATTTATTCACTTTGCTGCCCCGCTTTCAGGTAGGCGGAAACGGCCTTTCCCACGCCCAGTGGGCTGGAAGCGGCCAGGTGCTTTCCCATGTACATGTCAAATATGGCGCCCAGGGAGTCAGAAGAATCCTTACCGAACAGTCCCTCGTCCAGGGTCTCTCTCATCTGCTTCAGCATGAGAGAAACAAAAAGCTCTTCAAACTGCGAAGCCGCCGCCTGGATGCCAGTCGGGCTGGCACCGCCAGGATTGCCCTCCGCTTTACCATGCCGAGCCAATTCAGCGGTTTTCTCTCCGGATACACCAGAGGTAATCGAATCAATGGGCGAGACTTTGCCATTTGCAGCGATTTTTCCTGCCAAAGAAATCTGATTCAGCCCCAAACTCGTGGAATTTGGGATATTGGGGATCATCGGGATGTCCATCTCACACCTTTATCACACCTGCTACTGGACAATCAACTCTGCCTGCAAGGCCCCGGAAGCCTTGATGGTCGAGAGAACGTCGATCATCTCCCGGGCAGTAAAACCAAGCGAATTCAGGCTTTCAACCAGATCCCTCAAGGACCGGGCACCGGGCAGCAGCCGCAGACTGGCCTGATCTTCATTCACCTGGATATTGGTCTGGGGAGTCACCGTCGTATCACCTCCGGCGAAAGGTGCCGGCTGGCTGACCTGGGGGGTTTCAGTGGTCGCAATGGTCAGGTTGCCCACGCTGGTGATTACCGGCCGCATCGTGGCGTTTTCCGTAATCACGATGGTTCCGCTATTGCGGTTGACGATGATCTGTGCCCTGGAATCGGGAACCACTCTCAATTCCTGGATCTCGGAAAGAAATTTTTCTGTCTCGCTCTGGGTCTGTCGGACGGGCACCCAGACTCGAATCGCCTGGTTGCCGACAATCTGAGCCTTTTGCGGAAACTTCTGGTTGATTGCTTCGGCCACCCGAACCGCCGTCATCCGATCCTGGTTCCGAACATGGAAATCGACAAACCCCTCAGCCCCCAGGTTGGGTTGGCAGAGAGTTTTCTCGACATGACCCCCAAGGGGAATGACCCCGTTTGTGACATTATTTTTCTGGATGTTGGCACTTTGCCCGCTGGCAGAAAATCCCCCTACCAGAATGGTTCCCGAGGCCAGGGCGTAAACCTGTCTATCAAGGCCGTAAAGGGGTGTCAGCAAGCTCAGTTTTCCACCCTGCAGACTGGTTGCACTGTCGAAAACCGAAACCGTGACATCTATTTTCTGTCCCTCGAAGGCAAAGGGCGGTAACTCTGCCCGCACAGTAACGATGGAGAGATTGGTTGACTTGAAACTGGTTAAAAATGTATCCCGAAAATCAGCGGGAACATAACCTCCACTATTCTCAAGTATGTTGAGCGCAATGCGCCGGGTCTGCTCATCGTTGGAACCGGTTCCATCCAGCCCGGTCACAAGACCAAACCCGGTCAAGACGTGGGTTCGGACACCCTCGATATCCGTAATGTCCTTGATCCTGACATCCAGCGGTCTGGTTTCCACGCGAACCGGACTGGAGGTCGGGCCGGTTAATTGTTCTACCGTCGCGGTTTGTGCATCCGCAGAACCAGCAAGGCCCAGCAGCAGAATGACTGCGACAGCCTTGAAAACAAATGGTCGATTGACTTTCATGTTCCTGCCCCTGCTGAGAGATTAAAACGGCCAGATCTTGCTAACCGTCTTCATCAGCCAACCCTCTTTTGAATAACGGGTTTCCGGACCCTTTCCCTGGTAGCGAATACTCAGGTTGGAAACGAGCTCGGCATTGATCGAATTGTTCTGGTTCATATCGCTGGGATGAATCAAACCACTGAGAACAATGGTGCGTGCATCCCCCTGCACCCCAACGACTCTTGATCCCTGGATGACAAGATTTCCTGTCCGCGGATCAATATCACGTACCGAGACAGTGAACTTGTCGACCAAACGGCGGGTCTCCCGCAGCTGGGTATCCCCCTGGAATTGCCGGTTGGACGCCGTATCGTATTGCGCATTTACTTCTGGCGCCCCGGTTGCCGATCCGGCCCCCGAACCAGTCGTCTGGGTGTTTTTGCGCATCAAACGCTGATCCTGATTGTCGAGCTGGGTATTCAGATTGATTTCGACGGTAATCAGGTCACCAATTCGTCTCCCCCGGAAATAACGAAGCGCATTGGCGCGATTCAAATCGGCATTCATGCTCATGGCAGTCGCCCGCCTGACTTGAGGCTGCCGGGAGTACTGGGCTTCTGCCCGGTTTTCCGCAAAACCGGGAACAAGCGAAAAGAGTGCCACGATCAGGACGCTGGCCTTGATTCTTTTTTTCATCACTGCCCCTTCTGAAATCTACCTGACTTCGACCTGGTCACCGGAAACAACCAAAGCCGCAAAAGTCTTTTTGCTTTTTGGATTCTGAACCAGAATCACATCGTTGACTCTCCCCTGCTGCATGCAAATGGCCCCCTTGAGTCGGGTGGTCAACGTACCTCGAACCGCAATGGCTGTTACCGGTGTCCCCTTGCGAACCACGAATTCGGAATTCTTCCTGCTGGCAGACAGAAGATCCGTGGTTTTGATCTGGGTTCCTGGACGAATTTCCCGGCCCGCATACTGGCCAAATGCCTCCGCGCCAGTTGCCAACTCAATCTTCGATGATTTGAAAAATATCAGCTTGCTCGAAACATTACTGGCGGTAACCAGTTCACCACGTGGAATCGCACGCGTAGCAACGTTTACTTTTTTCCCCACGATGATCGACACCTGACAGCTTCCCTTGATGACCCGCGTACCATCGGCAACAAAAAACTCGATCTGACGCGAACCAATCAATGACTCTCCATCGGAAACGACCTGGACCATACCGTTCCCGGACGTGGGTTCATATTTATCCGGCAGTGAAATTTTACCTGTCAATTCAACCACGACCGTTTCATCAGCGGCCAGGCTGTGTTGCATGGAAACCTGGTTGCGGATCGAATCCACCAGGCGGTTTCGCAGGGTATGGTTGGCAGTGGGGGCTGCCGTGACGACGGGGCCTTTGCCCGATACCGGCCCGAGTACTTTAACCGCTGGCGGGCCGACAACCACAATCGATGTGGTGTCCAGCTCCGAGAGCTGGATCCTCAAGTCAACGTGCGACTTGCTGATTTTCACCGACTTGCCGGGTTCAGGCCAACTGTCCAAATCAAGCGCCTCCAGGTTTGCCCGAAGCAACAGGTCACTGGAGTAAACCCGAGCGACATCGCGAATCCTGATGGTGCCTCCGGGTTTCTGCTCCGGCCTGTCCGCCTTTGCCTTGATCGTGGTATAGAGTGCGATTTGGGCTCGGCCCGCGGTTTGCTTCTGAACAGGCAATTTCGAACGAATCACCTGGGAAGATGCGGTAGCGGAAAAGAAACCCATCGCGAGGGCCCACATGATCAGGCCTGGAAGAGCTGCGGATCTTTGCATCTGGTTTACCTTACAATCTGCGCGGTGTTGGATAGCATTTCATCACCCGCCCGAATGGCCCGTGAATTGATTTCATAGGCTCGCTGGGCTGATATCAGCGATACCAGCTCCCGCACCACCTCAACGTTGGAACTCTCGAGGAACCCCTGCCGCAACAAGCCGAAACCCTGCTCTCCGGGATTCGCCGACTGCACCGGCCCGGAAGCAGGCGTTTCCACCAACAGGTTTCCACCAATGTTTTCCAGGCCCGCCGGGTTGCGAAAGATGTGCAACTGAATCTGACCGACCTGTTGAGGCTGACCCTCCACCATCACGGTCACGGTGCCGTCCACACCGATAGTGATGTTCTCCAGGGGCGTTCGGTCCGGAATCTGGGGACTGTTTGTCAGCAAAGCTCCATCGCCCGTCACCAGGTTTCCCTCGACGTCCAACCGGAGAGCACCGGCACGTGTGTAGGCAAACGTTCCATCCGGCCGCGTGATCTGCAGAAAACCGCTTCCCTCGATGGCAATATCCAACGGATTATTGGTTTCCGTTGTGCTGCCCGGCGAAAAGATTTTCGTGGTACCCACCACCCGGACACCACTTCCCAGTTGCAAACCGACCGGAGTCGTCTGGTTCTGGGTCACCTGTCCTCCGGCCTGCCGATCATTCGAATAAAGCAGGTCGGCAAAATCAACGTGATGCCTCTTGAAACCGCTGGTGTTGACGTTCGCCAGGTTATTCGCCGTAACATCTATCAGGGTTTCCTGCGCACGCATTCCAGTTGCGCTCGAAAAAAAAGCTCTTAACATGGGTTACTCTCCTAGGCCGATTGCAGGCTGGTGTGCTTACTGATCGATTCCGATATGGTGGTCAACGATTTCTGGGCTGCTTCAAAGTGCCTCATGCCGGCGATCATCCTGATCAACTCGTTTACCGCTTGCGTGTTGGACATTTCCAGGTGCCCCTGTTGAAACTGGATTGCACCCCGTTCGATGGGCTGGGGATTCAATTCGGGCGGCGCAAGAAACAATGTCGTGCCTGCCGGGACCAGGTCCTGGACCGGGTCAAAGTTGACCGCTTGCAACCTGCCTACCTCGGCGTCATTGACCATCACGGTGCCGTCCTGGTAGATCTTCAAGGAGTTGACATCGTTGATTTGAATTGGCCCCCCTTCGCCCTGCACGACCTGGCCTCCCGCCAGGCACAACTCGCTGTTTTCGTTCAGTTTGAAATTTCCATTGCGAGTGTAGAGCGGTCCATCCTGACCCTGGACGACGAAAAACCCATTACCATTGAGGGCCACGTTCAACGGGTCGCCTGTATCCTCGATTCGTCCTTGGGAAAAGTCCGTCACCTGGTCCACTATCCGGGAACCATCGATATTCATCGTGGTTTCCGGCGCTTCCGGATCGTTCGGCTGCATGCCCTGGGGAAGAAAATCCTCAAAAGTGGACACGGTCTGGAGGGATCTTTTGAAACCATGAACGTTGACGTGCGCCAAATTGTGCGCAATCAGATCCTGCTGATGAAGGTTCATGTTGAGTGCGGACGCACTGCTGTATAAACCGTTAAACATGTCTACTTTTTTCAACCCCCAAGTTCGCGACGCAAGTCCTTAAGGCAAACAACGTGCCAATAATTCCGGTTAGGTAAGAAAATGCTGTTTTTCGGTTTTTCGGGGAAGCTGTTGCCCAAACGGGTCTGCTAGCTAGGATGCTGCATTCGGAAACAAATAAGGGCAGATGTAGAAATATTTTCCCGGTTGTTGATCGAGAACAATATCGCTGAGCCGTCCAGATACCTCATTGCAAAACACACCGTTTTGGATCAATATAAACGGTGTGATCGTGCGACAGCGATCCAAAAAATCTCTCCCAAAATGCAATGCTCACTGTGGATCTTTCGAACGATCCCCGGTTCCTGTTAATGTTGCCTCGGGGTCTATCTACACTGCCCCAAGGACCTCTACGAAAAACCTGCTATTGCCAAAGCAGGCACTCGCAAGAGCTAGCAAAGCATCGTTAACAAAAGACTTGCCACTTTCGTTCAAAAATTCAACCAATTTATTTCCAGTCGGTGATTGCTGGTCGCCGATAGATTTTACGTAATCGTTTTAATTCAACATTGGGCAGACCCGGGACAGCTTACCGGGGTTGATGGCGATGGCTGAAGAAGAAGAAAAAACAAACGAAGAGAAAGAAGAGAAAAAGAAAGGCGGCATCCTGCCGTTGATTTTCAATTTTCTCTTTATTGCTGTTGCGGTTTCCGCTGGGTTTTTTACCCCGGTACTCCTGTCTTCGTGCGCAACAGACGAAACCGAGGAAAAGCAGACCAAAGCGATCCCACGGGAAGATATTGAGATCGAATATATCGAATTCGGCAAAGTAACAGCCAATCTTGATGAGCCGAACCTGACCCGGTACCTGAAAGTCAATCTCTCGCTTGAGGTTGCAAAAGAAGACAAAACAGAGGTCGCCAAGCTGGTAACAGAAAAAAAGAACCTCTTGCAGGACTGGCTGAACAGTTTCCTGGCCAGTCAATCCATGAGTTCGATTCGGGGTCGGGCCGGTCACAATCGGTTGCGAAGGGAAATCAGAGACCATTTCAATACCACGTTGTTTTTGGATGGTGTCGAACGGATACAAGGCGTCCTGTTTCTGGAGTTCAATGTCCAATGAGCGATTCCGCCGTCACCACTGATCCAATCATCTACGATTTCAAATCGCCTGGAGGCCTGGCGTCCGACACCGGGCAACAACTGAAACACTGGATGAACTCTTTCCGCAACCTGTTCCGGGAAAAATGGTCCGCGATTGTGCCCTCCGAGCTGGATGTGCATCTGGAAAACGACACCGCGTTTTCATTTGCCGTGCTCAAGGGAAGGATGCCCAATCCGAGCCTGGGATTCAATGTTGCTTTCGCCGAAGATCAATATGAATCACTGATCGTCATGGAGCGAAAAGCGGCTTTGGCAATTGTGATGGAAATGACTGGTGATTCCTCTCAACTGCTGCAGGATGGCGAAACGGACGGCGGTGAACTGGAAGACCGTGGACTCTCCACGGTCGAATTTTCCCTGTTCGAAATGTTCATTCGTGAAATGGTGAGTTCGCTCAGTGAATCCTGGGTGGATCAGCAATCACTTTTCATGGAATGCCGCGGCTGCGAGGAAATGCCCCACCGGAGTCGATTGTACGGCCCCAAAACCCTGATGCTCAGCCTGAACTTCACGGTCCGCCTGGGCAACCATCAGTTCGGCCTTCACTGGTATGTCCCGCAGGGAGCGTTCAATGACCTGCTGTCGGAGTCTAACTTTCTCGTCTCCGAACAGCAGGCCGAATCTCGCGAGGCGTTGATTCAACACGCCAACGAAATGAAGGTGAAACTGTCCGTTTTCCTTGGCAACGCCGAGTTGAGCGTGGCACAAATCGAACAGCTGTCTGTCGGTGATGTGATTGTCTTCGATCAGAAGATCACCGACCCCTTGGCAGTGACCATCGAAGAACAGCATAAATTCAAGGCCTGGCCCGGACGCCACGGAAACAACCAGGCCATCAAAATCAGTGAAAACTTGTCCTGAGCAGAACGCTACGAATGGAGGGCAGACAATGAGCATGGACATGGAAAACCAGAACCCGGCAGACCAACTTGCCGGAAATTTCGTTAATCAAGGGTTGCCATCGGACCCGAAGGACGTGGAAAAAGTCTCCGCGCATGTCCCGCAGTTTGCCAACCTGCAGGACTCATCTACCCAGGACCAGCCGTCAGCAATGGGACGCCTTTATGATGTCTCCGTTCACGTGGCTGCGGAGTTGGGCAGTGTCCAGATCCCGATTGGTGATGTCTTGAAGCTGGGTGAAGGGTCGGTTCTTGAGCTGAATCGCACGATTACCGAACCCATCGATTTGATGGCGCAGGGCGTCCGGATTGCCCGTGGCGAAGTCGTCGTGATTGACGATTGTTTTGCCATAAGAATCAAGGAAATTGAAGCCAACAAGAATTGACTGCAACACCAACGTCGGCAAGTTTCATGACAACCCGGGTCAGAAAGAATTTGGAAACTACGACCAGTCCCCCGTATTCGAGACAGGGCGGGGCAATCATTATCTTTTGCGCACTGATCACGCTCGGCCTGCCTTCCATGGTTGCGGTAGACGCCTGCCAGGACATCGCCGACAACAAAGAGCCTGCCATTCAGCTGTACAGCGGCAGCTTTCGCAGCAAAAAGAGCCATGCCTCCGAACACAACCACAAGGCAAACCTGCCCGGCCACTCACCAAAAGGTGCCCAACAGCATGCAGCTGGTGATACCCGTCTGACCCCTGAAACCCGGCTATCGATAAGTCAGATCGAGGCCATGATTGAACAGGCGGAACGGGATGCTCAACAGGAAGCCAGCCGCCAGGCAACGCTCACGCCTTCTTTCGAGGGATCCGGGGTCCCTTCCCGATCGATGCGAACGGCAAATCTGCAACGGGGGAATTTTGCCGCAATACAGGCTTCGTATTCACGGAACAACCCCAGCCATGGTTCGAGCGTCGTCCCGGCTTCGCACACCGAAATTTCGGCAGAATCGATACCGGAACAGCGTGTGGAAACCGGCTGGAATTTCGGCACCTCCAAAGCGCCTTCTGACGAGCGCCTTTTGGAGGAGCCTCATTCACTCCCGGCTCCCGCCCCTCGAGTTCGGGAATTTCCCACCTCATCAGCGGCATCCACAATCAAGGGTGAAAATGTCACCGGGCAAAATGCGGAATCAACAACGGGTATCCGGAACGCTCGCAAAAAACAGGAGCAGGCAAACGATAGCAGGAAATTCTATCGCTCTGACCTGAGCAGCCAGTCGAAAGACTCGGCTCCCCGGGGAGTCAACATCGGGCAAACCATGAAAAATGTTTCCTACTCCACGGTCGCCATTCTGGTGATTTCGGTCTTGTCGATCCTGGTGATGAAAAAAATGGGTTTCAAATCCAGCATGAATTCGGCAGCCGGCGAAAACCGCCCCGCTGTCATCGAACGCACCTCTCTGAACTCCAAATGCCACCTGCACGTGGTACAGGTCAAGCACCACAAAATCGTGGTCGGCGTCGACCAATCCGGGATCAAGTCAATGGTCTGCCTCCCATCCAGCTTTGTGGAAGAACTGGATGGGGCATCCGGGCAGGAACGGAACCTCTGATCTTCGCGGCACAAGGACAGTCAAATGCAAACGGAGAATCCCACCGATATCGCCACCGACGCTGCTGCTTCTGTCGGCGGTTTGGCGGATGGATCCGGGATGGGATCGTTCGCGGACCAGGCCGTCCAGTCAGCGGGCTTTGAGAACCTCGCGCCACCTCTGCAGATCGCGCTCTTTTTGGGTGCGATGGTCCTGTTGTCCGGGGCCCTTGTCACGATCACGGCTTTCACCCGGATCGTGATTGTCCTCTCTTTTGTCCGCAGGGCGCTATCGACCCAGGAAATCCCGCCAACCCAGGTAATCATCGGTCTGTCACTGTTCATGACTCTTTTCGTGATGGCCGAACCCTTTAACAACATTACCCAAAAGGCAGTCAATCCATATTTCGAACAGCAGGTCACCATGGCAGAAGCCTTTGAATTGGCCAAGGATGAAATGCTCGGATTCATGTTTCAGCAACTCGACAACGAGTCCGGTCACGAATCGATTGACATGTTCATGGAAATCTCGAACACCACCCAGGCAAGCAACTTTAACGAAGTACCACCCCATGTGATCGTACCTGCCTTCATCATCCATGAGTTGAGACTGGCGTTCATCATGGGCTTCTGCATCTACATTCCCTTTCTGCTGATCGACCTGGTCGTTTCAACTGTCCTGATGTCGCTGGGGATGATGATGATGCCACCCGTCATTATTTCCACACCCTGCAAGCTCATGCTGTTCGTTCTGGTGGATGGCTGGGGATTGGTGGTCGGAACCCTGGCAATGAGTTTTGAGGTCTGACGGAGAATAAAAACGGAACCATGGCTGAGGCACAGGCAAATTCGACCGATTCCAACACTTTCTTCGCCATGCGGAGTGAGATGGCAATCGCTGTCGGTGCGCTGGCCGTGTTCACGGTACTCCTGATCCCTTTGCCGACTTTTGTACTGGACATGTTCCTTGCCTTGAACCTGGCCATGTCAGTCATGCTGTTGCTGGTCACGCTGAATGCCAGGGAACCACTGGAAGTCTCGGTGTTTCCATCCCTGCTTTTGCTTTTGACCCTTTACCGGCTCGCCCTGAACGTGGCCACAACCCGCCTGATTCTTTCCGATGGTGATGCGGGAAAAATCGTCGACACTTTTGGTGGGATGGTCGTCGGTAACTCTCTCGTGGTGGGTGTGGTGATCTTCCTGATCCTGGTCATCATCCAATTTATCGTAATCACCAAGGGAGCCACCCGTATTTCTGAAGTCAATGCCCGGTTCGTCCTGGATGCCCTGCCCGGTAAACAGATGGCCATTGATGCGGAACTGGCGGCCCAAACCATCTCCCATGACGAAGCAAGATCCCGCCGCGCTCACCTGACGAGGGAGGCCGAGTTCTACGGAGCCATGGATGGTGCGAGCAAGTACGTCCGGGGAGATGCGATCGCCGGGCTGATTATCACCGCGATCAATATTTTCGGTGGCGTCATCATCGGCATGATGGCGGGACTTTCCATCGGGGATGCGCTGCAGTCCTACAGCCGCCTGACCGTCGGGGATGGACTGATTTCACAGATTCCCGCCCTGATCATCGCCACTACCTCCGGTATCCTGGTGACCAAGGCCTCCTCGAACAAGAGCCTTGGCCAGGAAGTCGGTGCCCAGATGCTCTCGTCTCGTAAGCCACTGTTTATCGGTTCGTTTATCCTGGCCATGATCGCCCTGATTCCCGGATTGCCCAAGATCCCCTTCTTCCTGTTGGCCATCGGTTGCTTTTTCATGGCACGACGGATGAAGGAGGCTTCGCCGGCATCAGAAACGAAAGCACCAGCGCCATCCAGTACGGAAATCGCCGAATCCCGTGAAGAAAAAACCTTGACGGAATTCGTTCAAAACGACCGTATCCTGATCGAAGTTGGCCTGGGCCTTGCAGGTGTGATTGAGTCGGGCAAGACCATTGGTTTGCAGGAGCGTGCCAATACCCTGCGGCGCGAACTCGCCAGCAGCGATGGATTCTGGGTGCCCCAGATCCGTCTGAGAAGCAACCCGGAGCTGCCACAGAGCAGCTACGAGGTGTTCATCAACAACCGGCCCGTCGGCAAAGGCGAGCTGGTACCCGGGCATTACCTGGCAATCAACCCCGGGAATGCAACGCTTGAAATCGAGGGTGAAGAAACGATCGAACCTGCCTTCGGTTTGCAGGCAAAGTGGATTTCCGCGACCGTCAAACAACGGGCCGAGATCGGCGGCTACACCGTGGTCGACATGCCGACGGTACTGATCACTCATCTTAGTGAGCTCTTTCGCAGGTACGCCCACGAGTTGCTGGGTCTGGAAGACCTGCAACAGATGCTCCAGAAGGTCGAAGTGACGGCACCGACGGTGGTCGGTGAACTGAAACCCGAAGTGATTCGCATGGGGACTTTGCGAAGAGTCCTGGCCAACCTGTTGTCGGAGAAAGTATCGATCTCCGGGCTGGAAAACATCCTGGAGTCCGTCGCGCATCATGGAGTTCAGGCCAAGGAACATGAAAAGCTTTGCGATTTGGTGAGACAGGACATCGGACACACCGTTTGCCAGCGGTTTATCAACGGCGATAACGAAGTCCAGGTCATCATGCTGGATCCCCGCCTGGAATCCCAACTCCGTGAGATGGTCCACGAAGGGAACCTCGCTTTGCCACCCAAACCGCTGGAGAACTTTGTCCGACTGGTCCGGGAATGTTGGGAAAAGTATGCCGTCCAGGAGGAGAATGTTGCCTTGTTGACCGATTTTACGATGCGGCGACCCATCCGGAACGCGATCTACCGGGCCCTGCCCGATGTTTCAGTGATTTCATTTACGGAAATTCCGCGGGACATGCAGATTGCCGCGACCGCTTATTTGCGGCACGAACAGGTATTCGAAGTCTCCCAATCCAGCTCCCGAACCAATTCGCCGATCCTCGATCAACCGGTTTCCGAAAATGGCTCGGTTTTGCAGGCGGCATCATGATTGACAGAACATCCACACTAAGAAACAGGAAACGTTAGACGACAGGTATGGAAGAAGAAATTGATCAGCCACGTTTACCGATCTGCAGGCTTGTCATGCTGGTGGCGGCAATCGTGATCACTCTGACCAGCGCTGCATCTGGCCTGGAGCCGTACGACATTTTCCTGCGTGTCGTTATCGGTTCGGTGTTTGTCGGCGTCGTCATGTTTTTTGTCAACTTGTGGTTTTCCACCCTTTTCCTGTAGTCACGGAAGGCATTTGCAGACAGTCGAGTCATTCACTGTTAGAGAGTCCTGATGGTCATCAAGTTAAATCACGTTGCAGCCAGGCGTTACCAGGCCAACCAGACAGATCAGAAGCGAGAAGAGCTGATCCTGGACAACATGCAGTTTGCGCAAAAAGTGCTTGGCTCGATGACGCCTCACCTGCCGATGGGCGTGGAAAAGGACTGCCTCTATTCGGCTGCCCTGCTGGGACTGACCGAGGCGGCTCACAAGTATGACGAATCCAAAGGGGTCAGCTTTCGTACGTTTGCCTATCCGCGGATCCGGGGGGCGGTAGTCGACGAACTGAGAAAAAATTCCCAGCTGCCACAAAAAGTCCTGAAACACCTTCGTGTCATCCGGAAGGCCGTTGAGTCGATTGAACCACCCGTGACTCCCGAGTTGATTTCCCAAAAAACGGGCCTCACCGAAGAACAGGTGGAAGAGACTTTGTGTGCCATGAAGATCTGTTCTCCTGAAAACTGGGACGAAATCGGTGGCTTCAGTTATGGATCCGTCCAGAATCCGGCTGCCAACGTGGAAAACAGTGAAATCCTCGAGCAGATGGCTGACTGTATCGAACTGCTACCGGACCGGGAACGATCCATTCTGATCATGTACCACCTGGAATCCATGTTGCTCAAGGAAATAGGCCAGGTGTTCAGTATTTCCGAATCGAGAGCTTCCCGTCTCCTGACCCGCGCCGAATTCAAATTACGACAGATGCTGGAAGTCCGGATGGGCATGGAACCAGCTGAAACCGCCAACACGGAGAGTTGATTCAGTGAACAAGTCAAATCCGCTTATCGACAAAAGCCGATTCATCGACTCGGACTCGTCCGAAGTCATCATCGGGCCGGGCGCCAGGGAATCGGTGCAAAACCGGGGCGAATCGGTCTCCATCAACGTGGTGCGGGATGGAAACGATGTCAAATACATTGAGGTTCAATGTGAGTGTGGCAAAATCACCAGGATCGAGTGTGAATATGAATAACCGGAATAGAGTATTCTGCCGATGCGTTCCGCAGCTTCTTGCCCTGGCGGTGCTGCTGGCCCTTTGTGGAAACTTGACAGCTCAAATCAAATTGCCCCGTTTCCAGTTTGGCTCCAAAAAGCCGATGCCTGGCAAGCCGGCGGGGAAGAAAAGCGTTCACCTGGCCAACCAGCCCGCCAACATAACGATGCGACAAAGGGGTGATGGAAGCACACGGATAATCAACCGTCCTGCTCCGTCGGGTCAACTCAGGGTCCAGGCGGCATCAGCAGCCCTTCATTCCCGTCCCGGAATGGAACCGATCCAACATGCCTACTATGAAAAACCGGACCGGGAAACATTGTCTCCGGCCGGTCCACCAAGCTCAATCCGATCCTCATTCAATCAAAAAGAAGCCAATGCGATCGTCACTGAATTGCAGGCCCAGCTCAATCAGGGTGAACCCCCCTCCCCTGTCAGTTACCGCCTGACCGATGCCGTAGCGCAGAGAGAAATCGGTATGGTATCCCGCCAAAAACAGAGGCTCCAGGCACTTTCCAGCCCCGACAACGGTTCTTCCAAGAGGTTCTCAAACACAATCGGCGCTAAACTCGACAATCAACTGGTATCGCCACCCCAGGCCGTAACGGCATCCGAGAGGGTTTTGATGCAAAGCGACGAAATTGATCGCCTGACCCTGCTGGTGCAGCAGTTGCAAACCGAAAAAAGCACATTGCAAAAAGAGCTTCGGTTAACCGTGGCAGCCCTCAATCAGACCAACTTTGCGCTCTCCGAATCAGAGTCCCAGATCATTTCCCTGAACGAAGAAAACCTGCTTCTCAAGGACAAGTTCCGAACGCTCGCCCAGGAATACAGCCGGAGTGAAACCGAGGTTGAAAACCTGCTGAAACAGCTTCGTGATTTTGTTGTCCAGGAACTGAGGGCCGTCCCCGCACCGGTCCTCGAGAAAAATATTCCCCGTCTGCGGGCGACCCAACCAGAAACAATCATGCTACCCAGTAACGGAGCCAATTCTGTCAACAGCCGCCAGGGACCCGTTTCCGGGACGGAACAGTTGCCCTCTCCAAAACAATGAATGGAATCCAGATGAAAGATCATGGAAGGTCTTGTCTTCGGCAAAAAGCGGGTCGCCTGCTTTCCGCAATCCTGATGGCTCTGCTTGCGATCCAGCTCCTATCGACGGCCGGCGGTTGCCGCCTGTGGCAGAAAAAAAAGGCAGAAGCGGTCCCCAATATCGGCAGCCACCTGCGACAATCTTCCCAACCGATCCGCCGGGTGGTTGTCCTGCCAATGGAAAGCCGATTCTCCGAACGTGAATCAGCAGTGATGCTGCAGAATTCCATTGTGGAATCCCTGCGACAGCGGGGCGCGTTTGAAGTGATCGAAGCCAGCCAACAACTGCTTGGTCCCTGCTCCACCACCGTGATCGCGGATGGAATCTACGATGAACAGCAACTGGTTTGGCTGATGCGACGCTTTAATGCTGATGCGGTAATGTACTCACGCCTCCATCACGCTCGTCCTGTCGCTCCGCAGCAGATGGGAGTCATCTGCCATCTCGTCGATGCCCGCGAAGCCTACGTGGTCGCCACGGTTGAGGGAGCGTGGGACCTCTCCCTGCCAGCTGACAAAGGTCGATTTGAGGAATATGTCAGGATCAACGACCTGAATTTCCTCGACCCTGAACTGGCTTCCCACAGTCCCCAGGCACTGGCAGCTTTTGCCGGGGACGAAATTGCGGGTGAAATTTACCGCTGATGGCACAACCCTGGACACCCTCCTACTGCGGATAGCGTCCTGCCGGCTACAATCGAGACGGTTCCCATCCCGTAACCGGTTCTCTTCCGGGGCCCGGACGCAGGCGAACCCTTTGATCGCAGATCACCCGTACCAGGCACAGTGGAAACCGAGTGGAAATGACCCTGACGTTTGATGACATTCTGCTGGCGGCAAAGACCATTGGTTCCACCGTGCACCGGACACCCGTTGTGACGTGCGAAACGCTTGATCAGCGGTGCCAGGCCAGGTTTTTCTTCAAATGCGAAAACCTGCAAAAAGTGGGAGCATTCAAGTTCCGGGGCGCCTGCAATGCCGTTTTTCAACTGGACGAAGAATCTGCTCAAAAGGGAGTCGTTACCCACAGCTCCGGCAACCACGCCCAGGCCTTGGCCCTGGCAGCAAAAAAACGGGGGATCGAGGCTCGGATCGTGATGCCCGATAACGCGCCCACCGTCAAAAGAGAAGGAGTGGTCGGCTACGGTGGAACGGTAATTGATTGCGCCGCCAATTTGCAGGCAAGGGAGACCACCGCCAACCGGGTAGAGCAGGAAACAGGAGCCACCTTTATTCACCCCTACGACCATCCACTGGTGATTGCTGGTCAGGGGACCGCCGCCCTCGAGTTGCTGCAGGATGCAGGGGAACTCGATGCTGTGATTGCACCGGTGGGGGGCGGGGGACTGATCAGCGGAACCTGCGTGGCAGTGGCGGGCCAATCCTGCCGCACCCGGGTGATCGGCGCGGAGCCGGCAGGTGCTGATGACGCAGCGCGCAGCAAAGCCGCCAACCGCCTGGTTCCCCAAACCAACCCAAATACGATTGCGGACGGACTGCTGACCAGCCTGGGAGAATGGACGTGGCCCTACGTTCGTGATGCCGTTTCGGAAATCGTGACGGCAACCGAGGGTGAAATCATCGAGGCAATGAAGTTTTTCTGGTCACGAACCAAACTGTTGATCGAACCGAGTTCCGCAGTGGCTGTTGCGGTAGCCTTGAAAACCGCTTGGCCGGCCGGTTCCCGGGTCGGAATCATACTCAGCGGGGGAAATGTCGACCTCGACCGGCTACCCTGGACGGGGCAATCGGCCTGATTCACGGAAGTCTGCCTTTCAGCGAACAACAACCTTCCCGGGGTTACCGTTCCCGGCTTGCCTGTTTGACACGGGCCCGCGGATGGGCTTTTTCATAGATATCCTTCAAGCCGGCCGTACTCACATGGGTATAAATCTGCGTGGTAACCAGGCTCTTGTGTCCCAAAAGCTCCTGCACGCTGCGAATGTCCGCACCGTTATCCAGCAGGTGGGTGGCAAAGCTGTGGCGCAGTGTGTGAGGGCTGGTCCTTTGGTCCAGTCCTGTCAGCAGCAGGTACTTTTCGACCATCCTGCCAATGCTTCTGGTGGTAATCCGGTTTCCGAAACGATTGACAAACAGGGGTACGTTTTTTCCGGACAACCTGGCGACTTTGCGATGCTGCTGCCATTTTCTGATTGACTTGACGGCAAAGGACCCCAGCGGCGCCAAGCGTTCTCTTTTGCCCTTTCCCTGCACTCGAACGTATCCGTCCTCAAGGTCGAGGTCCGCATCGTTGATCCCGACCAGTTCACTGACGCGCAAGCCGGCAGAATAAAGCACCTCAAAGATGCAGCGGTCCCTTAATGCCATCGAGTCATCGAGTGGAGGTGCCTTCAGCAGGCGCCCGATTTCCTGCGTGGTGAGAAAATGGGGCAATTTCCGTTCCGGACGAGGGTTTTTCAGCGGCTTGGCTGGATTGGTTTCCACCAATCCCTCCCGCTGGGCAAAGCGGAAAAAACTCCTCAGGCTGGCCAGTCTTCTGGAGATGGAGCTTTTGGCGTACCCCGCTTCGTGAAGAGCCGCCACGTATCCCCGCAGGTCGAGTGGCGTCACCTGATCCGGGGAGGGAAGATGCGAATCATCGGCCAGGAAATCGGCGAGTGAATGCAGGTCTTCGCTATAGGACTTGATCGTGTATTGGGACGAGTTTCTTTCAACCTTCAGATAGGTCAGGAAGCGGTCGATCGCGTTCAGCATGCAACAACCTTCTGTTTTGACAGCATGAAAGCGATTTCTTCCTGCTGTTCGGAATCAATAAAACAGGTCTTCCGGGTCATTGAAATCGGCCGCTTCGATCATCGACTCAGAATCAAAGCGGGGAACACTCTCTTCGCCCGCAGCACGAATCTTCTGGCTCAGCACAGCTGCGTCGTACCAGGTGAAACTCAACTCGGGGTCGGAGGCATATTTCCCCAGTTGTCGCAGCGTTTCGGATCGGTTCTTGTCATCGAAGAGAAAAACGTATTTTTCTTCGCCCTTAACCAGAGCAAGCATGTTCATTTCTTCTGCCACGATAAAACGCCCCTGACGCCTGGTGTTGTTTCAATAACGGGTTCGCAGATTTTCTATCGGCGGACGCCAATGAAAAAACAACATTAAGACCTGATCTACTCAATTATCGAAAGAATGGTGAATTGGCTTTACCGATTATCGGGTTTATCGAGTTCAGTTTTTCCTTTGCGAACGCTACCGATGACAGCAGGAAAAACTGCTGTCGCCACTGAAAGGGAATGAGAACTTGACAGGCCATCCAGCGGGACTGTTGCTGGCACCCGGGTCTCTCCTGGAGACTTTGGCCGCTGGATAAAAGAGGCCCTTCCTGAAAGTTGAGGCAAGTCGAGGAAAAATCCTGGTCGCGGGGTGAAACCTGACAGCAAGCGACCAGGGTCAGCACTCGGTTACGTTCACGCTATGGACGTTAGCGCCGAGTTCATGCAGCGCCAGCCCTCCCCGGGAGGTCTCCTTGTATTTGTCCGACATGTCTTCGCCTGTTCTCCGCATCGTGGCAATCACCTTGTCCAGGCTGACCCGATGTTGACCGTCACCCCTGAGGGCCAGGCGGGAAGCGTTGATGGCCTTGACCGCACCCATCGCATTCCTCTCGATGCAGGGAACCTGGACCAGACCACCAATCGGATCACAGGTCAGGCCAAGGTTGTGCTCCATTCCGATTTCAGCCGCCTCCTCGACCTGTTCCGGCGTCCCCCCCAGCACCTCGGTCAGGGCACCGGCTGCCATCGAACAGGCTACACCGACTTCTCCCTGGCAACCGACTTCGGCGCCGGAGATCGACGCATTCTTCTTGTAAAGCTTGCCGATCGCAGCCGCCGTGAGGAAGAACTTGATGATGCCATCCTCATTGGACCCGGGGCAGAATCTGTCGTAGTAATGCAGAACGGCAGGTATGATGCCGGCTGCCCCGTTGGTTGGTGCAGTCACGACCCTTCCCCCGGCGGCGTTTTCCTCGTTTACTGCGAGGGCAAACAGGTCAACCCAGTCGAGCAGCGTCAACGGATCCTCCTGCTTGGTTTCGTACTTGGACTGCAGTGACCTGTAGAGAGCGGCTGCCCGGCGTTCGACCTTGAGCCCCCCCGGCAGGATCCCCGTCTGCCGGCAGCC